>JAIMAR010000067.1 GCA_023511855.1 Bryobacteraceae bacterium
GGTCAGATGTTTATAAGTGACAGGGCCTGGAGCCCCCGTGGCCGCCTTGAGATGGGTTCTGCGGAACCCCAACGTCGACTGCGCCATCCCCAGCATGACCGACCACGACCAGTTGGAGCAGAACCTCCAGGCGATGGCGGCGCCGTTCGGCCCCGCCGACCAAAAGCTGCTTGCCCTCCGGCTGGAGCGAATCCAGCACTCGTACTGCCGGATGTGCGGATCTTGTGAGGGCCAGTGCTCGCAGGGGCTGCCTGTAGCCGACATTTTGCGCTATCTCATGTATGCCGAAAGCTACGGGCAGTTCCCGTTGGGGCGGGAGCATTATCAACAACTCCCCGATTGGGCCCAGGCCGTGCGGTGCAGTCAGTGCCGCGCCTGCACCGTGCAGTGCCCTCAAGGGATTCCGGTCGCCGCTCGGCTGAGTAGGGCTCAGGAACTGTTTGCCTAGCCTGGTGGCGCGCCGCCCCTCAGACCTCCTAACCTTTTTGTTTCTGGCGGCTTACAGCCAAGCTGGGGCTCTTGACCGGCAAGCGGACGCCCACCCCGGGGTAACCTGGCGGGTGTGCGGATCGCCTTCACAATCAGGGAGATAGTGGGTGTAGTACCCTGTGAGTAAAGGCATGTCTTCTTTCAGCAATTCGACGCCGGAATCGGCAGGCGGCCCTCCGGCTGCCTCAGCAGCGCGCGCCCAGCTGCGGCCCCGGCGGTCTTCCGGGCGGTATTTGTGGCTGTTGATTGGAATTGGTGTGCTCGGAGGCGGCGCTGTCTACCTGCTGGCCGATCGCCCCGCGGAAGGGATGAAGCCGGCTCAGTTGGCCAGCATCCCGACCGCAGAAGCGCGGTTGGGCCCCATCGAGCGCGCCATCCGTGTTTCCGGGCAGACCTCGGCCCGGCGCTACGCCGATATCAAGGTCCCGGAACAACGCGGCCGGGGAGGCGGCTCCCTCACCCTGCTGAAGCTGATTGAAGGCGGCGTGCAGGTCAAGCAGGGGGACGTGGTCGCCCAGTTGGACCCGGAAAACCTGCTTCAGCAAATCGACGATTTTGAAGACACCCTCAACCAGTCCGAGGCCAACCTGAGGACGTTGAAGGCGCGCCAAGCCGTGGATTGGGAGAACTTGCAGCAGACGGTGCGCGCCGCCAAGGCTGCGCGGGACCGGGCGGCCCACGACTACAGCGCGGCTGAGGTGAAGACAGAAGTCGAGCGCGAGATACTCCGTCTGGCTCTGGAGGAAGCCGAGGCCACCTACAAGCAGCAACTGGAAGCCCTGCCCTTGAAGCAGATTTCCTTCGAGTGCGATTTGCGGACCGCGGAGATCACCTACCAGCAGCAATTGCGGCGCCGCGAACGCCTCCGCAACGACCTGAAAAACTACACCTTCACGGCGCCCATGGACGGGCTAGTGGTGATCCAAACCTTCACCCGCCCAGGCAGCAGCGACCTGGTGCAGTACCAGGTCGGAGACCAGGTGCAGCCCGGGCAGGTGATCCTGAAGATCGTGGACACCAGCACGATGCAGCTTGAAGGGCAGGCCAATCAAACCGAGGCCTCGGAGTTGCGAGTGGGACAGCCGGCCAAGGTGACTTTGGATGCCTTCCCTGAGTTGGAATTCTCAGGGCGGGTTTCGCGTATCGGCGCGATGGCGGTCCAAGGCTGGCGGGAAAACTACTACATCCGCACGGTGCCTGTGGTGGTTGAGATCCACGGGGCAGACCCGCGGCTGATCCCGGACATGACAGGCGCAGCGACCATCCGCGTCGCATACAAGGACAACGCTCTGCTGGTTCCTCTGACCGCCTTGCGGACCGAAGGCGATAAGAGCTATGTCCGCGTGCGGACCGCCAAGGGCTTCGAAAGGCGCGAAGTGGCGGTCGGGATGAAGAACCCGCTGGAGGCGGAGATCCTTTCGGGGCTCCAACCGGGCGAGCGGGTCGCGCTTCAATAGCTTTAGGCCGGGACCCATGTCCCGAGGCGCAGCTCAGCGTAGAGCGCTGCGGCCAACGCCCGCCACGATCCTGATTTTCCCACGCCCCTGCGGCAGAACCACGGTCCACTCTTGACCGTTCTTCCAAACGGGGACGTTCAGGGGTTTCCCGTTCCATAGGATTTCCGCTGGGGCCTGATCCAGGATTGCGAAAGCGCGCGATTCGCTCAAGTAAGAGAGCTCCAAGCCGTCCGGCAGCACGGCGGCCTTCAGAAGGGTGCCGCTGAAGTCCAACAAGCGCAGCGGGATCCTGTGGCGAGCCGCAGTAATCCGGTGCCGCCCGGGAGGGACCCACAGGGTTTCGCCTCCGGCAGCGGGCCAGGGTTTGCCATCGAGCAGCGCCTCCCCTTGCCAGCGAAGACCGAAACCGGCGGCCGATTCCACCTCCAGGCCGCCGCCGGTTGGCTCGAAGCTCTTCACGGCGGCGGCAGCCGAGGACACCCACACATCGTCCCGCCGGTGAATGGAGTTCTCGAAATAGAGCGCCACGCGGGAGAACGACCGAGCCGCCCGGTCGACCAGTTGAAGCAGCTCCACCCCTGAAGGACGCTTGGTCGGATAGACGTCCTGATAGCGGTCAGCGATGTTGATGTCCACAGCGAGGCCGGCTGGGTGGGATTCTCGCGCCGCGTACCGGCGTGCGAGAATCTGGTAACGCTCGGGCCCAAGGTGCCACACGGTGGCGGGGTCCTCCACCATGAAGGTAAAACCGTAGCGGCGCGCAAAGGGAAGCAAGGCGGCGGAATCAGAACCGATTGCGTCTCGCATGGACGAGTCCAGCCGGTCGTCGACGTGGGTCAGAACTAGGTCCAGATGAGGTGATCGTTCGCGCCACCGCGCTAATTCCTCGATCCACTGATGCTGAATGCGAGCCGCCAGCCCGGCGCGGTAGTCCAGAAACTTGCGCAGTCCGCCAGGATTCCGCGAAAGGTGGCGGGGCGAAATCGGGTCGAATAGCTCGTGTGGGTCAAAGCCGGCAGAATTGCGGAACTCGCGGCGGACATCCTCGTTCATGGGAGTGAACCGCGAAGGATTGTGGTGACCTTGCAGGGATTCGAAATACAGCTCCGCGAGGTTCACCCCGTCCCAGTCGAAGCGCGTTCCCAACGCGCGGGTCGTCCGAACTACAGCCTGGAAGCAATCCGGATTGGCCAGATTCATCAGCTTGCGCCAGTCGAGATGCGCGTCCTGCTGTAGGGCTGTCTTCTCGCGCCACTGCGGATGCCGGTCCCAGAATGCCTCGCTCACGTGCGGCAACTCCAGCCACAGGTAGACGAGGATGCCCTGGCGGTGGCAGCTTTCGATGAGCTGGTGTAGGTACGCGTCGTGCGATGGATCCGGTTCAAGAAAATGCCAGGCGGCGACGTGTAGGCCGCGCACGCCCAGCCCCCGCCAGCGGGCAGCCAGGTAACTCAGATCGGCGCGCAGCCGGTAAGAGGGATCGAAGAAGACCCAGAGGCGGCGGGAGCGGAAGGGCGGATCGAGCCCAAGCTCGGCCGCAGCGTGCAACAGGAAGGGAAAACGTTCGTAACCGCGCGGTCCCGGAGAAATGGCCGTCCAAACGATCCCTCCCCGGCCCGTTGCGAAACCACTAACAAGCGGCGCCCCGCTCCAGCGCTCCCGGGAGAAGACGCGGGCATGCAGTGGAACTTCGAACACCGGCACACGCACCGCATGTTCCCAGACAATATCCTCCTCGGGGTGTAGCTCGTCATCCAGACTGATGGCGGTGACGGTTCGACCGGTGGGCCGGAAACCGAAGTTGCGGGCCAGCGGGCTGTCGCCTTCCAGAACCAGCCATTCGCCTTGCTGGAGCCGGGCTTGCCATGTGGCGGGAGAAGCTTCGGGCTCCGGCGGAGCCGCAGAAGCACAAATGCCTGCCGCAGAGAAGATCTTGACCCAAGGCCCCGGCTCGGCGGAGGCTACGTAGACCTTGGGCTGGAGGTGCTGCCCGAGAAGCGGCAGACATGCGAAGCCCGCCAGCAAAACCTTTGCGGTAGAGCGCAAGTATGCTTGCCACCCGCTGTTCGGGCTGCGGAATCCAAGGGCGGCGCAGAACGGCGTGTGCTCAGGCTGGCGGCGCATGCTGTTAACGCTGGAACGAGCACCAAAAGCCCACACGCAGGTCGTTGTACATGCGCTCGTTGGGATTGTTTTCCATAAGCTGGTAGCGTCCGCGGATCCAGTTGACGCTGAACAGCCAGTTCGGGGGCATGCGGCTCCAGCGGAACCGTACGCCTGGGCCGGCTTCCACAGCGTTGGCCCAGTATTGGCGGCGCGAGTCGGTGATGAGATGAGTAGCCATGAACCACTGTGTTTGCAGCCCGCCTAGTGCAGCCCAGGGGCGGAGGGTGTAGCCGGCGCGGTTCTGATAGTAAAGAACCACGTTGCGTTCAAACTGGGACAGATAGACAACGTCGGTGTTGGTTTCAACATATGGGCCGGATTGCGTGGCCCCCAAAAGGCGGCCGAATCCCTTGAAAAAAGCGAGGCCTCCCCGAAAATCGGCACGGCGTCTGGGGAGGCCCCTGGTTTCGCTGCGGTACTTCGTGGCGACGCCCGCCTCGGCCCACAGCATGGCGCCATGCCAATAGCCGGTGGACAGGCCCACGGCGGGGATCAACGCGCTTTCGGAGAGAAGCTGGTGAGGGGGCGGTCCCGCGCTGAGCTCTCGGCCGTTGCCCACCACCCTTGTCGAAAAATAGAGCCGGGCGGGCAGGGCGCCTAGCTTCCATTCGGTCTTCCACTGGCCGTAGCCGAACACATCCTGCCAGCGGGAGGAGTATACGGGGAACATCCAGGCGGAGACCCGAATCCGGGCCTGTGAGGGACGGAGCGCCCGGTAGGCTCTCCCGGCCTGGGCGGCGATAGACGGGTTCGGGCTCTTCCTTGCCAGGCGGAACCAGCGGATCGCCTGATCATCCTGTCCCAAGAGGTTGTACGTCCAGCCGAGCTGAAGGATAACCTCAAAGTCCAAAGGGTCCTCTTCCTGAGCGGCCAGAGAATATTTCAACGCGTCCTTGAGATAGCCCGCCTGGTAGCTCTTCAAAGCCAGCTCACGGATCCGGCTGGAATGCCGCGCCGGTTGTGCGGCTCGCACACCCTCCTCGCCAGCCTCCGTCAGCTTGGCCAGCTCAGCCTGAGCCTCGTGCTCCCGCCCCATCGCCGCCAGTAGATAAGCCAGTTCCTTGCGTAGCGCGGCATTCGCGGGGTCCAGCTCCAGCGCCTGGCGGAACTCGTAAACAAAGGGATAGCGCGAGCCGAAAAGCTTGCGAGCGGCCTCGGCGGCGCGCGGCTCCCCACCCCAGATGGCGGCGATCCAGGCGGCGCGGGCTGCTTCAGGTTGACCGGTTGCGAAGGCGGCGCGGCCATAGTCCACCAGGAGTGATCTCTGGGACGGGCGGAGCCGCCAGGCCAGGAGGTAGTGCCGGGCCGCGAGCTCCAGATCCCCGCGGGCTTCGGCGAGCTGAGCCAGTTCGCGGTGGGCGTTGAAGTCGTCCGGGTTGGCGGCGAGCGCATGGATCCAGCGCTCAATCCCTTCGCGAAGAGGGCGGTCGATGTTTTCGAAGGCCGTCTGTGCGGTAGACCGGATCTGAGCATCCGTAGCGGTGTTTCGGACCCGGTCGAAGATGCGGCGCGCCTCGGCCGTCTTGCCCGTCTCGTGACACAGGAACGCGTACTCCAGGGCTGTGTGTAAGTCTTCCGGATCCAGCCGCATGGCCTCAGCGAACTGCTTCCGCGCGGCTTCCCTCTCGCCGGCCTTGAGCAGCGTATAGGCCAGATCCTTGCGCACCGAAGCTCGGTCCGGGGCTTGCCGCAGGGCCTCTTCGAAAAGCGAAATCGCCGTTTGGTACCGCCTCTCCCGCAGCGCATCATAGGCCAGCGCGAGGGGATCGGGCCGTTGGGCGGGCGCCTGTGCAGACAGTGCGGCTCCTGCCAGGAAAAACACAAGAAGCAAACGGCGCGGCATAGCGGCTACACAGGAATAGTGGCCGCACCAGGACAGGATTTCACCTGAATTCGCGGCTGGGGTTCGGTTGCGCCCACGCCCAGAGGCGCCCTATGTCTCCCGGATTGCCTCTGAAGGCGCCTTGGGTGGGGGGCGGGCGGGCAGGCCGGAGGGCCGGGCGGAAATTAGACGTAGACTCTGGGCACGCGGGCGCTGATGCCGCAGAGCACAACGTAGGAGATGGTCCCGGCCCACCGGGCGATCTGCTGGGCGTTAATCTCAAATCCGTTTTCGCGGCCCAGCAGGGTGACAGTGTCGCCGGGCTTGAGCCAGGGCGTCTCGGTGATGTCGATGGTGGTGAGGTCCATGGAAACCGCGCCTATGACCGGCGCAGGTCTTCCGCCCGCAAGCACCTTTCCGCGGTTCGACAGCCGATGCGGTACGCCGTCGGCGTAGCCCGCTGACAGAACCGCGATTCGCGAGGGCCTGCTGGTCTGGAATGTGCCCCCATAACCGACCCTGGCGCCCCTGGGAAGATCCTTCACCGAGAGGATGGACGCTTTCCAGGTCAGGACCGGCTGAACCGCAAGAGTTTGCGCCGGTGCATCGCCCTTGGCAGGTGAGACGTAGCCGTACAGGGCGTGTCCCACGCGCACCATGTTGCCGAACGCTTGCCGGCGGCCATAGGCCACTGGATTGCTGCTCGCCATGTGGATCCAGCGTGGAGAGATGCCATCGCGGCGGAGCTGGGCCAAAACCTGCTCGAAAAGCTCGATCTGATGGTCTGTTTGAGGGCTCGAATAGTCTGCCGAGGAGGCGAAGTGGGTCATGAGACCTTCCATCTCGGCGTGGCGGCATCCAGCCAGCGCGCGGCCAATCTCCGCGGCCGGCGCCTGGACTCCGAGACGGCCCATTCCGGTGTCCACTTTGAGATGAAAGGCGATCGGAATGCCCCAAGCAGCGGCCCTGCGGTCAATCTCGGCGAGATCCTCGAGTGAGTGCACCGTGGGGGTAAGAGCGTACTCCTGGGTCAGGGCGGGCGAGTAGGGCAAGATGTCCGCCATGACGAGGATGCGCGCCTGGATGCCCGCCTTGCGCAACGTGACGCCCTCTTCCCAATTGCTCACGCCGAGCCACTTGGCCCCCTCCGCGGTGAGGAGCCGCGAGACTTCCGCCGCTCCGTGACCGTAAGCATCCGCCTTGACGACGGCGAGCACCTCGACGTCCGGGCCCACGGCAGAGCGAACGGCGCGGTAATTCTCTACTAGACGCGCGCGTGAGATTTCAGCCCAGTTTCGGGGCTGCGGCCGGGCCAGGCATGCATCAACGGCGGTGGGCGAGGGACACGAGGAGCTGCTCGTAAGCATCGGTAACCTGTTCCCAATTGTAATGCTTGCGCACATGCTCCATGGCGCGCGCCTGGTACGCGGACCTCTCCGCATCGGACATGGCGAGCACGAGGCGCAGCTTTTGTTCGAGATCCTGTTTCTCGAAGGCGATAGCCACCGCCCCGGCAACCTCGGCGTTTTCGGGAGTGTGGAGGAACAGGGTGAGGCAGCCGCGACCCAAAGCCTCGACCAAAGCCGGATGCGTTCCGCCCACCTCGGTGGCGTGGATATAGGCCAGGCAGTGGGAGAGTAGCTCGTGATAACCCCGGCCGTAGATTGCGCCCGGGAGCAGGACCCGGGGGTCCTTGGTTTTGCGGACCTCAGCCAAATAGGACGACGCGTAGGGAGCGTCGCCCACAAGCACAAGTTTGACGCCGGCATCCAGGCGCTCGAACGCCTCCCGCACCAGCAGTGCGTTGTTCTCCGGCTCCATGCGGCTGACATAGAGGAAATACCGGCCGGGCTCCAGGCCGAGGCGGTCCAGAGCGCCCGTGGTTGTCAGCTTGCCGGTCTCGGCGCCGTAGGGAATGAGGTGGGTCGGCTTGCCATAGCGTTCCAGGTAGTAGCGCTGGATGACGGCGGCGTCGCTGATCACCGCGTTTGGAAACCAGGCGGCGAAACGCTCCGAGAGGGCATACCAAGCGCGCCCCAGCCGGTTCCATTTGCGGCGCTTGCGTTCCAGTCCGTCCACGTTCAGGGCTACGGGAATGCCGGCCAAGCGGGCCGCGAGGGTGAAGATGGCGTTGGCGGCATTGCAAAACAGCACCGCATCTTGACGGTGGATCAACAGGTGAAGCGTGGACAGCAAGGTATGGGCGACTGTGTCGAGGTACTTATGGCGAATGGTCGGCAGGTAGACCAGCTGAACCCCGCGATACACCGGTGCGGAGTGTCTCTTGCGGCAATAAACCGTGACGCCGTGACCGCGCGCCGCCAGGCGCGTCGAGAGTTCTTCGGCGAAGGTCTCGAACCCGCCGTAAGAGGCTGGAATGCCGCGGGTGCCCAGAATGGCGAACTTCATTAGCCCTGCGCGGCTTGGCTGCGCTGGCGGGGCCGGGTGGCGACCTTGGGCGCCGGGTGGCTCACTGGGGAGTAGCGGAACCAGCTTGCGATGTACTCGTCGTTGACCCGGCGCTTACTCATGATGATCTTCCGCTTGTGCCAGACACGCTTCCATTGCCGGGCCAGGTGCCAGAACGCCTTCAGCGAGGTTTGCTCACGCAGCAGGCAGCAGCCGATCACGACGATATCCCGGCCCAGGATGGAGAAGAAATTCCGGCGGTACAGGTCCCAGGTCATGTTCTTGATGCGCATCAAGAACCGGTTCTTGACCGAGTGCATATTGATGACCGGCGGCAGCGCGCGGCGGTTGCCGGGCAGCACCTTACGGACATGGTAGCCGCGGGCATGAGGCGTATAGATGCAGCGCCAGCCGAGCAACTGGGCGCGCCAGGCCACGTCCGCATCCTCGCGGTAGACGAAGAAGTCCGTGTCGAAGAACTCGCCCTCGATGGAGATATCCTCGATCATGGTCCGGCGGTAGAGCGCGGCGGCGGCGCTGGCGCCGAAAACGTACTCGTACCGGCGGAAGTGGCCGTTGTCCACCTGCTGGCTGCCCCGGTCCAAATGGCGGAGCATCGGCGTAAAGTAGATGCCCGTCGAGTCCACCAGCGGCCGTTCGGGGATGACGAAAGTCGAGGGGATCGTGAGGAGCTTGCCGCAAACGGATCCGATCCGGGGATGGATGTTGCCCGCTTCCACCAGAGCCTCAATGAAGCCCCCCAGCAAAATGACGTCCGGATTGAGCGTCAGAATCCACTGGCCCTGGGCGAGGGCAATCGCCTGATTCTGTGCGGCGGCGAAACCGACGTTCTCTTCGTTGTAGATGATCTGGCAGTGATCCTCGAATTGCTCAAGGATGTCGATGGTGCCGTCGGTGGATGCGTTGTCAACGACGATGACCTCGAAATTCGGATAGCGTTGCGAAAGCACCGTTTCGAGGCAACGTTTGATGAAGCGGCCGCTATTGTAGGTCACGATCGTGACCGAAACGAGTTCATTTCGTGCCATGCGCCTGAACCAGATCTCTCCCCGCAGTTTGACTGCTGTATTGCCGCACCACCTTGCTGAGCAGGCCCGCTTCCCTGTACCGGCGGCTCACCAGCCAGAGGCACGCGAACACAAACACTTTACCATAAGCCCGGGCGGTATCTTTTCGCGCAGCCAGGGCAGCGGCCACCATTCGTCCCAGGGTCCCCGCCACAACCGCCAAACCAGCCGCGATTCTGCCCCCTCTCGAAAAGTGCTTCTGAACGTACCGTAAGAAATTACCATACCAGCACAGGATGCGCCAATCGTCGGCCATCCTGGACACCGAATGAGCGCCCTGGTGGCGAGCCGCGGCGCCAGGGCAGTACAAGACCCGGAACCCCGCAGCCCGCAAACGCCTTAGAAAATCTACATCCTCGAACCACACCGGCCAGAAATCTTCATCGAAGCCGCCCACGGCGGCCCACGCTTCCTTCCGGAACATCAAAAAGGCACCCGCAGGCTGTTCCGCCTCCCCAGACTGCTCCAGGTCGACGTCCAGGCAGCGGTAGCGGCGGTTCACCGGATTGGACGACCAGACCCGGTTGATTCCAAGAGCCTCGAAGGCGAGAGCGGCGGGAGTGGGAAACCGCCGCAAGGTGAATCCCGATTGGGGCGAGCCGCTGGGGTTGACCAGCCGGCCGGATACAGCGCCCACCCCAGACTCCAGGCAGGCATCGCGAAGCAGATGTAGCCCGGAGATCACCACCGTATCGGGATTCAGGAGCAGGACGAGCGGGCTGCTCAGCGCTCGAACCCCCTGGTTCACCGCTGCGGCGAAGCCCAAGTTGGCGGGATTGGCGATCAGCTCCACGCCGGGTCTTTGGCGGACTTGTTCAGCCGTGCCGTCGCCGGAAGCGTTGTCGACGACCACCACCTCGGAGACCAAGCCCTGCAAGGCACCCAAACAGGGGCCGATTTCTTGCTCCGAGTTGTGAGTGACGATCACGGCTCCGATGGAATTCATGTCAATGAGAAATACAGCCGCCAGTACCAGTCAAAGCCGGCTTGCTGCTGCAACCGGAACAATTCGCTCTCGCTTTCCTCCAACAGGCGGATGAGGCGTTCCGTCTGTGGCGCGGGCAGAGTTCGGCGAACAGAACGATAGCGCCGGATCCCCTCCCACTTTCCGGCCAGCCACGCCCAAGCCGCGCCGTGGCGCAAGGCGAGCACACCCCAAAGCGCCTGCCCAACGAGCACCGCCCACCCATAGCGGCGGAACCAGCTAAGCGGCCAGTGTCTGGCAAGGAGAAAGACCTGATTCCGGGAGATCCGGCGGACCGTTTCGGGATGCCACCGTCCGAGCGTCGCACTGCCCACATGATAGGCCAAGGCATGCGGTGCATAGATGCCGTTCAGACCCCGGAGGGCGCAGCGCAGGCCAAAGTCCACGTCCTCGAGGTAGGACTCGAAGTGTTCGTCCAGAAGGCCGACCTTATCGAACAACTGCTTGCGCAGCAGGGTGGCCGTCAATGGGGGCAGATGAACCCTGCGAGGCTGCCGCCAGAGCGGACCGTCTGCCCTGCCGTTACCCGCACGCCAGACGCAGGCGGCGCGGCTGATTAGGTCGAAGGCGCCGTCCACTTGGTCCGGACGGGATTCCTCCAGCAGCAAGCCGCAGGCAAACCAAGCCCCCTCCTTTTCAGCCGCTTCTAGCAGCCGCTCCAGCCAATCTTGTTGGGGCGTTACGTCGTTGTTCACAATCGCCACCCAAGGACATCGAGCCGCCCGAATGCCTGCATTCACCAGCGCCGCGAACCCAGGATTGCCGCCCATCCGCAAAACCCGCACTCTACCCCGCTCCGCCGCTTCCGCCGACCCATCCTCGGAACCTGCATCCACCACAATCACTTCCTCCGGCGGTGTGCTCTGAACCTCGAGGTGCTTCAGAAGCCGGAGCAACAGGGGCCGACGATTCCAATTCGGCGCCACAACGCTCACCGGGGCGTTCACGGACGAAGCCTCACACTTGCCGGGGGATGGAAACGGGGCGGGTGAAAATCCATCTTATCACCCTCGGGGGCGCCTCGCCAAGCGCTTTTTCACCAGGAACAGCAGATTCTGGATGCCGTCCCTCCAGGGGTTCAGTTTAATTTCGCCCAGGCGGGACGAATAAAGGATGGAAATCTCCCCAAACCGGATCCGGGGGTTGCGAATGGCTTCCACTTTGATCTCCTCGGAGAACGCCATGCCGTCGGCTTCCAAGTTCATATGTTCCAGGATGGAGCGCCGGAAGACCCACATGCCGGACTGGGAATCCCGCACCCAGCGGAAGAACAGAAGGCTCATGGCGAACGACAGGATCAGGTTGCCGATCTTGTGTTTGAAGCTCATGGCGCGCGGGTCGCGCACAGGGAAGCGGGAGGCGTTCAAGAAGTCAACGTCGAGATGGAGGAAGGCTTCCATCAGATAAGAGATCGCATCCACCGGATAGCTGTGGTCCCCGTCCAGAGTGATGATCACGTCGCCAGTGGCGTGGGCGAAACCCCGCTTGTAACTGCGGCCGTAGCCGCGGACGTCCTCGCGGATGACGGTGGCGCCGAAGCGCCGGGCAACCTCGCCGGTGCGGTCGGTGGAACCGTTGTCGACCACGATCACCTCGTCGACGAACGCAGGCATCTTCTCCAACACTCGTTCAATGCCTTGTTCCTCGTTCAGGCAGGGGATGATGACGGTGAGCTTGAGACCCTTATACATGCAGTATGATGGTGGCTGAGATGAAATCCGCCGTCCTTCTATTATGCTGCATCCCTGGTTGCGTGGCGCCGTGTGCGCTGGCCGCGGACGCTTCCGCTGTGCAGACGGTCTACCTGCTGCCGATGGCCAACGGCCTGGATCAGTATCTGGCCAGCCGGCTGGTGTCGAGCGGTGTGTTTCACGTGACGACGGACCCTCAGAAGGCGGACGCGGTGTTCACAGACCGCCTCGGTGAGGCCTTCGAGCGGCGGCTGGAGGAGCTGCTGCCGGCGCCGACGGAGGCGGCCGCGGGGCAAGCGAGCCGCGACGAGGGCGCTGTGCGGATTTCCTCGATCTCCCGAGCCAAAGGCACGGTCTTCCTCGTCGATGTGCGCAGCCGAGCTGTCCTTTGGTCCGCTTATGAGCGTCCCCGCAACTCGACGCCCGCTGAGCTCGACCGAACAGCACGGCGGATTGTCGAAGCCTTGAAGAAACCCGCTAGGAAGTAGCGCCGCTCCGTTTGGTGCGGAGGACTTCCCGGTAGGAATCCACGAGCCGCCGGGTCAAGACAGCGATGTCCCAATGTTGCTCGACGTGCGCGCGGGCGCGCCGCGCCAACTGCGATGCCAGCTGCGGATCCTGGAACAGACGAATGATGCGGGCGGCGAACTCTTCCGCCGTGTCGGCTAAAGCGCAGATTTCGCCATCCTGGCAGGTGAGCCCCTCGGCCCCCAGCGGCGTAGACACGGCCGGGATCCCCGAGGCAAAGGCCTCCAGGAGCTTCACGCGAACTCCCGAGCCGCTGAGCACCGGGCAGACAAAGACCGCGTACCGGCCCAGGATGCTGCGGATGTCTTCCACTGCTCCCAATAGTTCAATGCCCTCCAGGCTGGGAAAGGCGTGAGGCGGAGGAGGATCCGACCCGGCGATGATGAGCCGGGCGGAAGGCTCGGCTGCGCGGACGGCGGGAAGGACTTCGCCGGTGAACCACCGCAGCGCAGCCTGATTGGGAAGGTGCCGGAAACTGCCCACGAACAGCATCGTCAACGGCTCCCGGCCGCCGTCTTGAAATGGGTAACTGGCGACGTCAATTCCGGCTCGGAGGCCCGCCTGAATCTTCGGGGCGAGCCAAGGAACGTAAGCAGCTAGGAATTCCCGGTTCGCTTCGGTGCAGACCTGAATCTGATCGAAACGCCCGAGCGCGCGGGTCTCGTAATACAAGGCGCGCAGGTACTCCCAGGCGGCTTGAAGCTTCGCGGTCCAGCCCAGCAGATGCGGGATGCCGCGGGCTACCGATTGGAAGTAAACGTCGTGCTCGAACAGGACGCAAGCGAGCTGCCGGAACCGGCAGGCATAGTGGGCCAGCGGCGTGTATTCAAGCTGAACCAAATCGATCTGGCGAGTGTAGACCTGCCGGTGAATCAGCCACTCCAGATCCTGGTGCGCGAACTCGCGGACCGCATGAGGCACGATGGAAGCCGGCGCACGGTGATGAGGATTCACCTTCAGCGGAAGTTCGGCGGAGGCGCACAGCAAGCGCAGCTCCTCATGCGGCGGCCTTTCGTGCGGGTAGTGCATCAAGGCGATGAGGTGGACTTCGCAGTGGCGGACCAGCTCCCGCAAAGTCTGGTACATGAACACCGCGCCGCCGTGCACGGGCGGCAGGATGGGGTAAGGGGAGACGAACAAGACCCGCAGCGGCTTCGGATCGGCAGGCGCCGGCATAAACCGGTCCCGGAAGTAGCCGCCCAGAGGACGCCGAAAGGCTTCCGTATCATCCACCACCGCCAGGGAACGCGCCCGGATGCGGGACCGCATGGCCCCGGGTAACTGGAGAGAAGCTCGCCATAGGCCGCGCAAGGTGGGCCGCTGGGGCGCTTCGCCGAGAACTTCACTGAGCCAGCCTCCGGTCAGCGTGTAGAAAAAGTGCCCGATCAGCCGCGGCCATTGATGAATGTTCTTCCAAGTCCAGAGCAAGAAATTCTTTGCAAGAACGTCGCGGATCTGCTGCTCGGAAAAACGGCGGCCGATGGTGCCGCGGTGCTCGTGGTAGACGATGCTCTTGGGTTGATACAGGACCTTCCAGCCTCGCTTCCAGGCGAGGTAACCGAGGTCGGTGTCCTCCAAGTAAAACGGAGCAAGCAAGGAATCGAAGCCGCCGAGCTCCAGAAATTTCCGGCGGTCGTACGCGGTGGAGCCACCCCCGCCATAAAAGCAAGGATAGAGATCTCGGATTTCTTCGTCGATCCGGTGGCCCACACGCAGCCCCCCGTTCTCCCACCAGCCCTGGGACAAGCCGGTTTCTTCGCGCCGCTTGGACGGGTCCGAAAAGAAAATCTGGCACGAGACCGAGAATACCTTTTCGTCGGTGAAACCTTCAAGCAGCGGCGCCAGGAAGTCCGGCTCGACGCGCATGTCGTTGTTTAAGAGCACCACGATGTCATTTCGCGCCTGCCGGAAGCCGGCGTTGGAACCGCCTCCGAAGCCGCGATTGACCGGCAGTTCGAGGACTCGAACCGAGGGGAAATTGCGCCGGACGAATTCCACCGTCCCATCGGTGGAGGCGTTGTCCACCACGATGACCTCGTTGGCGGGATTGTTGGAGAGGGCCTTGACGACGCTGGGCAGGTACTGTTCTAGCAAATGGCGGCCATTCCAGGTGGGGATAACGACCGAGGCGGCGCGAGTGTCGGGCCGCGAGTCAGACGGCAGCGGACGGCGCCGCCGCAAAAGCGACCATAGGTCAGCGGCGGCAAGGGATATCGCAGCCAACAGAACGAGAACCGGCGCGGCAAGAATCAGCGGCAGGGCGCGGAGGATGCGCAACAGACGCGTCATGCTATTCGTTTTGGAGCCGGGGCCCGACACCCAGTTTGGTTCCCAGCTTGATCCAGCGCGAGGAGCGAACGGTATTCAATAAACCTTCTAAATGTTGGAGGCGCGCGTCGAGGTCCTGCGCCCACCGGGTGCGTTCAGCCAGCAGGCGTTCCGTTTCGTGTAGGACCTCGACGGCATGCGCCAGCTCACGCACCTTCGCCTCGAGTTCAGCGCTGGTGCGCTGCGCCCACTCTGCCTTTTGTCGGCAGTCCGCTTCCAATTCGCCTAGCCTCTCCTCATAGACGCCGGCTTGCTTGGCGATCTCGGCTTGCAGCTCCGCGATTTGATTCTCGTAGCCGGAGGCCTGGCCGGCCATCTCCTGCTGAAGTTGCCGGATCTGCTCTTCATAGCCGGAGGCTTGCGCTTCCATTTCGGCTTTCTGAGCCTGGGAGATTTCGATGAGGCGGTCGCGTTCACAGGTGCGCTCCGCTAGTTGGGCTTCGAGGCTGGCGATGTGTTTAGCTCGCTCCCGGAGGACGTTGCCGGCCTCGGGAATATATAGAAACGCAGGCGCTCCTGTTTGTTTGGACAGCGCGCAGACGGCAACAAAAAAGTGGGCTTCTCCGGGGCGGGGGTTGGTGTCCGCCAAGCGGGCTTCGACCCCCGAAACACTCTGCACAGGCGCAAAAACAAACCCATCCACATGGTTTTGCAGATACAGCGCCACCTGCGGGAATACCGCCTGCAACTCCTCTCGGAACTCCTCAAAGTCGAACTCGTGGCGATGAAAGGGGTTGGGCCCGGTGAGAGCCCGGGTTTCCGCGTAGGTGTTGCGGTTGGGGGTGGAGATCACGCACTGCCCGGCAGAAGTGAGCACCCTCCTGAGTTCGTGCAAGAAGGAACGCCAGTCGTCGAGATGCTCAATGAGTTCGAAAGATACAGCCAGGTCGAAGGATGCGTCACGGAAGGGGAGCCGGGCGCAATCGGCTTGAACAAATTCCAAATTAGGCGCGGCGTACTGGCGGTGCGCGTATTCGACCGCCTCGGCGGACAGATCTGCGCCCACCACCCGGACCGCGGCCCGCGCCAGTTCAGCCGTACCGTAGCCGGTGCCGCAACCCGCATCGAGAACCCGCCTCCGCCGCGCCAGCCGGCTGGCAAAAACGTACCGGCTGAAATGCTCGTTCCATAAGTCCGGATCCACTTGGCCGGGGACGACCCGCTCGCCGGTGAACTCGATCATCGGGCCGCTCCGTTTGGCTGTCCGGCGGCGGCAAGGCGCCCATTCAGCTCGACCCAAGCGTCGAAGTGCAGGAATCCATAGACGGACTCCCGGCTGCGGGCCATTTCCAGCACAAGGGCGTTGTCGATCCAGTCGCACATGCGATAGCTGACCAGGTCGCCATCGGCGATGGCCGGCGAGAAGGAGAACGAGGCCGGATACAGCACCGGCAATTGGACGTGGAAGTCGACGGTGTAGATGTCGCCCGGGATCATCGGCGGCAGCGGATGGCCTTCGCGCGTGGTGTTGGTTCCGGCGAAGTCGATGCCGAGATGGTTGCGGAACATGAAGCCGACGTTGGGTTGCGCCAGGTGGTCGCGCGCCTTCACCGAGATGCGCACGACGATGGTCTCGCCGGGCTGGAGCAGGGCTACTGTGAATACCAGGGGACGTTCTACCAGCAGCCGCGCAAGGACATCCGCCCCGCGCCCTTTCAGTCGTTCAAGGGGCGCACGTACGCGGCGGCCGTGTCCCCTGAGTCCGCGGAGATCATGGCACGGCTCGGCGTCGGCATCCTCATTATTCCGCAGAAACCGTGGGAGGCCGTCGCCTCGGAGCTCACGATGTACCGCACCATCTACCGCCAGGTCCACGGTGTGGACGCCCCGCCGACCGTCGCCGGGGGGTGGGTGTTCTGTGACCGGGACGAGAGACGCGCGCGCGAGTTGGCCACGCGCTACATCGGCAACTACTGGAAATCCGCGCTGAAACACTACAACCTGGGCGGCGAACACTTCGCCAAGACCAAGGGGTATGAGTACTACGGCAAGATGGCCGAGCAGGTGGCGAAAGCCGGGGTTGACGGGACGACCGATTTCTTTGTCAACCTGCAGGTGTGGGGGACGCCGGAGCAGTGCGTCGAGAAGATTTATGACATCCAGGCGAAAGTCGGCTGCGACGCGTTCACCGGCGTGTTCTGCTACGGCGGCATGCCGTACGAAGAGGCGGAGCGCAACAT
>JAIMAR010000007.1 GCA_023511855.1 Bryobacteraceae bacterium
CAGCCGCCACCCCGGGCTTTCCCTGATGCTCTTCGCCCGCCGAATCGTCTTTCCGCACCCTTCGGACGGCCGGCTGGGCGTGCTGGACAGCGTCGAGCTGGTGCCCACCTTCTCCTGGCCGCGTGAGCGGGCCGTCGCGGTGCTGGCCGTGGTCCTCTTTCATGCGGGCGTACCCGGAATCGGCGGAGGGTTCGTCGGCGTCGACATCTTCTTCGTCGTCTCGGGGTTTCTCATCACGGGGCTGCTGTGGCGGAACGTCGCGACCACCGGCCGCGTGCGGTTGGCCGAGTTCTATGGTGCGCGGGCCCGCAGGCTGCTGCCCGCCGGGTGCATCGTGCTGGTGGCCACTGCGATCGGTGCGGCCCTGCTCCTGCCCCCTCTGCAGGCCCGCGCGGTCCTCGGTGACGGGATCGCCGGTGCGCTGTACGTCGGCAACTACCGGTTCGCCCTGCTCGGCGGCGTGGAACAGCATCTCGACGGTTTCGTTGGCATCCATGGGCTTGTAGACCTTGATGCCGGGGTAGGCCGTGAACAGCGACATCCAGAAGAGCCCGTGGTGGGTGGGGCCGTCCTCGCCCGTCTCCGGCCCGTCGTGGGCGGCCAGCACGATGAAGAAGGCCTTGGCCTCGGGGTTTACGTCGTTGTTGATCAGCGTCATGCGCACCGAGTTGGCCATCATCGGGGTGAACACCCCGTAGCTGGCGAAGGCGGTCATGGGACGGAAGCCGCCTGGCAGAATGTCCTGCGCGATCGCCGTCGACATCATGGCCATGTTCTGCTCGGCGATGCCGAACCGGAAGCCCCGCCCCAGCGGATTGCTCTTGCTCACCACCCCGTAGACGCTTTCCGCCTTGCCCGTCAGGATGGATTTCATCAGGTCGCCCGCGCCGACGTAGAAAAACGCCGTGTGCTGCATCGCCCAATGGAACCAGGCTTCGCTGGCCTTCCGGGTAGGCACCGCCGTACCCTCTTCGAAGACGAGGTCAGGGGGTAGGGTTTCCGGGCGGCGGAAGCTCCGGTAGTCGGCCATGGGCCTTCCGGGCAGGGAGACCTCGATGCGGCGCCGCAGCTCCGGCTCGGGCTGAAGCTTGGCGGCCGCGGCCCGGAGCCGCTCGGCCAGGTAATTTACCTCCGGCTCGGCCAGCGCTGAAATCACAACCTGGATATCCGCGCCGGGATCCCCATCCCGTCCGGGGATGTCGAACCCGAGCTTCTTCATGGCCTCCACGTACTCGGCGTGGGGCAACGGCGTTCCATGAGAGTCGGAAGTGTTCTCCAGACGCCCGTAATGCTTGCCCTTGATGCAATGGGCAATGACCACCGTCGGGCCGCCCGCGCCGAAGCCGCGTTCCGCTAAGCGATAGGCGTAGGCGAGCTCGCGCGGGTTGTGCCCGTCGGCCTCGATGACGTTCCAGCCCAGAGCGAACCAGTGGTTTACGTAAGGCGGCGGCATGGCTTCGAAGATCGGCCCGTCGATGCCGTGCTGGTTGTAGTCCAGGGTCACGATCAGGTTGTCAATCCCGAGGGTCGACGCGACGTTTCGGGCTTCGTAGGTCATTCCTTCCTCGGTTTCCGCGTCCCCGGCGATGACGAAGGCCTTGGTCGGAAGTCCGCAGGAGCGATGCAGGACGGCAAATCCAAGACCGGCCGAGATGCCGTGCCCGGAGGAGCCGGTCGAAGTGTCGGCCAAAGCATAATGCGACTCGACGTGTCCGCTTGGGCCGTCAAAGGTCCGGAAGATCGCCAGGTCCTCCGGGTAGACCACATATCGGCGTGCAGCCTCCGGCAGGGCCACGCCCTTCAACCGCAGCGTCTGGTAGACGAGTGCCACCAGCGAGTGGAACAGAGGCGAGCAATGCCCTGCCGACCAAATGACGCGGTCCCGGCCTGGGTGCTTTGGTTGGAGCGGATCGAAGCCCAGCGCCCCGCTGGCCAGCAGCGTGACCACCTGCTCCGCTTTGGAGGAAGATCCGCCCGGATGTCCGGACTTGGCGCCATCCACCGCCGCGAACGACAGGCCGCGAATGATGCGGCAAAGCTCGCCGATCTTGCCTTCGTCGATTTCCGCCAGCGGGGCCAGCGGCGCGCCCTTGAGGTTGAGATACGCCGCGCCTTCGGCGCGATACTGGAAACGCTCCGGCTCTTGCACACGAAGCGCCTCCAGCTCCTCTTGGTTGAGAATGTTGAATTGCGTGATGAGAGTGCCCATAGGAATTACCCGCCAATCAGACCTGAAAATACACAGCCTCCGGGAAGTATACATCAATCCCGCGCCGCGCCCGGAATTCGGGGCGAGGGCAAATCACTATGGGGGACAAACGGCCGTGCGTAAGCCGTGCGATTGCGTCGGGCAGTTCCGCGTTAACCGCCGACGTTGGCTGAGTGAAGAGGCGGAAGCGCCGCGGCGGAGGCCGGCCGTGAGCCGATCCGACTCTGGATGCAAGGAAGCAAACCCGCCGCCGTGCGGTTCACTTCACCCGCTTAGCGGTGTATTCCACCGGCGGGAAACCTTCGCCGCCTCCCGGACCGCCCTCAAACGTTTGGGTGATGTGTATCTGGTCTCCGGCCACTTTCCCTTTGTAGGTGATCTTGAATTTGTTCTCGCCGCCGGGCGGTTCAAAGATCAGCACGAACGAAATGTTCTCCCCGCTGATTTTCCCTTCGGTGAATTCGCGCTCCCCCATCGGCGAGCCGATCGTGCCGGTCAGCTTCTCTCCGTCAGCCTTGAAGTTGAAGGTGATCTCCATCGTGTCGCCCTGAAAACCGGGCACCTGCGCCACCCATTTGCCGTTGATGTCCGCCGCTGCCGCCGCCACGCATCCCAGCGCCATCAACCCTGCCAGCAACCACGCTCTCATCATGAATTCCTCCGGTTGTCCTCTCTCCGGGGGATCGCCCGTGGCCGCACGCCACCGCCGGATCGACATAAGTCTATCCTCTTTTGTTGCAATTCACAACAATCGGTGGAGCCGCGGTAGGGGTTGCCAGGAAGCCGCTGGAGCTGGGGGCGGTGGGCGCCAGCCTCTTCCTGTTATCATCAGGGTTCCATCCAGGGAAATGCGCCAGATCCGATTCGATGAACCCTACCGTCTCGGCCCCAAAACAATTCATGGCCGCTTTGTCATTCCTTCCGGCATTCGCGCCACCCACGCGTCGAATATTCACAAGTGTTTCCGGGAGATCCCATCCGTCGGCGTGGTCACCACCAAGAGCATCAGCGCCGCTGCCCGCGCGGGATACCGCGAGCCGATTTACGCCCGTTACGCCCCCGGATGTTACATCAATGCGGTGGGCTTGGCCAACCCAGGCGCGGAAGCGTTTCTCAAGGAGTTCGAGGGCCTGACCACTCCGCCGGACAAGTTCCTGTTGGTCTCCTTGATGGGCTCCGATGTGGACAGCTTCGTCCAGGCGGCACAAACCTTGCTCCCGATGGCGGACGGGTTCGAGCTGAACATGTCCTGCCCCCACGCCAAAGGATACGGCGTCGAAGTAGGCCAGGACGAGGAACTGCTGTTCGAGATTACACAGGCGATCGTTCGCCTGTCCGGCAAGCCGGTTTTCGTGAAGATGTCCCCGATGTTGCCCACTCTGGGCGAGAGTTGCCGCGCGGCCGTCGCTGCGGGCGCCACGGGTCTCACGCTCATCAACACCGCCGGGCCTGCAATGGCGGCGCACGGCTGCGACCCCATTCTTTCCAACCGGTATGGCGGCCTCAGCGGCGATGGCATCCGCCCCCTGGGTCTGCGAGCGGTCGAGCAGGCGCGCCAAGCGGTGGGGGACGAGCCTTGGATTATCGGCATGGGAGGGATCGCTTCTCCCGAGCATGTCCGCCAGTACGCCGCCGCCGGGGCCGACCTGTTTGGCGTTGGGAGCGCTCTGACCGGGCTCGATAGCGCCCAGATGCGCGATTACTTCGAGCGCTTGCAATCCGACCTGTGCGCGGACCGCGGCGAGCGCTACGAGCGATCTTGCGAGACCACCCTCCCGATGGATTACACCCGGGTCCGCATCGCCGCGCGCGTGGACTACGACGAGACGCTGTTCAAACTGATCCTCGACCGGCTGCCGGGCGATCCCGCCGAAGGAGATCTCGCCGGGAAGTTCTACTTCCTTTGGGCGCCCGGGGCGGGGGAAAAACCGTTCGCCATCTTCTCCGCGGCCGAGAAGAGCATCGTGGTTCGCAGCGTGGGGTGTTTCACGCGTTACCTGGCCGGCCTTTCGGCGGGCGCCGAGCTGTATTTGCGCGGACCCTACGGGGCCGGGTTTCCAAACATTACCGGATGCACCGCCGTGCTTGTGGGCGGCGGCACCGGCATCGCGTCGATCCTGGAGATTGCCTGCCGGCTTCGCGGCTCGAACCGCCTGGCGTTTCTGCTGGGCGCAAGAACGGCGAAGCATCTGTTCGATGTCGAGCGATTCGGCGAGCTCGGTCCCGTCTACCTGGCCACCGACGACGGGACGCTTGGCCGTCGCGATTTGGTCCCCAGCCTGCTGCCGGAAGCGGTGGAGAGCTTGCCTCGAGATCAGCGCCGAGATCTGGTTTTCATCAACTGCGGTCCGGAGCCGATGGTGCGGAAATGTTTCGAACTCCAGCGGGCCTGGGCTCCGCCCGAGCGCATCTACGGCTCGATCGAGTACATGACCAGTTGCGGGGTGGGCATCTGCGGCAAGTGCGCCAGCCCCTCGGGCGCGCTCACCTGCATCGACGGCCCGTTCCTGCCCCTGCGCGAATTCGAGCGGCCTTGAATACACCGCTTCGGCGCGCATTCTAACCACAGGTTCGAGCAGCTTAGGCCTTCCGGCCTGCGTCTGCCGCACGCTCCAACTTCGCCCCTTGTCTTGCTTTACCCTCCCGCCCTGCGTACAGTTGTGGGATAGGAAGGCGAACGCCCATGAAGCCAATCCACCGCTACCTCGTTATCCCCTCGCTGCCGCCGGCGCTGGAGCCTTTGCGGAAGATCGCCTACAATTTGCGCTGGAGCTGGGATCACGACACCATTGAACTGTTCCGGCGGCTGGACCGCGAGCTTTGGGAATCGAGCGGCCATAACCCGGTCCGCATGCTCGGCGAGGTCAGCCAGGCCACACTGCAACAGGCGGCGCACAACCAAGCCTTCCTGGCGCACATGCACCGGATCGCCGCCGAACTGGATCAGTACCTCAACGATCCTTCCAGTTGGTACCGGCGCACCCTACCGCAATTCACGGACTGCACGGTGGCGTACTTCTCGGCGGAGTTCGGCCTGACTGAGTGCCTGTCGATCTTCGCCGGCGGGCTTGGAATCCTGGCCGGCGACCACTTGAAATCCGCCAGCGACCTTGGGCTCAACCTAACCGGCGTGGGCCTTCTGTACCAGCAGGGCTATTTCCGGCAGTATCTCAACGAAGCGGGCTGGCAACAGGAGCGCTACGTCGACAACGATTTTCAGAACTTGCCGCTGATCCCCGTGCGGCGGCCCGATGGGGCACGGCTGCGAGTGACGGTGGAAGTGGCGGGCCGTGCGGCCCACGCTCAGATCTGGCGCGTCGACGTGGGGCGGGTTCAGCTATACCTTTTGGACACGAACATTGCGGAAAACGAGCGCCCTGAAGAGCGCGACATCACAGATCAGCTCTATGGCGGCGATCAGGAGATGCGGCTCAAGCAGGAAATCCTTCTGGGCATCGGCGGCTACCGCGCTCTGGAAGCACTGGGACTGAAGCCCATCGTCTACCACATGAACGAGGGCCACTCGGCGTTCCTTTCACTGGAACACATCCGGCGCCTGATGGAGAATTACGGGCTGAGTTTCGAGGAAGCACGGCTGCTGGCGCAAAGCAGCCTGGTGTTCACCGGGCACACGCCGGTCATGGCCGGCCATGACTTCTTCCCGCCGGAGCTTATGGACCGATACTTCGCGTCTTACTATCCTTTGCTAGGCCTCAGCCGACCCGAGTTCCTGGCCCTCGGACGGCAGAATCCCGCCGATGAGCGGGAGCCGTTCTGCATGACGGTGTTGGCGCTGCGCATGTCGGCCTTCCGCAACGGCGTCAGCAAGCTGCACGGGGAGGTGAGCCGGCGCATGTGGCAGGGCCTTTGGCCCAAGGTTCCCCTGAATGAGATCCCGATCGGGCACGTCACCAACGGAGTGCACTTCCGGAGCTGGATCTCGTACGAGATGAACCAGCTCTATGATCGCTATCTTGGACCGGAGTGGCGCGAAGAGCCCTTTCACGAAGGGCTGTGGGCCAGAGCTGAATCCATTCCCCCCGAGGAGCTTTGGCGGACGCACGAGCGTCGGCGCGAGCGCCTGGTGGCTTTTGCGCGCCGGCGCCTGGCTGAGCAGCTCAAGGCGCGCGGGGCCGGCCCGGCCGAAATCGCCGCGGCGGCCGAAGCCCTCGACCCGGACGCCCTCACCATCGGCTTCGCCCGCCGCTTCGCCACCTACAAACGCGCCACCCTTTTGCTGCGCGATCCGGCGCGCCTGGGGCGCCTGCTCAATCAGCCCGGACGCCCCGTGCAGGTCATTTTTGCCGGCAAGGCGCATCCCCGCGACGAGCTGGGCAAAGAGCTGATCCGCCAGATTGTAGCTTTGGCGCGCACCAGCGAATTCCGCAGGAGGATCGTCTTCCTCGAGGAATACGACCTGGCTGTGGCGCGCTATCTGGTTCAAGGTTGCGACGTCTGGCTCAATAACCCGCGCCGCCCCATGGAAGCCAGCGGGACCAGCGGCATGAAAGCCGCCGCCAACGGGGCGCTCAATCTCAGCACTCTGGACGGCTGGTGGGACGAAGCCTGGAGCGACTGCCGGACGGCCCAAGCGGGCTGGGCCATCGGCCGCGGGGAGGTTTACGCCAGCGCCGAGGAGCAGGATGCCGTGGAAGCCGAGGCGCTCTACGATTTGCTAGAGCGGGAGGTCGTGCCCGCATTCTATGACCGCGGGCCGGACCGGCTCCCGCGCCGCTGGATCGCCCGGATGACTGCTTCCTTGTCGTGCCTGTGCCCCCAGTACAACACGCATCGCATGGTGCGCCAGTACACCGAGGACTTCTACGTGATCGCCTACGATCGGTTTCTTGCCTTGGGCGCCGACAACGCGGCCCGAGCTAGAAGTTTGGCGGCTTGGGTCGCCCGCCTTCGCCGGGCATGGGGCGAAGTGCGCGTGGAGAGCATCGAGAATCACACTCCGGATACGATCACCGTGGGCCAAGCGGCCAAGGCCCGGATCCGCGTACGTTTAGGTCAACTCGATCCGCAAGACGTCATCGTAGAGTTGTACGAAGGCCGTGTGGACTCCGAGGGGGAAATTCTGGATGCCGTGCCCGTCGCCATGGAGGCGGTGGAACCAGCGGGCCCCGGCGTTTATATCTATGAAGCGGTCTCGCGGCCCGCGGCCGCCAGCGGATTACGCGGCTTCACCGTGCGGGTGCTGCCCTTCCACCCGGATCTGCCGGACCCCTTGCTTCCCAGCCTGATTGCTTGGGCGGAGTAAACCGCCGCATACAGCGGGCGGCCTCTGGGTGCTACTCCTCGTCGTGCTGCGCCGCCAGGCGGTTCACCACCGAAAGGTCCTCGAGCGTGGTGACGTCCCCCGTCACCGCGTGCGAGGTCACGATTTCGCGCAGCAGGCGGCGCATGATTTTGCCGCTGCGGGTCTTGGGCAGCGCCTCGGTGAAACGGATTTCGGCCGGCTTGGCGAAACTCCCGATCTCATGGGCCACCCACTGCCGGAGTTCCGCCGCCAGCCCGTCATGGTCCGCTCGTCCCGCTTTCAACGTCACGAAGGCGCAGACGGCCTGGCCGGTGATCTCATCCGGCTTGCCGACCACCGCCGCTTCCGCCACTGCCGGGTGGCGAACTAAGGCGGATTCCACCTCCATCGTGCTCAGCCGGTGGCCGCTCACGTTGATCACGTCGTCGACGCGCCCCAGGATCCAGAAGTAGCCATCCTCGTCCTGCCGCGCCGCATCTCCGGTGAAGTAACTGTCGCGCACCCGGCTCCAGTACTGTTCTTCGTAGCGGCGGGGATCGTTGAGGATGGTGCGCAGCATGCTGGGCCAAGGGCGCCGGATCACCAGGAAACCCTTCTCGCCGCGCGGCACCGGATTCCCGTTGAGATCCACGACTTCGGCTTCGACGCCGGGAAGCGGCAGCGTCGCCGAGCCCGGCTTCAGAGGCACGGCGCCGGGCATGGCCGAGATGAGGATGGCCCCGGTCTCGGTCTGCCACCAGGTATCCACAATGGGGCAGCGGCCTTTGCCGATCACTCGGTAGTACCACTCCCAGGCCGCCGGATTGATCGGCTCGCCCACCGACCCGAGCAGCCGCAGACTGGAAAGATCATGCGCCTCCGGCCAGCGGTCGCCTTGCTTGAGCAGCGCCCGGATGGCCGTGGGCGAGGTGTAGAAGATGCTGACCCGGCGGCGCTCCACAATGCTCCACCAGCGGTCGAATTGCGGGAAGTCCGGCGCGCCTTCGTACATTACGACGGTCGCACCCGCCGAGAGGGGGCCGTAGACCACATAGCTGTGGCCGGTGACCCAACCGATGTCGGCGGTGCACCAAAAAACGTCCTCGTCGCGGAGATCAAAGACCCACTTCATGGTCAGCGTGGTCTGAAGCAGGTAGCCGGCGGTGGCGTGCACAATGCCCTTGGGCTTCCCCGTCGTTCCGGAGGTGTAGAGCACAAACAGCGGATGCTCACTATCGAGAGGTTCGGCGGGGCAGCCGTCATCCACCGACTGTTCCAATTCGTGCCACCAATAATCCCGCCCGGCCTGCATCGGCACAGGATGGCCGGTGCGCCGGAGCACAATGACGTCCCGGACCTCAAGCTCCGTCAAAGCCTCATCGACGGCAGCCTTGAGTTCCACAATCTTGCCCCGGCGCCAGCCGCCATCGGCGGTGATGACCGTCTTGGCCCCCATGTCCTCGATCCGGGCCTTGAGGGCTTCGGCGGAGAAGCCGCCGAAGACGACGCTGTGGGTGACGCCCAGCCGTGCGCAGGCCAGCATCGCCGCCGCTGCTTCCGGGACCATGGGCATGTAGATCACCGCCCGGTCTCCGGCCTTCAGGCCCCGGCCCTTTAGAACATTCGCGAAGCGGCACACCATGCGGTGCAGTTCGGCGTAGGAGATGATGCGTTCCTCGCCCGGCTCTCCCTCCCAGACGATGGCCGGTTTGTCTTTGCGCGGTCCGCTCAGGTGGCGGTCCAGACAGTTGTAGCTTGCGTTGAGCTTCCCGCCCGTGAACCACTGGGCGAAGGGCGGGTTCCACTCGAAAACTTTTGTCCAGCGTTCAAACCAGTGAAGTTCCCGCTCCGCCAGCTCCTGCCAGAACTCCTCAGGCTGCTGCCGCGCTTTGTCGCAGAGGCGGCGGTGTTCGTCCAAACTCTGAATATGCGCGCGGGAGGCAAACTCCCGGCTCGGCGGATAGAGGTTCTGCTCAGCCATTCCCGGTTCCCTCTGAGAATTTCAACTTCGAATGATTGGATTCTAGCAGATGCGCGCCGGTCTCATGCGCTGCCGCTGTGGCCGTTTGCCCCTAAGGCCCACCGGCGGGACCCAAAGAGGCCGATTTCCAGCCTGCGGCTGCCAGGCGAAGTGCGCCAACGATCGGAACAACGCAGTCCGCACCCCGTTTGTTTGGGCCGGCGCTCCGGGAAGAGGTGCGGCTGGCGGGAGAGTGCTAGAATCGCAGTTTGATGACTCCCGATTTTGTGGTGGTCGGTGCGGGGGTCGCGGGGCTTCGAGCTGCCATTGAACTGGCTGAGGCCGGTGAGGTCCTGGTTCTCGCCAAGGACAGTCTCCGGGAATCTTCCTCTGAATACGCCCAGGGTGGGGTTGCCGTAGCCCTAAGCGACGATGATGAGGTGGAACTGCACGAACAGGACACCCTGGCTGCGGGCGACGGGCTTTGCAACCCCGAGGCCGTGCGGGTCCTGGTCGAAGAAGGCCTGGGGGTCGTTCAGCAACTGATCGAATGGGGGGCCGAGTTTGACCGCGAGGGCAGCAAGCTGGCCTTCGGGCGGGAAGGCGCCCACAGCCGCAGCCGGATCCTGCACGCCCAGGGTGATTCGACCGGCCACGAGATCTCCAAGACCCTCTACCACAAGGCGGCTTCGCTCAACAGCATCCGTTTCCGAAGCTTCACGGCAGTCACTGACCTGCTTTTGGACGGCGGAGAGGTGGCCGGGGTGGTGGCCTGCGATTCTTCCACGCGCAGCTTGATTCCGATCCACGCCCGCGCCGTGTTGTTGGCCACGGGCGGCCTGGGGCGAGTCTATTGGAAGACGACAAACCCGGATGTGGCCACCGGAGACGGAGTCGCAGCCGCTTACCGCGCCGGGGCCGTGATCAGCGACATTGAGTTCGTGCAGTTTCATCCCACGGCGCTGCATGCCGAGGGGGCGCCGAGTTTCCTGCTCTCGGAGGCGCTGCGCGGCGAAGGGGGCTATCTGAGGAACGGTAAGGGCGAGCGCTTCATGAAGCGCTACCATCCGTTGGAGGAGCTGGCCCCGCGCGATGTGGTTTCCCGCTCCATCGCCGCCGAAATGCAGAAGACCGGGGATCCTCATGTTTATCTGGATCTCACCCACCTGCCGCCCGGCTTCGTGCGGGAGCGGTTCCCGAGGATCTATCAAACCTGCTGGAAATACGGGGTGGATCTTACGCGGGATCCAGCCCCGGTGGTGCCCGCCGCGCACTACGCCATGGGCGGGGTGTGGACGGACCTGGAGGGAAGGACCAGCCTGCCGCGGTTGTTTGCCGCCGGGGAAGTGGCCGCCACGGGCGTCCATGGCGCCAACCGGTTAGCCAGCAATTCGCTTTTGGAAGCGCTGGTATTTGGCGCCCGGGCCGGCCGCACCATGCGCCAGTGGGCGGGAGCTCAAATTCTGAAGGGCGGGCCGCTTCCCCAGCCGGAGTTTCCCCAGATTCGCGAGGAGGAGCTGCGGCGGCTGGCATGGGACAGCTGCGGCATCACGCGTTGCGGCGAGGGTCTGGAGGCGGCGCTGCGGACCCTGGCGGCCCATCCGAACGCTCCATGCCCGTATCCGAACCGCGCGTTGTTCGAACTGCGCGCCATGAAAGATGTTCTTTGGTTGATCGCCACCTGCGCGCTGGCGAGGAAAGAGAGCCGCGGCGCCCACTACCGGACCGACTATCCCTCTAAGAGACCCGAGTTTCAGAAACACTCTCGCATTTCTATCGCCACCAATGAAGTCTCCTTTTTCTGAGCCGCTGCGAACCAATTCCACCGCGTCGAATCGCCGGGGGATTTTCATGGGGTCCCTGGTTCTGGTGGCGGCCGTGCCTGTTGTGAAGGATGTCCCTCCCTCGACCGCCTTATGGGCTGCTCCGGCGATCCTGCTGGCAGCCATGCTGATCGCCTGGGCGGCGGAGTCGGCACAGTTCTTTATTGCTCAAGGCTTCGCGCTGGCGATCTTGGCCTGGCTTCAGACCCTTCCCGAATTCGCCGTGGAGTTCGTGTACGCCTGGCGGCAACAGGTGCCTTTGCTTCTCGCCAACCTGACCGGGGCGCTGCGGCTTCTGACCGGGCTGGCTTGGCCGATGATCTACTTTGTGGCGGCGGTCTTCCACCGGCGCAAGTTCCATAAGCCGTTGCGGGAGATTCAGCTTCAAGAGGGCCACTCTGTGGAAGTGGTTGGGCTGCTTGCGCCGGTCGCTTACATGACCTTGGTGTGGGCCAAGGGGTCGCTCAACGTCTTTGACGCGGTCGTGCTGACGTTGATCTACGCCGGTTACCTGTTTGTATTGCGAAAAATGCCGCCGGAGGCGGCGGAAGGCATCGAGGAGCTGGAGCTGGTTCCGCGCACGATCGTCAAGAGCCGCCGCCCGGTGCGGGTCTCGATCATCCTTCTGTTTTTCCTTGCCGGCGGGGGGATGATCTATTTCGCCGCCGAACCCTTTGCGGGCAGTCTGCTGGCGGTTTCGGCCATGCTGGGGATCCCGGCTTTCGTATTTGTGCAGTGGGTGGCGCCCTTCGTGAGCGAGTTTCCGGAGAAGGTCTCGGCTTTCTACTGGGCGCGGACCATCGACCGGGCGTCGATCGCCCTGATGAACATGGTGTCGAGCAACATCAACCAGTGGACGTTGCTGGCGGCCATGCTTCCCGTGGTTTACTCCATCAGCCGGGGGAGCCTGTCTTCCATTACGTTCGACCAGCAGCAAAGCCTGGAAATCCTGATGACGCTGGGGCAGTCCCTGGTCGGCATGTTGTTCCTGATGAACATGCGGCTCGCCTGGTTGGAGGCGGCGTCGCTGTTCACGTTGTGGTTCATCCAGTTCGTTTTCTCTCCCTTCCAGCCCGGTGCCGGCCTGGTGGGATTCTTGGCCACGCACATCCACCGGTATGTGACTGCGGCTTATTGGATTTGGTTCGCATTGGGGACCCTGAGTTATCTCGTAGGACGAAGAGAGATGGCGGCCTTTCGGCTGTTCGCCGGCTTGTGGCAGCGTCACGTGCGGCCGCGTCCGCAGGCGGCGGATGATTAGGCGGATTCCGCTCCGGGGTTTGGGGCCGCGCTATGCTCGATACCGGAAGCGAACGCGGAGGTGAAGACGATGAACCCGTGGGTGAAACTTGTCCTTTGCGCCCTTGCGCTGTGCAGCAAGTTAACCGCTGCCATGCCGCCCTGTACTGCCACCTCGGCGGAGTGCACGCAGTGGATTACCGTGGGGAGCGGCCCGTCCCGAATCCTCGTGTACCGGACCTTCCCGCTGGATGTCCGCAACGAGGCGGTGCGGCGGGCTGTGGTCATGGTGCATGGAGCGGGCCGTGATGCCGACAACTACTTCCGGCACGTGCTGGCGGCGGCGTTCCTGGCCGGGGCCCTGGAAAATACGGTCCTGTTGGCGCCGCGTTTTGCTTCCAACGACGGGCGCGAGTGCCGGGATACGTTAGGAGAGGAGGAGTTGAACTGGCCCTGCGAGGGCGCCCACACCTGGCGGAGCGGAGCTTTCGCAAGGGGAAGCCAGACGGTGACTTCCTACGACGCGGCCGATGCGATTCTACTTCAGCTCGCCAACAAGGAGGTCTTCCCCCAGCTTCGGGAGATCGTGCTGGCGGGGCACTCGGCCGGGGGCCAGTACGTCACGCGCTATCAGATGTCCAACTCGATTCACGAGCGGTTGGGCGTGCCGGTCCGATATGTGGTTTCTAACCCATCCTCGTATGCCTACTTGGATCCAGTGAGGCCGACGCCCGCCGCGCTTCCGGCGAACGTCGCGGCGGCGCCGCCCGGCTACCAGCCGCCGCCCTCCAAAGCGCTGCTGCCGTTCGCCGAATATGCCGATGCGCGCAACTGCGCGACGTACGACGACTGGCCTTACGGCCTGAACAATCGCGAAGGCTACAGCGCGCGCAGAACGCTCGACGAATTGAAGAAGCAACTGGCCGCGCGGCCTGCCACCTACCTGCTCGGCGAGCTGGACATCCTGCCTCTTTACGGGTTCGACACCAGTTGTCCGGCCATGGCCCAAGGCGCGACAAGACTGGCTCGCGGGCTGGCCTATGCCAAGTACGTGAACGAGAACTACAAGGCGAAGCACGAGACGGTGATTGTGCCCGCCTGCGGCCATAGCGCGCGCTGCATGTTCACCTCGGAGACGGCGCTGCCGGTGTTGTTCCCGAAGGAGGAGGCGCCGCCGGAAGTTTTGGCGCCGGCCCGCCGCGCCGGGACGCGGCAAACCGGGACGCGGCCGGCGCTGCGCTAGAATAAAGGTGCCATTCCCATGAAATCGCAAGTTCGTTCCACGACCGTGCTCTGCGTGCGCCGCAACCAGCAGGTCGTCATGGCCGGCGACGGCCAGGTGACTATGGGCCAGGAAGTGCTCAAGTCCACCGCCCGCAAACTGCGCCGCTTGTACAACGACAAGATCCTGGCGGGGTTCGCCGGCTCCACGGCCGACGCCGTCGCGCTGTTGAGCCGTTTCGAAAGCAAGCTCGAGCAGCACAGCGGCAATTTGGCCCGCAGCGTGGTGGAACTGGCCAAGGACTGGCGCACGGACCGGGCGCTGCGGCACCTGGAGGCGCTGCTGATCGTCGCCGACAAGGACTCCACTTACATCGTCAGCGGCAGCGGGGACGTCATCGAGCCGGACGGCGACGTGGCGGCCATCGGTTCGGGAGGCGGCTACGCCAAGGCGGCTGCCAAGGCGCTGCTGGAGAACACCAATCTCAGCGCGCGCCAGATCGCCGAGAAGGCCATGGCTATCGCCGGCGAGATCTGCATTTACACCAACGAGTCGGTGAGCTACGAGGAGCTGAGCTAAGCATGGTGATCTATCTGCCGAGCCAGGCGGACGAGGAGACGCCGCTGCTCGATGAGCTGACGCCGCGCGAAATCGTGCGCGAGCTGGACAAGTACGTGATCGGCCAGGCCGAGGCGAAACGCGCCGTGGCCATCGCGCTGCGGAACCGGATCCGGCGCCAGAAGCTGGATCCCGAAATGGCCGACGAAGTGATCCCCAAGAACATTCTGATGATGGGGCCAACCGGCGTCGGCAAGACCGAGATCGCCCGGCGTTTGGCCAAGCTCGCCAATTCGCCGTTCCTGAAGGTGGAGGCCAGCAAGTTCACCGAGGTGGGCTACGTGGGCCGCGACGTCGAGTCGATGATCCGGGACCTTGTGGATATCGCCATTGACATGGTCCGGGAGGAGCGGCTGGAGGAGGTCGCCGACCGGGCCGAGCGCAACGCCGAGGACCGCTTGTTGGAGCTGCTGATGCCGGACCAGCCGGAGCCGAGCGAAAGCATCGAGCGCACGCGCGAGAAGCTGCGGGAGAAGCTGCGGGCGGGCAAGCTGGACGACCGGTTGGTGGAGATCGATGTCCGCGAGCGCGGTCCGACGTTCGAAATCGCCACCAACATGGGTATCGAGGAGATGGACATCAATCTGAAAGATGTCCTGCCGGGACTGTTCGGAGGCCGCACGCGCAAGCGCAAGATGCGGGTGAGCGAGGCGCTCGAGTACCTGATTCAAGAGGAAGAGCAGAAGCTGATCGACATGGACCAGGTGACGCGCGTCGCGCTGGAGCGGGTCGAGCGCAGCGGCATCATCTTCCTGGATGAGATTGACAAGATCGCCGGGCGCGAGTCGGGACATGGCCCGGACGTCAGCCGCGAAGGCGTGCAGCGCGACATTTTGCCCATCGTCGAAGGCACCACGGTCAACACCCGCCACGGTTTCGTGCGGACGGATCACATCCTGTTCATCGCCGCGGGCGCCTTTCACGTCTCCAAGCCGAGCGACCTGATCCCCGAGCTCCAGGGCCGTTTCCCGATCCGGGTGGAGCTGAAGCCCCTGACCGAGGAAGATTTCGTCCGCATCCTCAAGGAACCGAAGAACGCGCTGGTGAAACAGTACCAGGCGCTGCTCGAAACCGAGGGCATTAAGCTGACCTTCACGCCGGACGCGCTGACCGAGATCGCACGCTTCGCCGCCCGGGTGAACGAGAACGCCGAGAACATCGGCGCGCGGCGGCTGCATACGATCATGGAGAAGTTGCTTGAGGAGATCTCCTTCGAGGGACCCGATCTGCGGAAAAAGACGGTCAGGATCGACGCCGCCTACGTGCGCAAGCAACTGGCCGATATCGTTAAGGATCAGGACCTGAGCCGTTACATTCTCTAGCGATGCGCCTCCGGTGGACAGGATTGCTCATCACGGCGGCGCTGCTCGCTTCCTGCGGATACGTGGGGGATCCTCAGCCGCCGGCCCTGAAGATCCCCGCCCGGGTCACCGACCTGGCCGCCACCCAGGTGGAGGACCGGATCCGGATCCGCTTCACCGTGCCGGAACTGACGCTGGACGGTGTGATGCTGCGGCGCGGCAAAGTGGATCTGCGTGCTGGTCCCTACGCGGCATCCCCCTTTGACGCCGAGGCCTGGGCCGCGCAGGCGAAGGCGCTGGATGCGGGCGAGTTCAAGACGGGCCCGTACGAACTGGACGTTCCCGCGGCGGGCTGGGCCGGCCAGGAGGTTCTGTTCCGCGTGCGGTTGCTCAACGAACGCCTCCGCGCCGGCGAGTGGTCGGATTTCGTCACGCTCCACGTGGTGGCCCCGCTGGAGCGGCCCTTTGGGGTGAAAGCGGAGGCCGTGCCGGAGGGAGTCCGGGTGTCCTGGGAGGGGCCGCGCAAGCCCGAGGGGCTCATGTTCCGCGTTCTGCGCCGCGCGGGCCAGCAGCCGGAAGCATCTCCGGCCGCCACGGTGAACGGCCTGGAATGGAACGACACCAACACGCGCTATGGGGAGACGTACTCCTACGCGGTCGTCGCGGCGCTGGAGGCCGGCAACGCGCGGGCTCAGAGTGCGGCGTCTGAGTCCGTGACCATCGTTCCCGTGGACCGGTTTGCTCCAACCGTTCCGAAAGGGCTGACGGCTCTGGCCGCTCCGGCCAGCATCGAGCTGAGCTGGGATCCCAATAGCGAGCCGGACTTGGCCGGTTATTTCGTCTACCGCGCGGCCGGAGAGGGCGAATTCGCGCGCCTGGTCGGTCCTTTGCCGGCGCCGCATTACAGCGACAAGGAAGTCCAGACCGGCGTGCGGTACCGCTATGCGGTGAGCGCCGTGGACCAGGCGGGGAACGAAAGCGCGCGTTCGCGGTCCGCTGAGGCGTCGCTTCCGTAGCATCCCGGCCTCCCTGGATTCGCCAAGCAGTCACGTATGCCTTCAGGCTTGCGCAGCCGGCTGCGGTATCAGGATGGTGGGTGCAGGCCGGTGGTCCACGCTATTGAGGTAGGGAGGGCGTTCTAGCCGGGACCATCTTTGGCCGGGGAGCCCCGGAGCGCGGTTTCACCCACCCCGTTCCGAGTGGTGCTGAGGTGGTGGGGGATGTTGCCCAATCGGAGGCAGGGCTGGCCGGAATTAAGCTTCCATCGATCCAGGCGATGGAACAATAAGATCCGGCCAGTCAAACACTTGATTGGAAAGGCAGCATATTTGATCTGATATGGGACGTTCACGCTCCGGATGGTCCCTAAAATGCGGTGATCGTAGATATCCTCAACGGATCGAATCAAACAAGATGAACAGACCCAAAGTCACCATCGATGGCAATGAAGCCACGGCCTATGTGGCCCATCAGATCAATGAAGTAATCGCGATATACCCGATCACCCCCTCCTCAAACATGGGAGAGTGGGCGGATGAATGGTCGGCCAAAGGCAAGCCCAACATTTGGGGCAGCGTGCCGACCGTAGTGGAGATGCAGAGCGAGGGCGGCGCCTCGGCGGCGCTGCACGGCGCGCTGCAAGGCGGAGCGCTGGGGACGACCTTTACGGCGGCGCAGGGCTTGCTGCTGATGATCCCCAGCATGTTCAAGATCGCGGGCGAGCTGACGCCGGCGACGATTCACGTTTCGGCGCGGACGGTGGCGACGCACGCGTTGTCGATTTTCGGGGATCACAGCGACGTGATGGCGGTGCGGAGCACGGGCTGGGGCATGATCGCTTCCGGCAGCGTGCAGGAGGCGATGGACAACGCGCTGATCGCGCAGGCGGCGTCGTTGGAGTCGCGGATCCCGTTCCTGCACTTTTTTGACGGATTCCGCACCTCGCACGAGGTGGCCAAGGTGGAGCAGCTCACCGTGGACGATCTGCGGGCGATGATCGACGACGAGCTGGTCCGCCAGCACCGCGCGCGGGCCATGACCCCCGAGAAGCCCGTGCTGCGCGGGACCTCACAGAATCCCGACGTCTTCTTCCAGGCGCGCGAAGCCTGCAACCCCTTCTATCTGGCCTGTCCGTCGATCGTGCAGAAGGTCATGGACAAGTTCGCCGCCCTGGTGGGCCGCCAGTACAAGCTGTTCGACTACGTGGGCGCGCCGGACGCCGAGCGGGTGATCGTGCTGATGGGCTCGGGCGCGGAAGTGGCGCACGAGACGGCGGAATATCTGAACGAGCGCGGCGAGAAGGTCGGCATCATCAAGGTGCGGTTGTACCGGCCGTTTTCGATGGAGCATTTCGTGGCGGCGCTGCCGGCCACGGTGAAGACCTTGACTGTGCTGGACCGGACCAAGGAGCCGGGTGCGCTGGGCGACCCGCTGTACCTGGACGTCGTGACCGCTGTGCATGAAGCCATGGCGGCGGGCAAAGCGCCGTTCCAGCAGGCGCCGCGAATTCTGGCGGGCCGCTACGGGCTGTCGTCGAAGGACTTCACGCCGGCCATGGTGAAGGCGGTCTTCGACAACGCCGCCTCATCGACGCCGAAGAATCACTTTACGGTGGGCATTAACGACGATGTGACGCACACCAGCCTGGATTACGATCCGGAGTTCTCGACCGAGGATCCCCAGACGGTTCGGGCCCTGTTCTACGGGCTGGGTTCGGACGGCACGGTCGGAGCCAACAAGAACTCGATCAAGATCATCGGCGAGGACACCGACAACTACGCCCAGGGCTATTTCGTGTACGACTCCAAGAAAGCCGGAGCGGTCACGATTTCGCACCTGCGCTTCGGGCCGAAGCCGATCCGTTCGAGCTATCTGATCAGCAAGGCCAGCTTCGTCGCCTGCCACCAGTTCTCGTTCCTGGAGCGGTTCGACATGCTGAAGGCGGCCACCCCGGGCGCCACCTTCCTGCTGAACAGCATCTACGGCCCGGACGAGGTATGGGACCACCTGCCGCGGCGGGTGCAGCAGCAGATCATCGACAAGAAGCTGAAGTTCTACGTGATCGACGCCTACGACGTGGCCAAGAAGACGGGCATGGGGGTGCGCATCAACACCATCATGCAGACCTGCTTCTTCGCCATCAGCGGCGTGCTCCCCAAAGATGAAGCGATCGCCGCCATTAAGAACGCTATCGAAAAGACCTACGGCAAGCGCGGCAAGGCGATCGTCGAGAAGAACTTCGCGGCGGTGGACGCGGCCCTGGATCATCTTCACGAGGTCAAAGTTCCATCCCAGGTCACGAGCACGTTCGACATCCGCCGCCCGGTGCCCGAAGCAGCGCCGGAGTTCGTGCAGAAGACTTTGGCGCCGATCATCGCCGGCGAGGGCGACAACGTGCCGGTGAGCTTGATGCCCAAAGACGGCACCTTCCCAACCGCCACCGCGCAATGGGAGAAGCGCAACATTGCGCTTGAGATTCCGGTGTGGGACGAGCAATTGTGCATCCAGTGCGGGAAGTGCATCCTGGTGTGCCCGCACGCGGTAATCCGCGCCAAGGTGTACGACCCGGCGCTGCTGGCTGACGCCCCGCCCACTTTCAAGTCGGCGCCCGCCCGCTGGAAGGAGTTCAAGGACAAGAAATACACCTTGCAGGTTGCGCCGGAGGACTGCACGGGCTGCGCCTTGTGCGTCGAAGTTTGCCCGGTCAAGAGCAAGACCGAGGTGAAGCGCAAGGCGATCAACATGGCGCCTCAGCCGCCCCCCCGCGAGCAGGAGCGCGTCAACTGGGAGTTCTTCCTGAAGATTCCGGACAACGACCGCACGACGCTGAACTTGAGCCAGGTGAAAGACAACCAGTTGCTGCGGCCGCTGTTCGAGTTCTCGGGCGCTTGCGCCGGCTGCGGCGAGACCCCGTACATCGAGCTGATGACCCGCCTGTTCGGCGACCGGGCGGTGATCGGCAACGCCACGGGCTGCTCGTCGATTTACGGCGGCAACCTGCCGACCACGCCTTACTGCGTAGACCACAACGGGCGGGGCCCGGCCTGGAACAACTCGCTGTTTGAAGACTGCGCGGAGTTCGCCATGGGCATCCGCCTGGCGATCGACGCGCAGAACAAGCTGGCCAAGGACCTGCTGCGGAAGCTCGCTGCGCAAGTCGGCGATGAGCTGGTGTCGGCTCTGATTCACGCCGACCAGTCCACCGAGACCGGCATTGCGGCGCAGCGCGAGCGGGTGAGGCTGCTTTTGCAGAAGCTCAACGGCCTGAACTCGCCGGAAGCCCGCACACTGGCCGCGGTGGCCGACATGCTGGTCAAGAAGAGCGTGTGGGGCTTCGGCGGAGACGGATGGGCCTACGACATCGGCTACGGCGGACTGGACCATGTGCTGGCTTCCGGGGCCAACGTCAACCTGCTGGTAATGGACACCGAGGTGTACTCGAACACCGGCGGGCAGATGTCCAAGGCGACCCCCATCGGGGCCGTAGCCAAGTTCGCCTTCGGCGGCAAGGCCAAGCCCAAGAAGGACCTGGGCATGATGGCCATGGCCTATGGCAATGTGTACGTGGCCCGGGTGGCTTTCGGGGCCAACGACATGCAGACGGTCAAGGCATTCCTGGAGGCGGAGGCTTACGACGGCCCGTCCCTGTTGATCTGCTACTCGCATTGCATCGCGCACGGCTACGACCTGATCCACGGCTTGGATCAACAGAAGGCGGCGGTGGCCTCTGGTTACTGGCCGCTGTACCGGTACAATCCGGAGCTGGCCAAGCAGGGCAAGAACCCGCTGCAACTGGACTCCCGGGCTCCGACGCTGAGCTTGGACAAATACATCTATAACGAAACCCGCTACACCATGCTGGTCCACAGCCAGCCAGAGGCGGCCCGCCAGCTGTTGGCGCTGGCGCAGGAGGAAGTCAACAAGCGCTGGAAACTGTACGAATACCTGGCGGCCATGCCGGGCAACGGAAAGGTTCAGGAGGCGATTGCGCAGGAGGTAAAGAATGCTTGATCTATCGACGACGTATTTGGGGCTGAAGCTGAAGAACCCGGTGGTGGTCTCTCCGAGCCCGCTCACCGAGCAGATCGGAAACATCCTGCGCATGGAGGACGCGGGCGCCTCGGCGGTGGTGCTGCACTCGCTGTTCGAGGAGCAGATCGCCATCGAGAGCCAGACGCTGGATCAGGCACTCTCGGCGGGGACGGAGAGCTTCGCCGAGTCGCTCTCCTACTTCCCGGATATGTCCCAGTACAACCTGGGCCCGGACGGCTACCTGGAGTTGATCCGGAAGGCCAAGCAGGCGGTGAACATCCCGATCATCGCCAGCCTGAACGGGGTCTCCACCGGGGGCTGGATCAAGTACGCCATGGAGATGGAGCAGGCCGGGGCGGACGCTCTCGAGCTGAACATCTTTTATTTGGCCAACGATCCCAATCTCTCCTCCGAACAGGTGGAGGAGATGTACGTCAGTCTGGTGTCGCATGTGAAGGCCAGCGTGCGGATTCCGGTGGCTGTGAAGCTGGCCCCGTACTTCAGCGCGATGGACAACATGGCGCGGCGGCTGGATCATGCGGGCGCCGACGGGCTGGTGATGTTTAACCGCTTCTACCAGCCGGATTTCGACTTGGAGGCGCTGGACGTGCGGCCCAGCCTGCACTTGAGCACCTCGGCCGAACTGTTGCTGCGGTTACACTGGGTGGCTACTCTGTTCGGCGAGATCAAGGCTGACATGGCGATCACGGGCGGCGTTCACACGGCCCACGACGTGCTGAAGTCCATGATGGCCGGGGCGAAAGTGGCCATGATGACTTCCGCCATCCTGAAGAACGGGATCGAGTATCTGGAGACCGTGCTGGCGGATGTGAAGGAATGGATGGAAGAGCACGAGTACGAGTCCATCCACCAGATGCAAGGCAGCATGAGCCGCCAGGCGGTGGCCGACCCCACGGCCTTCAGCCGCGCCAACTACCTGAAGGTGCTCAGCTCCTACGCCAGCCGGATGGCGATGCAGTAACCACAGGAGGGTGGCTGCGCCAGGGCCACCTTCGCTGGTCCCTTCATCCACCCCAGGCCCGGGAGGCCGCTGATCCAGCCGTACGGGAGCCTTCCGGGCCTAACTTTTTTGAGCCCGCTGCGTCCATACTGGTGTTGGCGGTCCAAAGCACAGCCGTACTGGAGGACAGGATTACCCCGGCACTGTCAGAGGAGGCGTCCCTCATCCGGGCTGCACAGCGGGGCGACCAGGACGCTTTCGAGCGGCTGGTCCGGAGGTATGACCAAGGTGTGCTCCGGATCGCCCTCAATATCTTGGGAAGGCCGGAGGATGCCCGCGACATCTACCAGGAAGCTTTCCTCCGAGCTTACAAGAACTTGCACACGTTCCGCTTCGATTGCAGTTTCCAGACCTGGATTTACCGCATCACGACCAACCTTTGCCTGGACCAGCTCCGCCGCCGCAAGGTCCGCCGGGAGGAACCCGCGGTCCTAGAGACGGGCGAGGGGGCGGTGGACCGCACGCAGGAGATCGTAGAGCCGGGTGCGGCGGGCAACCCGATGCGGGCGCTGTTCGGCCGCGAGCTGCGGGAACGGTTGCAAAAGGTGCTGGCCGGGCTGACGGACCGCGAGCGGACCGTCTTCGAGCTGCGGCACTTTGAAGGGATGAAGCTGAAGGAAATCGGCGAAGTCCTGGGGACCAGTGAGGAGGCAGCCAAAAACTGCCTGTTTCGCGTGACGCAGAAGATGCGGGCCGCGTTGGGGGATTTCGTATGAACTGCGAATCGGTGGTGAAGGCGCTGCCGTTGTTTCTTTACGGCGAATTGAGTTTCGAAGAAGAAGAGGCCGTGCACGAGCACCTGTCCGCGTGTGAAGGATGCCGCAAGGCGCTCGAACGGGAGCGACTGCTCCACGCGGAGCTTACCTCAATGGCGATTCACCCCTCGCCGGAGCTGCTAGCCGAGTGCCGGGCGTCGCTTTCGGCGCGGCTGGGCGAGGTGGGGACCGCAAGGCCGAGCTGGATCAAGAGGCTCTGGGATTGGACGGCCCGGCCGCTGCCTTCCGCCGTGCTCAAGCCGGCAGGGGCGCTGGCCTTGCTTGTGGTGGGATTCCTGGCTGGGCGGATGATGGAGGCGCCGCAGCCCAGATCGCCCGAAGCCCCTTCCACAGCTCAGGTGCGCGCCCTGGAGCCGCAGGCTTCGGAGGACCTGCGGATCGCGCCGGACGAGACCGGGCGGCGGGTGCTCACGGGGAGGTTGGACGACGCCGCCACCAGGAACCTGCTGCTCCAGGCGGCTCAAGCCGCCAGCGATCCGCTTCTGCGGATGGACTCGGTGGTGATTCTGGCCCGAAGCGGAGATTCCCCGGAGGTGCGCCAGGTCTTGCTCCACGCCTTGCGCAACGATCCCAATCCGGCGGTCCGGCTGAAGGCGGTGGGCGCTCTGGCTAGTTTGGCCCACCGGCCGGAGGTGCGCCAAGGGCTGGCCGAGGCGCTGCTCCGAGATGACAACCTTGGCGTTCGCACGGAGGCGGTGAACGTTCTGAGGCAGAATTTGGACCTGGGGATGGAGGGCATCCTGCGACAGGTCGCGGCGCGCGAATCGAATGACTATATCCGCACCCAGGCGAGGCTGATGGTGGAGGCGATTGACTCCGCGTTCGAGACGTTCTAGCGGGGCGGGTGACTTTCTGGTTCGTGCTTCGTCTATCGAGGTGGAGGGCATCAACATGAAACATGGCTGGCTGATCATAGCGGCGGCAGGGCTGATGGTTGCGGGGACGCTCGGAGCGCAACCGGTTCCACCGCCTCCTCCGGCGCCGCCGGCCCCCCCGGTGGTTCTGGCGCAGATGGAAGTTTTTTCCGGTGGGGGGTACTTGGGCGTGGCGGTGGCCGAGATTAACGCCGAGCGGATGAAGGCGCTGAAGCTCAAAGAGGAGCGCGGCGCGGAGATCACCCGCGTGGAGCCCGACAGCCCGGCGGCGAAAGCGGGCCTGAAGGTGGGCGACGTAGTCCTGGACTACAACGGGCAGCGGGTTGAGAGCGCACAGCAATTCTCGCGGATGGTGCGGGAGACGCCCGAGGGGCGGCAAGTCCGCCTGCTCATCAGCCGGGATGGAAACACGCAGACCGTGACCGCTACCCTCGGCGCGCGGAAGATGATGGGAATGTCGCGGGCGGATCAGGAGCGCTTGCAGGAGCAGATGAAGAAGTTGCAGGAGCGGCTCGGTGATCTGCGAGTTCAGATCCCGGATGTGCCGCAGGTCTTCATGGCGATCCGCAGCGGCGGATTGGGCATCGAGGCCGAATCCCTCACGGACCAGCTCGCTCAGTACTTCGGAGTGAAGGAAGGCGTTCTGGTGCGGCGGGTCCTGAAAGACACGCCCGCGGAGAAGGCAGGGCTCAAGGCGGGAGACGTGATCGTCAAGGTCGATGGGACCTCGGTGAATGAGCCGCAGGACATCACCCGGCAGTTGAGGACCCTGCGGGAGAAGAAGACCTTCCCGTTGACCGTGGTGCGGGACCGCAAAGAGATGACCGTGCAGGTGACCATTGAGCCCGCGCCGAGGCCTTCGGCCGTCCGCCCGTCCGGGCCCAGGCTTGTGGCTGGAGAGGAGCGGCTCTGAGCCGCCTGGCGTAAGCGCCGAGTTGCCTGGGAGGCGGCCTTCCTACCGGAACCGGCCGCCTCCACCCGCAGCCCTTTCTTCTGCGCTGCTTTACGTCCCTCCTTCGGGAGCGGTTCAGATGAAATCCGGAGCACCGTCGGCCGCATACGCGAAACCACGATGCCAAGGCTTTCCGGGCATTCGCTTGAACGCTTCCTCATCCATTTCGTATCCCCAGCCCGGTTTGTCGGGAACGGGCAGGTAGCCATCCTTGACTAGAATTGGGTCTCCCTTGATCAGGTCGCGGCGGGGGGAGCGGTCGTCGGGGTGGTATTCGAGGATGAGGAAGTTGGGCGTGGACGCCGCAAAGTGGACGTTCACCAGCGTGGCAAGCGGTCCCAGCGGGTTGTGTGGGGCGACCTTGACGTAATGAGCCTCGGCAATAGCTGCGATCTTCTTCTGCTCAAGCACGCCACCCGCCAGGCAGATATCGGGCTGAACGATGTCGGCTGCTTCCTTCGCCAAGAGGCGGCGAAACTCGTACTTGGTATAGAGGCACTCTCCTGTCGCAATGGGCACCTGGGCCTTGTGCCGAAGGCTCGCGAGCGCGTCCATGTTCTCCATGCGGATGGGTTCCTCGAGGAAAAGCGGGCGGACGGGCTTCAGCACTTCGGCCATCTCCAGCGCGCGGTAAGGTTCCCAAATGGTGGCGTGGGCGTCGAAGCAAAGATCGATGTCCGGCCCGAGGGCCTTTCGCAGAGCTTCGGAGCGCTGACGCGCTGCGCGCAGCACGGCGCTATAGGGCATCGACTGTGAGTTGGAAGGATGCGGAGCCGTCTTAATGGCCGTATAGCCGTACTTGGCGACCAGTTGCCGGGCGTTTTCGGCGAGCTGTTGCGGCGTGGCGCCGCCTGCGCTCTGATAAACGCGGATCTTGTCTCTGCATTTTCCGCCGAGCAGCATGTAAACGGGCAAGCCCGCCGCCTTGCCCGCGATATCCCACAGGGCTTGCTCGATGCCGCTGATGGCGGCATGGACCACCGGGCCTCCGGGGAAGCGGGTGAAGTTGTACATGGTCGCCCACAGATACTCGATGTTGCGGGGATCTTTGCCGACCAGCCAGCTTTCGAAGTCGCGGATGACGGCCGCCGTGGCTTCATCGGGACCCGCCGAATAGGCCTCGCCCCAGCCGTGAATGCCTTGATCGGTGGTGACTTTGACGTAGACATACGTTCGACCGGCGTAGACCAGGAAGGGCTTGACACCGGTGATTTTCAAGGCCGGCGAGCCGGTGTAGCGAGGGCCGGCCGGATCGCTAAGAGAGTCCTGAAATAACGGGGTGGGCAGAGCGCTTGCGGCGAGGAAGTCTCTTCGGTTCATAGGACACTTCTAGCATAGGGCGGGACTCGCCGGAGAAGGCTCGAATCCTTGGGTCAAAAAGCCTAGAATAAGCCCTATATGACCCGGCCGCACCGCCAACTGTTTGCCTTCATCGACCTCAAAGATCCTTTTGTGCCGACCGGCATCGAAGGGGAGCAACGGCCCGGGCCGGTGCTTTCGATTTTCGGCGCCTTTTCCTTTGACCGCGCGTTCCTGTTTCACACTCCGCACACGCGGCGTGAAGTCGAGGAGACCACAGCCGCCGTGCAAAGCCGTTACCCGCAATGCAAGGTCATGCAATTTGAGCTGCCGGTGGCGGATCCGAAAAACTACTCGCAGCTTCTGGGCGCACTGGCGCGGATCGTCCGGGAGATTCGCCGCCAGTTCTCTTGGGCGGACAACTACATCTGCGTCTCCAGCGGGACGGCGGAAATGCGGGCGGCCTGGTTTCTGTTGAACGCCACGGGGGTGCTTCCCGGCAAACTGCTCCAGGTGGGAACTCCGGCCGCCCCGTTATTCGGGGCGCAACACGTCACCGAGATCCAGCTTGACCGGGCCGGTTGGGACGCGCTGCGGGACCTGATTATGCCCATGGAGTATTTCTCGCAGGGGAGAACAAGGTACGCACGCCCCGACGTCTCGATGGGTCTGGCTCGGCACGCATGGACAGAAACCTGGGAGGATGCATTCCCGGCCCCGAAGCCGTCGTTCTTGCCCACGCCCCCTTCCGAGGCATACCCGGAACTGGACGAGGCCCTTGCCGAACTGGAGATCTTCATTGCAAGCGCGGTAATGCGGCGGGCTGCGGAAAAGGCGGCGGTCATTGCCCCCACTCATTTCCCCGTGCTGCTGCTCGGGGAGACGGGCACGGGCAAGGAGCTTTTCGCCCGGTTGGTCCACCGGCTCAGCGACCGCCGGACTTGCGGTTTCACCAGCGTCAACTGCGCCGCTCTGCCGCGGGAGCTTGCCGAGAGTCTCTTGTTTGGATATTCCAAGGGCGCGTTTACGGGCGCCTTCGCCGACCGCAAAGGCAAGTTCGAGGCTGCCGAGGGCGGGACCTTGTTCCTGGATGAAATCGGCGAGCTGGCGCCCGAGGTGCAAGCCAAGCTGTTAAGGGCTTTGGAAACGGGAGAAATTGAGCGGCTGGGATCCGCGCAGACCCGGAAGGTGAATGTGCGGGTCATTGCGGCCACCAACCGGAAGCTGGATGTGGAGATCCAGGAAGGCCGGTTCCGCCAGGATCTGTATTACCGTTTGGAAACCGGGCGGATCGACCTGCCGCCTCTGCGCGAGAGGACTTCGGAGATCGTCCCTCTGGCCCTCCGCCTGCTCGAACGCATCAACAGCTCTCTCAACCGTCAAAGACAGCTCTCACGTGCGGCTCTGGCCAGGCTGGAACAGCACATCTGGCCCGGCAATGTACGCGAGCTGAAGAACGTTCTGGAGCGCTCGGTGCTCTACTGTGCGCGCGAGGTGCTCGAGCCGCACGATATATTGATCCATGAGCTGGCCCCTAAGCCGGACCAGTTTTCCGCCCTGCCCGAGCCGGCGCCCGGGTTCATCCTGGAGGAATTTCTGGCGAAGGCTCGCGAGCACCTGATTCTGCGCGCGCTCGACAAGTGCAACGGGAATCAGAGCGCGGCTGCCGCGCTGCTCGGCGTGTCCAAGCAGGCGGTGCAGAAGTTCGTCAGTTCCAGGATCGGCAACGCGCGTTGACCGCCGGACAACCGGGGTTGTCCCCAGAGCCCCAGTCCGCTTCGTAACTGACTGTTTCTAAAGGCCATTAGTTTTTGCCCTCCACGTGCGTATAAGGGTCGGCAGGAGGATTCACGCTATGACCAATTTGCAGCAGGAGTTCGCAACCTTAACCACGGCGCCGCCGCTCCATTTCGGCAACCTGACGGTGCTGCCGCTGCTCAGAACCAAACCATCTTTCGCGGAGCCCGGCTATTTGCTCCTGGAGGAGGCGATGCGGCGCGGCGCCGCCCGCGTGGTGGAGCTCGATGGCGGATCGGTGCCCGAGATCCGCTTCGAGAACATGGCCGACGAGCCCGTGCTGATTCTGGATGGGGAAGAGCTGATCGGGGCCAAGCAGAACCGCGCTTTGAATCTCACCATCCTGGCGCCGCCCAAGCAGACCATCACCATCCCGGTTTCCTGCGTGGAGGCAGGGCGCTGGAGCAACCGCTACGATCCATTCATGCCCGGACTGCGCTTCTTATACTCGAAGGCGCGGCGGGACCGCTCCGCTCATGTGACCGAATCGCTATGGCAGACCGGAGCGCCCCGTTCGGACCAGGGCGCCCTGTGGGCAGACATTGAGGAAAAGGCGGCACGCCTGGGCGCGCACTCGCCGACCCAAGCCATGGGCGCAATCTATGAGCGCCACTCGCTTACGTTGGAAGAATACGCCCGTGCTTTTCCGTGGCAGGAGCGCCAGGCCGGCGTGGCGTTCGCGATCGGCGGAACGCCATTCGGCTTGGACTTGCTGGATCATCCGAAGACCATGCAGGCGGTGTTGCCCAGGCTCATCCGCAGCTATGCGCTCGACGCCTTGGAGTTGCCGCAGAGGCAGACCGACCCCTGTCCCGCCGAGCAGTTTCAGGAGTTCATGAGAAAGGCCTCTGAGGCGCCGGCGTTCACGCGCCCGGCGGTGGGGCTGGGTAAGGACGTTCGCTTTCAGGCAGACGGCGTGACCGGCGCGGCGTTGTGGGCAGAGGAGCGCTACGTCCATGTGTGCGCCTTCCGGTCGGACGAGAATGGGCAGCAGTATCCCAGATGGGGCGCCCGGTTCAGCCGGCCGTCTCGGCGGCGGAGTGCGTAACAGCGCGGCCCAAATGGCGCAGGGAGATGCGCTGCTGGAGCCCGTGTTAAACTCGGAATCGGCGGCCACGACAGCGACCCGTGGCCGCCTCCCGCGAGAGAATCGAAGGGCCCTTAGCTCAGCGGTTAGAGCAGCGGACTCATAATCCGTTGGTCGCTGGTTCGAATCCAGCAGGGCCCACCAATAGGGTGGTTCGACGAATCCGTGCCGGCGCGTGGAGCCAGCATGGGGGGCGGAGTGACTGTCAGTTATGGCCCCAAAGGCGAGCGTTATCATTGAACGAGACGCGCACGGCTATTACGCCTGGAGCCCGGAGCTGAAGGGCTGCCAGTCCCAGGGATCAAGCCTCGAGGAAGCCCTGGCCAATATCCGGGAGGCCATCGAACTCTACTTGGAGACGCTGCCGCCCGGCGAGCGTGATGTGCTGTTGAGTCAGGAGATCTTGACCACAGCTATTGAGGTCAATGCCTGAGCTGCCCCGATGGACGACCGCCGAGGCCGACTTCCCAGGAGCGCACCGCCGAAGCGGACATGCTCCTCGTTCAGGCCGTTGGGATCGGGCAGGAAGATGACGAAACCGCCGGCGTTGCCGCGCCGGTTCGGGCGAGATACTATTTGTGCATGACTCCACGTCGAACCGGCTTTTGGATCTGCCTGTTTGTCCTGCTGCTCGCGTCCGGGTGCTCGGAGAAGCCGCCCGCCGTCAAGAAAGAAGCGGAACCCGCCAAGCCTCCGGAGTCGGTCACGGGCCAGTACGCGTTCTATCAGATGTACGGAATGGCCCGCGCCTGGGCGCCGGATGCGGAGGCGCTCCAGCTTCGAAGCTTGCATCTAAGCGAGGTGCCTCAGGTCCCGGGGAAAGCCGGCGCATGGGAGGCGACGTTCGTCTCCCCCAGCAAGCTACGCGCCCGGACGTATACGTATTCGGTCGTGGAAGCCCCCGGGAACCTGCATAAGGGAGTGTTCGCCGGCTTGGAAGAATCTTGGGGCGGACCGAGGCCGCAAGCCAGGCCGTTTCCGCCGAGCGCCGTAAAGATCGACACCGACAAAGCCTATGAGATCGCGCTAAAACACGGCGCCGCTTACGCCAAGAAGAACCCCAATATGCCCATCTCCTTCACCTTGCAGTGGACCAATCGGCACCCGGTCCCGGCGTGGCGGGTGATCTGGGGCGAGTCGGCCAGCACAAGCGCGTTTTCTGTGTTCGTCGATTGCGGCGCGGGAACTTATCTGGAGACGATGAGGTAGCGGTGTCTACCTCGCTGCGGCCGGTTTCAGCTTTGCCGCAGGGCGGCTTTCTCGGACTTCTTGCGGGTCGGCTTTTGAGGCGCAACCGCCGCCCGCACCACCGGGATCAGCGAGGTCTGCGCCGTTTGCTCCGGCTGGCGCAGACGGGTGGCCATCTCGGTGTTAAGCGTTTTGACGAATTCCTCAATCTGCTTCTGCATGGCCGCCATCTTCTCCCGCATGTTGAGAATGATCTCGACGCCGGCCAGGTTCACCCCCATCTCCCGGGTCAGCTCCAGAATCACCTCCAGGCGCTCCAGATCCTCGTCGGTGTAAAGCCGCGTATTGCCCTCGCTGCGGGACGGCTTGAGCAACCCTTCGCGCTCGTACAACCGCAGCGTCTGGGGGTGAATCTTGTATTGCTCGGCGACGGCTGAGATCATGTAAGCGGCTTTCGAACGAGTCTTCGCCATAGCTACACCTTGGACCAGATCTCCGCTCGGGGATCCTCCGGGTTCAATGCGGCCAGCTCGCGCAGGAGCTCCTTGGTGCGCTCATCGCGAACCCTGGGCGCCTGAACCACGACCTCGACGATCTGATCCCCGCGGACCCCCTTGCGGGAATTGAAGACGCCCTTTTCACGGAGCCGGAACTTTTGGCCGTTTTGAGTGCCCATGGGGACCTTGAGCAAGGCGCGCCCGTCGATGGTCGGCACTTCGATCTTGGCGCCGAGCGCCGCCTCCGAGACGGTCACCGGAACCTGGATGACGATGTTGTCCCCTTCGCGGCGGAAGAAGGGATGCGGCTGGACGCGCACGGTGATATAGAGATCGCCAGGCGGGGCTCCGCCGGTGCCCGAGTTGCCTTTGCCCGCGACGCGCAGCCGGTCGCCCGTCTGCACGCCCGGCGGAATCCGCACTTCGACCGTTTCCGTCCGGGAATACCGGCCGTCGCCGTGGCACTGGCCGCACGAGTTCTTCAAGCGGCCCTGCCCGCCGCAGCGCGGGCAGGTGAGGCTGAAACGCATGGCCCCCGCCATTTGGGTGACCTGTCCGGAACCTTTACACTCCGGGCACACCGCAGTCGCGCCGCCGGCGCGCCCGGTCCCCCCGCACGCCGCGCACTGCTCCAAGCGCGTGACGTTCAGTTTCACCTGTGTGCCGCGAATGGCCTGCCAGAAGTCGATATCCAGCGCGTACTCGAGGTCCGTGCCGGGCTCGGGGGCCTCTTCTTGACGCGCCGCGCGGCCGAAGAATTGGTTGAAGATGTCGCGGAACGAACTGGATGCGCCGGTTGAAGCGCGGCCTCCGGTGGCCTGGGTGAAGAAATCGCTGAAATCGAAGCCTCCGAAGTCCATGGTGGGGCCTTGCCTGGGCCCCTCGCCTGCGCCGGGGGAGACGTTCGGCGAGTAGAAGCCGAACTGGTCGTACATCTGCTTCTTCTTGGGATCGCTTAGAATGTCATACGCCTCTTGGATCTGCTTGAAGCGTTCTTCGGCCGCCTTGTCGCCGGGATTGAGGTCCGGATGGTACTTGCGCGCCAAACGCCGGTAGGCCTTCCGAATCTCCTCTGGCTTGGCGTTCCGGTTTACACCGAGCGTGGCGTAGTAATCCGGCCCGGCCATAGTTTGTCACCTCATCGATAGTCCACTCTCGGCCCCCGGCGGGCGCCTCTCTACAGCCAGTGCGGCGGCGAGAGGCGCTCGCCTCAGGCTTTCTTGTCATCCACGTCCACAAATTCGGCGTCCACGACGTTGTCCTTGGCCGCCTCCTCTGCCTTGGCCTGCGCGCCTGCGCCAGCGGCCCCCTGGCCCGGCTGCTGGGCGGTAGCCCGGTACATGGCCTCGGCCAGCTTGTGGCTGGCCTGAGTCAGCTTGTCGGCAGCGGCGTTGATTCGCTCCACGCCGCCTTCGCTCATGGCCTTCTTGACCTCGGCGATGGCGGCTTCAATGTTGGCGGCATCGGCGTCGCTGATCTTGCTGCGGTGCTCCTTCAGCATCTTCTCGACGTTGTAGACCATCGAGTCGGCGCGGTTGCGGGCTTCCACCTCCTCGCGGCGGCGCCGGTCCTCGGCCGCGTGCGCCTCGGCGTCCCGGGCGATCTTCTCCACCTCTTCCTTGCTCAAGCCGGAAGAGGATGTAATCGTGATCTTCTGTTCGTTGCCCGTGGCCCGGTCCTTGGCGCTGACGTTGAGAATCCCGTTGGCGTCGATATCGAAGGTGACCTCGATTTGCGGAACGCCGCGCGGAGCCGGCGGAATGCCCACCAACTGGAACACACCCAGCAGGCGGTTGTCGGCAGCCATGGCGCGCTCGCCCTGGTAGACCTTGATCTCGACCGAGGTCTGGTTGTCGGAGGCGGTCGAGAAGATCTCGCTCTTGCGGGTGGGGATGGTCGTATTCCGCTCGATCAGCTTGGTGAAGACCCCACCCAGGGTCTCGATGCCCAGCGAGAGCGGCGTCACGTCCAGCAGCAAGACGTCCTTAACCTCGCCGCCGAGCACGCCGCCCTGAACCGCGGCCCCGATGGCGACCACTTCATCCGGATTGACCCCCTTATGGGGCTCCTTGCCGAACAGGTCGCGGACGATCTGCTGCACACGCGGGATGCGCGTCGAACCACCGACCAGAACCACCTCATCGATCTGCGACGGAGTCAACCCCGCATCGGCCAGAGCCTGCTTGCAGGGCCCGACCGTGCGCATCAAAATATCTTCCACCATCTGCTCGAAGCGCGCCCGGGTGAGCTTCATCACCAGGTGCTTGGGACCGGAGGCATCCGCCGTGATAAACGGCAGGTTGATCTCGGTCTCCAACAGCGTGGACAGCTCGATTTTGGCCTTCTCGGCGGCCTCCTTCAAGCGCTGGAGCGCCATCTGGTCCTTGGACAGATCGATCCCGTGCTCTTTCTTGAACTCGTCGACGATCCAGTCGATGATCCGCTGGTCGATGTTGTCGCCGCCCAGGTGGGTGTCGCCGTTGGTCGACTTCACCTCCACCACGCCTTCGCCCACTTCGAGGATGGAAATGTCAAAGGTTCCGCCGCCGAAGTCATAGACGGCGATCGTCTCGTCCTTTTTCTTGTCCAAGCCGTAGGCGAGGGCTGCGGCCGTAGGCTCGTTGATAATTCGCATCACCTCCAGCCCGGCGATCTTGCCGGCGTCCTTGGTGGCCTGCCGCTGCGAGTCGTTGAAATAGGCCGGCACAGTGATCACCGCCTTGGTGACCTTCTCGCCCAGATACGCCTCGGCCGCCTCTTTGAGTTTGGTCAAGATCATCGCGGAGATCTCCGGGGGCGAATAAAGCTTGCCGCCGATGCTGACCCGCACGTCGTCGTTCGGTCCCCGGACGACCTTGTAGGGCACCATCTTCATCTCCTCGGTGACCTCACTGATGCGGCGGCCCATGAAGCGCTTGATGGAATAAACCGTGTTTTCCGGATTGGTCACGGCTTGCCGCTTGGCGACCTGTCCGACCAGCCGTTCTCCGCTCTTGGCGAATCCCACCACCGAGGGCGTCGTGCGCGACCCCTCCTGGTTAGGGATCACCACCGGCTGCCCGCCTTCCATGACGGCCACCACGGAGTTGGTCGTACCCAGGTCGATCCCGATGATCTTGCTCATACGTCGTTACATCCTCCCTTGGAAGTGGGCCTCGGCTCCGAGGCCATTAGCACACTTTTATTATGAAGCTTTAGTGTGTTGTTGTCAAGTCTCATTATGCCTTCGGATGAGATTTATCGTACACCGCCATCAATTCTTCCAGGGTAATCTTGGTGTACTTCTGCGTGGTCGACAGCCGGGCATGTCCCAGAAGTTCTTGAATTGAGCGGAGATCCGCACCATCGCTCAGAAGATGTGTGGCGAAGGCATGGCGAAAACTGTGGGGGTGGACGGAGGAGTCGCCGGCTAGGGCTGTAGCGTAAAATTTGACGATATTCCGGATGGCGCGGTCGGTCAATCGCCTCCCAAAGCGGTTCAAAAAGACTGCCTTTTCGCTAGGAACTGCTTTGCGTTCAGAAAGATAGCGCTGAATGGCGGACACGGCTTTGGAGGTGCAGGGTACCTGCCGTTCCTTCCTGCCCTTTCCCCTGACTCTCACCCACCCGTCGGCCAGGTCCAAGTCATCCAGATTCAAGGCGGCGAGCTCGCTCACGCGCAGTCCGCAGCCGTAGAGAGTTTCCAAAATGGCGACATCTCGGGCCCACTGAGGACGCTCGGATTGGCGGCCCGCCTCGTCCAGGAGGCGGTTGGTCTGCTCGGCGGTCATGACCCGGGGGAGCGTCTTGGGAGTCTTCGGAGAGGCCAACAGACGGGCAGTGTTCACCGGGACCAGCCCTTCCCGGACCAGGAACTTGAAGAAGGACCGCACCGCCGCCAGTTTCCGCCTCATCGAAACGGGCTTCAAGCCCTGCTCGTAGAGCCGGGACAGCCACACGCGCATAGCGGCGAGGTCAACTTTTTCGAGCTCGTGCGGCACGCAGGCAGCGAACTGCTTCAAATCGGCTTCGTAGGCGCGGAGCGTGTGTTGGGAAACGTTTTCCCGCTGCCGCGCCTCCAGGTACCGCGCAATCTGGATCCGGAGCGGAGACGGCGCGGACTCGCCCTGACTATCGCCGGACTTGGACATTTTCCTCCAAGTATTCTTCCAAAGACCGCAAGGCGCGGCGGCAGACTTCAGCGTGGCGCGCGCGCTTGTCGTGCCGCAAGGCGTGGCGCACGGACTCCTCCAGCGGCGGCAGTAGGTCAAATGTTATGTTGGCCGGCTGGAATCCGGCGGCCTCGGCGCCGCTTACATAGGCGCACAGCGACCCCAGCGCAGTCTGGCGAGGAAAGGGACGGGGCGCCTGGCCGCGCAGCAGAGCGGCTGCATGGCGTCCTGCCGCCAGTCCGGTGGCCGCAGACTCCACGTATCCTTCGACGCCGCAGATCTGTCCGGCGAGAAAGATGCGGGGCTCGCCACGAAGCTGGAGCGTGGGGGTGAGCAAGGCCGGCGCACAGATGTACGTGTTGCGGTGGATCTGCCCGTAGCGCAGGAACTCCGCGTTCTCCAAGCCGGGGATCAAGCGGAACACGCGCGCCTGCTCCGAGAAGCGCAGGTAATTCTGGAATCCGACCAGATTGTAGCTGGAGGCCCGCAGGTCCTCCTGGCGCAACTGCACCACGGCATAAGGCGTCCGGCCCGTGCGGGGATCGATCAATCCCACGGGCTTCATGGGCCCAAACCGCAGCGTGTCCCGCCCGCGCCGCGCCAGCTCCTCGATCGGGAGGCACGCTTCGAAAAACGGGATGTCGTCCGGGATGTGCGGCTCGTGCCGCTCGGCCTTGAGCAACTCGTCCACGAAGCGGTCGTACTCTTCACGGGTGAGTGGACAGTTGAGGTAGTCCCCGTCCGGACTCTGAGACCTTCCGTAGCGGGAGGCCCGGAAGACGACTTCCATGTTGATGGTGTCGGCGTCCACGATGGGGCTGATGCTGTCGTAGAAGAACAGCCGGCCGGAGCCTGTCCGCATCGCGATTTGCTCCGCCAGCGGGCCACTGGTCAGTGGTCCCGTAGCGATAATGACAATTCCTTCGTCCGGGATATGGTCCGCTTCTTGGCGGAGCAGTTCGATGCGGGGATGTTCTTCGATGGCGGCGCTGGTGAACCGACTGAATTCTTCGCGGTCCACCACCAGAGCCTGACCGCCTGGAATCCGCGCCTGTTCGGCCGCCCGAAGCAACAGGGACCCCAGCCGCCGCAACTCCTGCTTCAACAGCCAGGGGGCGCTGTGGGGCAATTCGCTCTTCAGCGAATTGCTGCACACCAGCTCCGCCAGCAGACCGGTGCGGTGGGCGGCAGTCATAACGGCAGGCCTCATCTCGTAGAGCCGGACGCGGAAGCCTGCCTCGGCGAGCTGCCAGGCAGCCTCGCAACCGGCGAGTCCGCCTCCGAGGATGGTCACCGGATCGTTTCGCATAGCCATGGGCTGCCGCCGCCCAAAACGGCTACGAACGGGAGATCTTCCGCGCCCGCATAAAAGAATGAATCCCAAAGAAGGCCATCATCACGATGAAGAACAACGAGAGAACGATCCGGAACAGGCCGGTGCCCGTCTCTTGGTAGGTCTGCCAATCCCGGATCAGCCGGGGCACAGGGGATATCGCGAAAACCAGAAACAAAAATCCGATCAGCTCGTTCCACAAAGCCCGCAGCGGCTTGAGAATCTGCGGGAGTACGTGTTGGATAAACTGGCGGACAACGCCGAGCATGGCCTTTCGAATACCCATCCTAACAGATGCCCGTTCGCGGATCCGGACCTCTACAGGATGGGAAAGATTCAGCCGATCCAGTGGTTGGGACGCGAGGCTGTTCCGTCTCCCCAAACGAAAGCCGGCCGCCAGAGACGGTGTTATGCTGAAGGAGGGGCGCAGCGTGGACGACCAACTAAAGGACCTAATGCGGGAGTTAGGCAACGCCATCAACGAGTCGCTGTCCGAGTCGGAGCGGATTTCGGCGGTGATTGAAGAGATCAAAGAGGCCGGCTACGACGTGTTTCTTGTGCTCGAGGCGACCATCGGCTTTAACAAATGCGAGCCTTCCCGCGCGGCGGAATCCGCAGTGGAGGAAGAGGAGGCGGATCCGGACGAGCTGGAACGTCCAAAGGCCGGAAAGATCCGCTGGACCTCGCACGACCAAAAGTTCCTGCGCGCCCTAAAGATCGCCGTGGACGACGAGCGCGCATAGCCGCGGCAGCCTACCGCAGCAGTTCCTGGTAGACAGACCAAGTTTGGTCCACCGCTTTTTCCCAGCGGAAGGCCGAGGCGCGGCGCCGGCCCCGCAGCGCCAGCTCTTCGCGCAGCCTGGCATCCTCGCTGAGCCTCTGCAATCCCGCGGCAATGCTCTCCGTATCTTCGGGATCCACCAGGAACACGGCATCGCCTCCGACCTCGGCGGTCGCCGAGCGGTTCGAAGTCAGCACCGCGATTCCCGAGGCCATCGCGTCGAGAACCGGCATCCCGAAGCCTTCGTCGAGAGACGGGAAGGCGAATAGGGAAGCGCGCTGATAAAGCCAGTTTAAGCGCCGCTCGGAAACATAGCCGTGCACCTCGATTTCGCGGCGGCGCGGACTGGACCCAATCCGCTCGAGGATCTGCTCGGCGCCAAATCCATAAGAGCCGGCCAGCGCCAGCCTCCACCCGGGGGCGCTCCTTTCGAAGGCTTCCACCAGGCGCAACGTGTTCTTACGCTTCTGGAGCGCGCCTACCATCAAGATTAGGTCCTCTTTCAGCAAAGGGGGATCCTGCCCGGAGGGCACGCGGCAGGTGGCCCCGTGGTAGATCACCCGAACCCGGTCCGGCGAAACCCCCAGCAGATCCTGCACTTGCCGGGCGGTGAATTCGGAAACGGCGATGATTAGGTCGGCCCGCTCGGCTGCCTGCCGCGCCTGCAACGCAAAGCGCTGACGGAATTCCGGAGTGGAATAATCGCCGGTGAGGACGAACAGATCATGAAACGTCGCCACCGCACGCTTCAGGCGCGCCGCGGGCAGCCGCTGATTGAGGCCATGAAAGACGTCGGCCTTGGGCGGCCAGCGCTCCAACAGCGGCCATCGCCGGCAATTGGGATAGAGCGTTTCGCGGAAAGAGGTCAACCAGCGGTGGGGCCGGTAGCAGTAGAAGAAGAAAGCCTCTGGATGGGATTGTGCTAATCCGAACAGAATCCGCCTCGAATAGACTCCGACACCGGACAGGTTTCGGTCCAGGCTATAGGTGGCGTCGAGGGCCGCTCTCAATCGCTTATCCGGTACTCCTTCAACTTTCGGTATAGCGTTGTCCTGCCGATGCCCAACAGGTGCGCCGCCATCACTCTATCACCTTTGGTGAACTCCAGGGCGCGCCGGATCGCCTCCTTTTCCATTTCGGTCAGGGACGGCACCGGGCGCAGGCTTGGATGCTCCTGGAGGCTGCTGCGTTGGGGCCCAACGAGCGAGCCGCCTGCGGCGACGGCGGTCATGGTCGCTTGTCCAGCCCGCCGGGCGGCAAGGTGATTCTGGAGACCGGTGGGAAGGTCAGCAGCGTGGAGCAGCGGCCCGGAGTTGAGCGCCACCATCCGCTCGATGGCGTTTTCCAATTCGCGGACGTTTCCGGGCCAATCGTAGGACAGCATGGCGTCGAGGCACTCCCGGGTCAGACTGTGCCGTCCTCCGCCGTACTTCGCCAGAAAATGAGCGGCTAACTCCGGGATGTCCTCCTTGCGCTCCCGCAACGGCGGCAGACGCAGGGTCACTACATTCAGACGAAAGTAGAGGTCGGCGCGGAAGCGTCCTCGCTCCACTTCCTTTGCCAGGTCGCGGTTGGTGGCCGCGATGAGGCGGAAGTCGGCTCTCTTTAACTCGAGCGAACCCACCGGGCGGTACTCTTTCTGCTGAATCAGCCGCAAGAGCTTGGCTTGAAGCTCCAGCGGCAGCTCGCCGATCTCGTCAAAGAAAGCGGTCCCGCCGGAGGCGGCCTCCACCAAGCCGCGCTTGGCGGCTACGGCGCCGGTGAACGCGCCGCGCGCGTGTCCGAACAGTTCGCTTTCCAGAAGAGGGCCTGCCAGCGCGGAGCAATCGATCGGTACAAATGGACCCCGGTTGCGGACCGAATGGATGAGCCGTGCCGCAACTTCTTTTCCCGTTCCCGTCTCGCCGAGGATGAGCACCGGCGATTGGGTCTTGCCCGCTTTCTGAATGAGCTGCTGGACCTGGCGGATCCGGGGGGACCGGCCCACGAGGACGGGTGGGGGGTCCACTCCGAGTGGATGCATTCCTGTACCGGATTATAGTTCATCCCCGGAGGGTTCATCGAGGCGCACCACGAACACCGCGCCGAACTCCGGCCGCAATTGCGCCGCCAGGATCCGGGCCTGCTCCTCGCTTGTCTCCTCTCCGATCAACACTCGCCAGAGCACCGTGGGGCCGTCGCGCTTCACCAGACGGCAGTGCCGGTATTGCGCTTGCAGCCTGCGGCGCATGCGCTCGGCGTTGTCCCGGTTCAGATAGGCGCCGACCTGAACCGCGAACCGTCCGCCCGCGGCGGCTGGACCGGAGACGACCTGCACGCGCACCTTCACGATTCCCGCCCGCACCATGTCGATCTCCCGCGCTGCCGCCAGCGAAAGGTCGATGATCCTTCCGTCGACGAACGGCCCGCGGTCGGTGATGCGCACGCGCACGCGCTTGCGGTTGTCGAGGTTGGTCACTTCCACCCAGGTGCCGAAGGGAAGCGTCCGGTGCGCGGCGGTGAGCTTCTCCATGTCATAGATCTCACCGCTGGCGGTGCGCCGCCCGTGATAGGGATGGCCGTACCAACTGGCGATGCCGGTCTCCACGGCGCCGGGACGCGCGGCCGCCGGCGCCGGCAGTCTTCGCTTCTTGCGACAACCCGCGGCCGCCGCGCAGCCGATCAGCAGCCAGAGCGCGCGGCGGCGGTCCAGCTCGGAAGCATTCATTGCGGGCGCCGGAGCCATCTCCTCCATTAAAACAATTTCTGCGCAGCTCGTTTTTGCCGGATCCACTCCCCTCCGGAAAAGATTTTTTCGGCCTCCATGCATTTTTCTCTTGACTTTCGGCAAGAATGACTTTATATATGAATCACGCTGCGATCTTTTCTGGATCGCGCAAATCTGATGTTTGGGAGAATCAATCGATGAAGAACGCAACGAAGAAGGCTGCAAAGCCGGCCAAGAAGAAGGCTGCAAAGCCCGCCAAGAAGAAGAAGTAAGCGAGGCGCCCCGCACGGGGCAGCAGCAACAGAAGGATCAACCGAGGCCCCCGGCAACGGGGGCCTCTTTTAGTTTCTTGGGGGCTTGTACTGGAGCAGCGCGCGGAATGTCTCGCCGAATCCGAACAGCAGCGTCTTGAGCTGGAGCCTGCGCCGCAGCCTTTCCGCTTCCGTGGGGGCGCTCAGAGCGGTCGCGAATCCATCGGCCTCGCCCGCCGCCGCCAGCGCCGCCGCCAAGGACTCGAACCGGACCGTTTGCAAGCCGAGCCGTTCGCCGTGCAGTTGGAGAGCGGTGAACGCCACGTGCGCAGTGATGTCCTGCTCTCCAGGATCCGCCCAAACGTCCTCGAGGGCCGTGTGCCTCCGGTAGCTCATCAGCGTCCCCTGGGGGAAGCGGAGAAGCTCGCGCGAGGTGTAGCCGTAATCGATGGTGAACACGTAGCCCGACTCCAGCCGTTCGGCGATCCGATCCATCCAGCGCAGGGCCTCCAGACCGATCTCAACCCAAGCCTCATCGGCGGCTTGCATGAGGTACCGCTCGGCGTAGGCGGCGTGTTCGCCGCTCAGCGGGGGGCCTTCGGTCCAGCGGAAGCGGCCGTCCCGCCAGTCCACAAGCATCTCGACAAACTCAGCGCCCCGGCGCACAGCGACGTCCACCGGCAGCGCATCGAAGAACTCGTTGCTGAAAACGACTCCGCGAAAACGCTTCGGCCAATCCGATGAGCCGAGTTCCACCGGGCAATAGCGGAACTCGCGCAGCGCGTCGGCCATCTCCATCCGGCCTGCCCCCAGCTCCACGACGGTGAAGTCCTCGGGTTCGCCCATCTCGCTTCGCAGCCGTCGGAGGATGGCGGCCACCAGGATCCCGAATACCGGCTGGAGTTGCTCGGCGGTGAAGTAGTCGCCCCGCTTGCCGAAAGGATCCCGGCCGCGGCGGTAGTAGCCAACTTCCGGGTGATACAACGCGATCTCCATGAACCGGCTGAAGCGCAGCGGCCCGCTGCGGGCGATCTCTTCCCGGAGCAGGGAAGCGGCGGAAGCGGTGGGACCGGGGCGGTTCATCGTCGCATTTGCCATACTAGCAGCGTAGGGATGCGGTTGCCGGAAACGATCCGAGTCAAGCTGAGCAGCGAGGAAGCCGGCGCGATTTCCATGACTCCGGTTCTGAGCCGCGAGATGCCGCTGCGCGAGCTGGTGGAGTTGATGCTGGACTTCACCGGCAAAGACCCCGCCAGGGTGCACGAACTCCTGTTGCGGGGGACTCTCGTGATTGGCGCCTCCCGTTACCGCTGGTCCGGTTGGGATGCCGATCTGGAGGAGCTGACGGAGATGCTCGGCCTGCTGCCGGCTCCGCAGCCCGAGCGGCTCTTTGATCCGGATCATTGCGTACGTCTCATCCTCCTCGGCCCAGCCTTGCGCGTGGAGATCGGCAAACAGTCGGTCTGTGAGCGGCGGTTTCTTCGGCCACGCAGTTTCTGGGATGCGCTCATGGAGATCGCCGGCGAATGTGGGCTGGCTTACGCCGGCTACAGCTACCGCGAACGCGCCGACCGCTACCGGTTGGAGATCAGCGCATCCCTGGCCGCCCGCCTCGCTTCCAGCGCCACCCTGCTCCGCTACACCCGCCTCGGCGAGCACTTTCGCAACGGCTCGGTCGAGCGGATCGAGTTCCTGGTGGAACGAACCAACGCCTGAGCGCGGTTCTGTTATGATCTTGGCGGGGTGTAGCGCCGTCATGCTCCGTGTGGATTCCAATCAAAGCTTGGCCGCCATCGAGGCTGCGCTGGTCCACGCTGCGCAGCGGAGGGGGATCAATGTTCTTTCCATCGCGCACCTGAACCGCCTGTTCCAACTGGCGGTGACTGCGCTTTCCAAAGACGCCATCTCCTTCACGGTTTGCCGTCCGGATCTGAGCGCCGCTCTGCTCGAAGCCGACATCCGCTTCGCCAACTTCATCCCTAGCCGGGTGACGGCGATCCAGGAGGATGGCGGTGTGATTCTGGAGTCGCTCACCGCCGCCGAAATCTGCCGGCTCATCGGCCGCCCCGAGCTGGAAGCGGCCGCCCTTCCCCTGGAGAACATGTTGCGAGAGTTGCTGGAGGAAGCGGCTCGAACGGGCCGTCCGGCCCGTGCGGATGCGCCCGCATCCGCCTACGAGCCCGGCGCCACTGAGGGCATGGTGAGTCCCCGCGCTACCATCCCCCAGCGCATTGATTGCTTTGGAAGCAAGGTGGAAGACATCGCCGGAACCGGCCAGCATGATTCGCCGGGAGGCTGAGACCGGCGCGCTACCCGCGTTTCTGACGGGTCTTGATCACGATCGGCGTGCCCGTGAACCCGAAGCGTTCGCGCAAACGGTTGATCAAGTACCGTTCGGCGGAAAAATGAAGCTTGCCCGTTCGATCCGTGAATAGCACGAACGCCGGCGGACGCACCGAAGGCTGAGTCACGTAATAGATTTTGATCTCCGGCTCGAAATGCAGCCCACCAATAAACCGGTTGAGCTCCGCGGTGGGGATCCGTTGCGATGCGGCCTCGTAAACCCGCCGGATTAAGGGAAACAACTGGCCGGTCCCGGCGCCACTGAGCGCCGATACGAAGGCCACCGGCGCATACTCTAGGAATTTCATGGCCGTCCGCACCTTCTCCACGAACGCCTTCTTGTCCTTATTCGGTGCTAGATCCCACTTGTTGACGCAGAGGATGATGGCGCGGCCGTCTTCGTGGGCGTAGCCGCCAATGGTGGCGTCCAGGCCGACTACGCCTTCAACAGCATCCAGCACCACCAGCGCCACGTCGCATTGTCGTATGTGCTTGCGGGCCATGACCACGCTCAGCTTTTCCGCCATCAGCTTGGTCTTGCCCTTGCGCCGGATGCCCGCCGTATCCACGAAAGTGTACTGCCGTCCGTCGACGGTCACGGTCTCATCGACGGCGTCCCTCGTAGTGCCGGCGATCTCACTGACAATCGCGCGATCTTGGCCCACCAGACGGTTCAGCAAGGTGGACTTGCCCACATTCGGGCGGCCGATGATGGCCACGCGGATCGCCGCCGGGCTCTGTTCGCCCGCATCCTGCTCGGTGACGGGAAAGCCGGAGGTCACGTGGTCCAACAGCTCATCGAGCCCGAGGCGGTGCTCGGCGGAAACGGGAAACAAGTGAGGGATGCCGAGAGAATGGAACTCGTGCGCCAGCGCTTCGCGCACGGGGCTGTCGATCTTGTTGACGGCTAAGGCGATGGGGCGCGCCAGGCGGCGCAGCAAGCGCGCCAGTTCCAGGTCGGCGGATGTCAATTCGCTCCGGCCATCGACCAGAAACACAATGTGGTCCGCTCGCTCCAATGCGAACCGGGCCTGCCGGAAGATCTCGCTGGGAATCAGACCCGGGT
>JAIMAR010000068.1 GCA_023511855.1 Bryobacteraceae bacterium
GGCCATCGACGAGACCGAACCGGGGTCTGTCACAGGCGGAAAGCGGGCCTTCGGCGAACAAACCCTGGAGATCGACCCAGCGCGGATCGTAGCGGTGTGCCGCTTCTTGAAGGAGCAGCAGGGCTTCATCCGGCTGGCGGATCTGACAGCGGTGGACTGGCATCCCCGCGAGCCGAGATTTGAGGTCGTTTACCATCTCCACGCTTTCGAGGGCAACCGGCGCTTGCGGCTCAAGTGCCGTCTGGGCGGCGAGACGCCGGAGATCGATTCGGTAACCTGCGTGTGGCGCTCGGCCAACTGGCATGAGCGCGAGGTCTACGATCTGTTCGGCATCCGTTTCCGCGGACATCCGAATCTGAAGCGAATCATGATGCCGGAGGACTGGGAGGGGCACCCCCTGAGGAAGGACTATCCGGTGCACGGCTACCGGTACTCGTACAAAGACGAATGAGGATCCGAAGGTGGGCGAGACGGGGAGGCCAGTAGGAGCGGGGTTCAACGGGGAAGCCGATCCCCCTGTGGGCGGGCGCGCCAGCATCGTGCTCAACATGGGGCCGCAACACCCCTCCACGCACGGCGTGCTGCGTTTGTTGCTGGAGCTCGAAGGCGAGACCATTGTCAAGGCTGAGCCGGACATCGGCTTCCTGCACACAGGCATCGAGAAGGAGTGCGAAGACAAGTTCTACCAGCAGGTCATCCCGCTCACCGACCGGGTGGATTACCTCGCGAACCTGTCCAATAACCTCTGCTACTGCCTGGCGGTGGAGCGGCTGCTCGGGCTGGAAATCCCGCCCATGGCGCAGTGGATGCGGGTGATGCTGACCGAGCTGACCCGCATCTCCAGTCATCTGCTGTGGCTGGGCACACACGCCATTGACATCGGCGCGATGAGCGTCTTCCTGTACTGCTTCCGCGAGCGCGAGGATTTGCTGCGCATCTTCGAGATGTTCTCCGGGCAGCGCATGATGACCAGCTACTTCCGGATCGGTGGGCTGGCGCTGCCGCCCCCGCGCGGCTGGGAAGGCCCAGTCCGCAAGTTCCTGGACGCTTTTCCCAGCAAGGTGGACGAGTACGAGGATCTGTTGACCAACAATCCGATCTGGCTGGTGCGGACCAAAGGCGTGGGTCATGTGGAGCTGGAGGATCTGATTGACTTGGGCGTCACCGGACCGATGCTGCGGGCGGCGGGCTTGGCCTGGGACTTGCGGAAAGCCGAGCCGTACTCTAGTTACGAAAAGTTCGATTTCGACATTCCGACGCGCACCGAAGGCGATGTTTACGCCCGTTACCAGGTGCGGGTGGAGGAGATGCGCCAGAGCGCGCGCATCGCGCGGCAGGCGATGGAGGGGATGCCCTCAGGCCCGCACGTGGCGCATGCGCCGAAAGTGGTTTTGCCCGACCGCGAGCGGATGAAGACCGAAATGGAGGCGCTCATCCACCATTTCAAGATCATCTACGAAGGGTTCAAGGTTCCGGCGGGCGAGGTGTACCAGGCGATCGAATCGCCGCGCGGAGAGTTGGGCTACTACGTGGTGAGCGACGGAGGGCCCAAGCCGCACCGGGTCCACATCCACGGCCCGAGTTTCGGCAATTTGCAGGCGACGGCGAAGATGATCGAGGGCCGCCTGATCGCCGACGTCATCGCCGCCCTGGGCAGCATGGACTTTGTTTTGGGGGACGTGGACCGATGACCTTTTCTCCCCAACTCGAGGCGCGTTTCGAAGAGCTGTTGCGGAGCTGCCCGCCGGGCCACAAGCGCTCCGCGCTGATTCCGATGTTGCTCTACGCCCAGGACGAAGTGGGCGCGGTGACCCAGGAGGTGGTGGAGGAGATTACACGCCGGCTGGGGCTGAAGACCATGGAAGTGGACGAAGTGGTCACCTACTACTCCATGCTGCGCCGCAAACCCGCCGGCAAGTATCACATCCAGATTTGCACCAACATCAGTTGCATGTTGACCGGGGGGCTGGAGCTGTGGGAGCACGCCCGCAAGAAGCTGGGCATCGGGAATCATGAGGTGACGCCGGATGGCCTGTTTTCCTTGGAGGAGGTGGAGTGCATCGGCGCCTGCTCGTGGGCCCCGGCCATCCTCGTGAACTACGATTTTCATCACAAGGTCACGCCGGAGGCTTTCGACCGGCTGATCGACACACTGCGGAAGCTGTCATGAGTGGGATGCTCTATAACGAACCTAGTCCGCTGGAGGTGAAGATCCTTACGCGGCGCTTCGGCTTGGAAAGGCCGGTCCGCATCGACACCTATCTGGCGACGGGCGGCTACCAGGCTTTTCAGAAAGCCCTCAAGATGAAGCCGGAGGAGATCATCGAGGAGGTCAAGGCGTCCAATCTGCGGGGGCGGGGAGGAGCGGGCTTCCCCACCGGAATGAAGTGGGGTTTTGTGCCGCGCCATTCGCTCAAGCCGAAGTACATCGTCGCCAACGGAGATGAGGGCGAACCGGGAACCTGCAAAGACCGCCTGTTGATGGAGAACGACCCCCACCAGCTCCTGGAAGGAATGATGATCGCGGCGGTGGCGGTGGGCGCGCAGGCGGGCTACATCTATATCCGCGGCGAGTTCCGCAAGTGCCTGGAGACGGTGGAGCAGGCCATTCGGGAGGCGCGCGAGCGGGGATATCTGGGCAAAAACATTTTGGGCAGCGGCTTCGACTTCGACATGTTTACGCGCACGGGCGCCGGCTCGTATGAGTGCGGTGAGGAGTCGGCGCTGCTGGAGTCGCTGGAGGGCAAGCGCGGGGTGCCACGAATCCGGCCGCCGTTTCCGGCGGTGGTGGGCGCCTTCGGCTGCCCCACGGTGCTGAACAACGTGGAGACCTTCTGCGCGGTGCCGCACATCATCAACGACGGCGGAGCCGCCTTCGCGCTGCTAGGCACGCCGCGCAACGGAGGCACGCGGTTGTTCTGCCTTTCCGGACACATCAACCGGCCCGGGGTCTACGAGCTGCCCATGGGCTTCAATCTGCTGAGGATGATCGAGGAGGTCGGGGGCGGCATCCGCGGCGGCAAGAAACTCAAGGCGGTGATTCCCGGCGGCTCAAGCTGCCCCGTGTTGAAGGCCGAGGAGTGCGACATTGCCATGGACTTCGACACGCTGGCGAAGGCCAAGAGCATGCTGGGTTCCGGCGGCGTCATTGTCATGGACGAGGATACCTGCATGGTGAAGGCGGCCATGCGGATTTTGAGTTTCTACGCCCACGAGAGCTGCGGCTGGTGCGTGCCCTGCCGGGAGGGGACCACTTGGCTGAAGAAACTGTTGGTACGGTTCCACGCCGGAGAGGGATCGCGCAGCGACATTGACTTAATTGCAGACGTGGCGCGGAACATGTTAGGCCGCACTTTCTGCCCGCTGGGCGATGCCGCCGCAATGCCGGCCATGGCCTTTGTCGAGAAATTCCGGGACGAATTTGAGGCGCACGCCGAGGGCGAACCCTGCCCCTTCGAGCCTTCCCATCGGGAGGTGCTGGCGCGATGAGCGGCCTGGTGAAGCTGACCATTGATGGCCGGGCCGTGGAGGTCCCCACCGGCACGCTGTTGATCAACGCAGCCAAGATGGCCGGTATCGAAATCCCGGCGTTCTGCTACTACGAGGGCTTGAGCCTCCAGGCCGCCTGCCGCATGTGCCTGGTGGAAATCGAAAAATCGCCCAAATTGGTGACCTCCTGCACCATGCCCGTGGCCGAAGGCATGGTGGTGCACACCAATACGCCTCAGGTGGTGGAAGCCCGCAAGTCCATGCTGGAGTTCATCCTCACCAACCACCCGCTGGACTGCCCGGTGTGCGACAAAGGCGGCGAGTGCGAGCTTCAGGACCTGACGTTCCGCTACGGCGTGGACGTCAGCCGCTTCACCGAGTTCAAGTACCATGTCCCTGAAAAGCAGTGGTCGCCCATTGTCTACTTCGACAAGCCGCGCTGCATCCTGTGCTACCGCTGCGTGCGGATTTGTAAAGAAGGCATGGGCGTGGGCGCCCTCGGCGTGGTGAACCGCGGGGTGGTCAGCGAGATAACGCCGAATCACGGCGATCATCTGGAGTGCGACGAATGCGGGATGTGCATCGACATTTGCCCGGTGGGCGCGCTGACCAGCGGTATCTACCGTTACAAGACCCGCCCGTGGGAAATGAAACACGTCGGGACCGCGTGCGCGCACTGCGCCGACGGGTGCACCACGACGCTCGGCGTCTACGACAACCGCGTCATTCGCGGCAACAATCAGGACCGCAGCGGCGTCAACGGCGAGTTTCTGTGCGTCAAGGGGCGCTATGCGTTCGACTTTGTCTCGCATGAGGAGCGTCTGCGCACGCCGCTGATTAAGAAAGACGGCCGTTTCGAAGAGGTTTCCTGGTCGGAGGCCCTGCGCACCGTAGCGAAGAAGTTCGATGAGATCCGTGCCCGCGGCGGCAAACTCGGCGTGATCGGCTCCACGCGCACGACCAACGAAGAGAATCTCTACTTGCAGGAGTTGGCGCGGCGCACACTGGGAACCAATCACATCGACCACCGGCGCAGCGGGGATGTGGCGGCGTTGCTGGCGGCGGTCGGGGGCAGGCCAGAGGCGCTTGCCCGGACGGAGGACTTGTATCACCGGCAGGCGGCGGTGGTAATTGGCGCCGACCTGGCGCAGCAGCATCCGCTGTTGGCCTTCCAGCTCCGCGCCAACTGGCGGCATCACCGGGCGCGGGTCTACGTGGTGACGCGCGGTCCGGTGCGGGAGGACTCCTACGCCGCTCTCAGCGTGCGGGCCGAGCCCGGCAATGAACTGGCGGCGCTGGAAGGTTTGCGGGGGACGCTGAAAAACGAGCCGGAGCTGGTGATCCTCTTTGGGGACTCGGTCCGCGGCGAAGCGGTCTATCGGCTGGTGGAATTCGGCGCCTCGCTCGGCATCCCGGTGAAGTACGTGTGCCTGGTCGGCCACTCCAACTCCCGGGGCGCAATGGACATGGGCTTAATGCCGGATTTCCTTCCAGGCTACCGGCCCGTGCAGGAGGAAGGCTTGGAGCCGGGCCTGACGTTGCCTGAGATGTTGGACTCGCCCGATCTCGATGCGCTCTGGATCGTGGGGGCCAATGCGCTGCGTAAGCGCGAGCTGGCGGCGGCGGACGCCTTCGTCGTGGTCCAAGATCTGTTCCTCACCGAAACGGCTCAAAAGGCGAATGTCGTTCTGCCGGCCGCAAGCACCTACGAAAAGACGGGCACGGTGACCAATACCTGCGGAGAGCTGATCGGGGTGAAACGGGCCGTCTCCACCATGGGCGCCAAGACGGATCTGGATATCTTCCGGAACCTGGCCGTGATGTTGGGCGCCGAGATCGCGCCGCCCGCTCCCTCCGAGATCTACGCGCACATGAGCCAGCGGGGAATGTCCGCTGCACCCGGTCTCACGCATGCCGGCCTGATGGATCCCGCAAACGATACACTGTTCACTTCCGGCACGTTGGGGCGTTATTCGAAGATCTTGAACTCTCTGAAGGAAGCGCCGGGCGAATTGTACCGATGGACTTCGTAATTTTGACGCTGGTTAAGGCGGCCTTGTGGGCTGCGATCATCCTGACGACCCTGGCCTATCTGCAATGGGTCGAGCGCAAGGTGATCGCCCACATCCAGCTCCGGCTGGGCCCTTCGCGTGTGGGCCCGCACGGATTGCTCCAACCTTTGGCCGACGTCATCAAGCTGCTCACCAAGGAAGACCTGACGCCCCCGCAGGCCAACAAGCTGCTGTTCGTGTTTGCGCCGTTCTTTTCCGTGGCGCTGGCGCTGCTGCCGGTGGCCGTGTTGCCGTTTGGGCCGGAGGTGGAGGTCTTCGGAATCCGCACCGCCATCCAGCTCACGGACCTGGACATCGGCGTATTGTTCCTGCTGGCGATCTCTTCGCTGAGCGTCTACGGAATCGCCCTGGCCGGCTGGTCCTCCAACAGCAAGTATGCTTTGCTCGGCGGACTGCGCGCCTCGGCCCAGATGGTCAGCTACGAGCTGCCGATGGCCCTGGCGGTAGCCTCGCCGCTCTTGCTTTCCAATACGCTCAGCCTCCAGGAGCTGGTGGTCACGCAAAGCGGATATTACGCCGGTTGGATCCCCCAGTGGAACTTCTTTAAACTTCCCGCCCCCCAGGTCATCAGCTATTTGATCTTCCTGATGGCGGCCTTCGCGGAGACCAACCGCATACCGTTTGACCTGCCGGAGGCCGAAAACGAGCTGGTGGCCGGTTTCCACACCGAGTACAGCAGCCTCAAGTTCGCTTCGTTCTTCATGGCCGAATACGCCCACATGATCACCAGTTGCGCCTTCGCCACGGTGCTGTTTTTGGGCGGGTATCTGCCGCTGTGGCCCGCGGAGAAGGGCTCGGATCTCTTCCCCACGGCGCTGTTCCTGGCCGGCGGCGCCATTGCAATGTATCATGGCCTGCATCCGGCCCGGCCCCGCGACCGCCGCACGCTGCCCGCAGTCGCGGTCCTGTTCTGGTTTCTGGCGTTTCTTTTTCAGGTGCCCCTGCTGAAACAGATCCTGATTCCCATGTTCTGGTTCGGCTTCAAGACGGGATCCCTGCTGTTTGTTTTTATGTGGGTGCGGGGAACGCTGCCCCGCTTCCGCTATGACCAGCTCATGGCCTTTACGTGGAAGTTCCTGTTCCCGGTCGCCATGCTGAACATGCTGGCCACCGGTCTGCTGGTGGCGCTGTACGGAGGATAGATCGATGACGGAGATGTTGATCTTCTGGGCTTTTGCGATCGTCTCCGTGGGGTGTGCGGTGAACCTGGTCGTTCAACGCCATCCCATCAACGGCGCTATTTCGCTGATCGGGGTGATGGGCTCGCTCGCGGTGCTTTACCTTCAGTTGGGCGCGGAGTTCATCGCCGCCGTGCAGGTGATCGTCTATGCCGGGGCGATCATGGTGCTGTTCGTCTTCGTCATCATGCTGCTCAACGCGGAGGCGGAGCAGCGGACCGGCCGTTCGGCGGTGGTGCGGATCATCGGTTTCCCCTCGCTGGCCGCGCTGCTGTTGCTTGTGGGAATGCTGATCCGACGGCTCGCGCCTGCTCCGGAATCGGTTCGTTTCGGAGATTTCATGGGAGGGACGGCGGAAAACATCGGCCGGAGCCTCTTCACTGGCTATCTGCTGCCGTTCGAGGTGACCTCGGCATTGATTCTGGTGGCGATCATCGGCGCCATTGTTCTGGCGCACAAGGAGATCGACTGACGTGCATAGCGTGCCCCTGAGCTGGTATCTAATCCTGAGCGCGGTTCTGTTCGGCTTGGGCGTGGCCGGCTTCCTGCTGCGACGCAACATCATTACCGTTTTCATGTGCATCGAGCTGATGCTGAACGCGGTCAACCTCAGCTTCGTGGCGTTCTCTTATCAGCTCAAACAGATCGACGGCCATCTGTACGCCTTTTTCGTCATGGTGGTCGCCGCCGCCGAGGCCGCCGTGGGGCTGGCCATTATCCTGACGGTGTTCAAGAACCGCGCCACGTTGCAGATCGACGAAGTGGATTCGATGAAAGGCTGACACGATGCACTTGTGGCTCATCCCCGCCTTCCCGCTGGCCGGCTTCCTCCTGCTGGGGCTGGCGGGGAGGCGCATGTCCAAGTCCCTGATCAACACGGTGGCCGTCGGCTCGGTGCTGTTGAGCTTCTTGTGGGTGCTGAGAACCCTCAGCGCCCTGGGATCCCTGGAGCAACCGCACCTGGAGCCCTACTTCACCTGGATTCAAAGCGGAGCCCTGCGGGCGGGCTTCGAACTGATGGTGGACCGCCTCACGGCCGTGATGATGCTGGTCGTCACCGGCGTGGGCCTGCTCATTCACATCTACTCGATCGGCTACATGGCGCACGAAGGCGGCTACTACCGGTTCTTCGCCTTCCTCAACCTCTTCATGTTCTTCATGCTGACGCTGGTGATGGCGTCGAACTTCCTGCTGATGTTCGTCGGCTGGGAGGGCGTGGGGCTGTGCAGCTACCTGCTGATCGGCTTCTACTTCCACCGCAAAAGCGCCACCACGGCCGGCAACAAGGCCTTCATCGTCAACCGCATCGGCGACGTGGGCTTCACGCTGGCCATCTTGCTGGTCTTCATCCATTTTCGGTCTTTGGATTTCCAGAATGTCTTCGCCGGCCTGGCCACAAATCCTACGGGTGTGACCACGGCTGCGCTGACCGCCATCGGGCTTCTTCTGCTGGTGGGCGCAACGGGCAAGTCCGCGCAAATCCCGTTGTACGTCTGGCTCCCGGACGCCATGGAAGGCCCCACGCCGGTCTCAGCCCTGATTCACGCAGCGACCATGGTCACCGCCGGCGTTTACATGGTGGCCCGCTGCGCTCCCATCTATCTGCAAGCGCCGCTGGCGCTGGAAGTGGTCGCCTGGGTCGGGCTGGCTACGGCATTCTTCTCCGCCACCATCGGTCTGGCGCAGAACGACATCAAGAAGGTCTTCGCCTACTCCACGGTTTCGCAGCTCGGCTACATGTTCCTTGGACTCGGGGCCGGAGCATTCTCGGCCGGGATCTTCCATCTGGTAACCCACGCCTTCTTCAAGGCGCTGCTGTTCCTCGGGGCGGGCAGCGTGATCCATGCGCTGGGTGGCGAGCAGGACCTGCGGAACATGGGTGGCCTGCGGAAGCACATCCCGGTCACGTTTTTCACCATCCTGTGCGCCGCGGTGGCGATCGCCGGCGTGCCTCCGTTCTCCGGGTTCCACAGCAAGGACGCCATCCTGATCGCCGCCTATCACCATTCGCCGCTCATGTACTGGATCGGAGTGGTTACCGCCGGCCTCACGGCATTCTACGTTTTCCGGGCCGTGTTCCTGGCGTTCTTTGGCAGCTACCGGGGGCAGGCGCATCCTCATGAATCGCCCAAGGTGATGACCCTGCCGCTGGCGGCGCTGGCGCTGCTGTCGCTGGGCGGGGGCTACTTCGACGTGCCGCGCTGGCTCCACCCGCTGTTTCCCGCATCGGAGGGGGCTCACGATCCTTGGCTCGTGTATGTCTCGGTCGCCGCCGGCTTGCTGGGGATCCTGGTAGCCTATGCGCTCTATGTGGCTCGGCCCGGGCTGGCCGATGAGATCGCGGACCGGCTGGGCGCGCTGTACCGCCTGGTCTACAACAAATACTTCGTAGATGAGATCTACGACCGGACCGTGGTGCGGCCCGTAGTGAACGGTTCCCATTCGGTTCTCTGGCGCGGCGTGGACGTGGGGCTGATCGACGGCGCGGTGAACGGCATCGGGAGCTGGGCCAGGGGCACGGGCGCAGTGCTGCGGCTGGTTCAGAGCGGCAACATCCGCAGCTATGCCGCTTGGGTGGTTTGGGGATCGCTGGTGGCTTTGCTGGGGTTCGTGGCCGCGGGAGGTCTGCGATGAGCGCCTTGCTGAACCTCTGCCTGGCTCTGCCGCTGGCCGCCTCGCTGTTGTTGCTGTTCATCCCCGGCCATCGCCACCGCCTCATCCGGATCTTTTCGCTCGCGGCTTCGCTGGCCGTGTTCGTCGTCTCCCTCTTGCTGGCCTTCCGCTTCAACCGCGCCAGCGGAGGCTTCCAGTTCACAACCGATATCCCTTGGATCTCCTCGCCCGCCATCCGCTATCACATCGCCGTGGATGGCCTCAGCCTCTGGCTGGTGATCCTCAGCACGCTGCTTACGCCGCTTGCAGTCGTGATTTCCTGGAAGCACATCGCTCACCGCGTCAAGGAGTTCCACGTTCTGCTATTGCTGCTGGAGTTCGGCCTGATCGGCGTGTTCGTGGCCCTGGACCTGTTCCTGTTCTACGTGTTTTGGGAAGTTTCCTTGGTCCCGATGTACTTCCTGATCGGCGTCTGGGGGCATGAACGCCGCATCTACGCCGCGGTCAAGTTCTTCTTGTTTACGATGGCCGGCTCGGTGCTCATGCTGGCGGCGTTCATCTACCTGTACAACTTGACCGGGACTTTTGACTACGTGGCTTTGTCCGAACGGCTCGCGGGGCGGGGCATGGCCCTAGACCCAACCGCCGAGAGTCTGCTGTTTCTGGCCTTCTTCCTCGCCTTCGCCATTAAGGTGCCGCTGTTCCCGCTGCACACCTGGCTGCCGGATGCCCACGTGGAGGCGCCCACGGCGGGGTCAGTCATCCTGGCTTCCGTCATGCTGAAGATGGGGACGTACGGGCTGGTCCGGTTCTGCCTCCCGTTGTTCCCCTCCGCTTCCCGGGAACACGCCCCATGGATCGTGACCCTGGCCATGATTGGCATCCTCTACGGCGCGCTGGTGGCGATGGTGCAGCCCAACATGAAGAAGCTGGTGGCCTACTCCTCGGTGAGCCATCTCGGATTTGTGGTCCTCGGAATCTTCTCTTTCAATCCCATTGCCCTCGATGGCGCGGTCTACCAAATGTTGAACCACGGCATCTCGACCGGCGCATTGTTCATCCTGGTCGGCTATCTCTACGAGCGAAGGCATACGCTCGAAATCGCAGGCTACGGCGGCGTCGCCAACCCGGCGCCGTGGCTGGCCGCCGTCTTCCTAATCACTTCCCTGGCCAGCCTGGGACTGCCGCTGCTGAACAATTTCGTGGGCGAGTTCCTGGTGCTTCAGGGCGCGGCGATGGTGAACTTCAAGTGGGCGGTGTTCGCAGCCCTAGGCGTGGTGCTCTCCGCCTGCTACCTGCTGTGGCTCTATCAGAGGGCCTTCCTTGGCCAGGCGGCCGAGGCCGTGAAGGCCCATGTGACGGATTTGACGCCGCGCGAATGGGCCGGCGTTCTGCCGCTGGTCGTGCTCATGGTCTGGATGGGAGTGGCCAGCCGCACCTTCCTGGTCCCAATTGCTGCGGCCAACGCGCGCATCTTGGAGCGGTCGACGCGGGGCCTGGTTTACCACGTGCAAAACCCCGAAATCCCGCTGCGGCAGGAGGTGGCCCGTGCCCGCTGAATTTGCACCCTCCTCCGTTGAGATTCTGCGTTTCCTCCCAGAGACAATCCTGATCGTGAGCGGCGCGCTCCTCATGGCCCTCTCGGTGTTCTGGCGCAACCACGCCGCCGGACGCTTCGTTCCTTTGTCTTTGTTGTTGTTGCTGGCAGCCGCCGCAGCCTCGGTGGCCGTGCACCGCGATCCGGGGCCGGCCTTCCGAGAGATGATCTCGGCCGACAGCTTCGCCGCCTACTTCCGGGTCTTGGTCATCGCGGCGGCGGCGCTCACGGTCTTGGTCTCCTCCCAATACCTGCGGCGCGAGCGCAGCGAGGCTGGCGAGTATTACGCCTTGATCCTGCTCTCCACCGCCGGCCAGTGCATCATGGCCAGCTCTTCGGAGCTGATCATGCTCTTCATCGGCCTGGAGATCTCCTCTCTGGCCAGCTACGTCCTGGCCGGCTATCTGCGAGACGACCGCCGGGCCAATGAAGCTGCCCTGAAGTATTTCTTGCTGGGTTCGTTCGCCACCGGTTTCCTCCTTTTCGGAATTGCCTGGACCTACGGTTTGACGGGCTCGACGTTCCTGGAGGACATCCGGGCGGGATTGAGCCATGCGGGCCCCGAGCTTTCCCCTATCCTGCTGGCCATGGCCGCGGCGCTGGTCTTCGTCGGCCTAGCGTTTAAGATCTCGGCGTGGCCCTTCCAGGCCTGGACCCCGGACGTCTACCAGGGCGCCCCGGCGCCGGTGGCTGCCTTCCTGTCGGCCGGCCCCAAAGCGGCGGCCTTTGCGGTCCTGATCCGGATCTTCATGACGGCTTTCGAGCCGATGCGCGCCCGCTGGGAGCCGCTGCTTTGGCTCACCGCGCTCGTCACCATGGTGATCGGCAATTTCGCGGCTCTCACCCAAACCAACATCAAGCGCCTGCTCGCTTACAGCTCCATCGCCCACGCCGGTTATATGCTGGTCGCCATCACCGCGGCTTCTGAGACCGGCGTGGCGGCCGTCCTGTTCTATCTGGCGGCCTATACGCTGATGAACGTCGGCGCGTTTGCCGTGGTGATTCACGTGTGCCGAAAGGGCGAACAGTTTGTGCAGGTCCAGGACTTCAGCGGCTTGGCCGAACGCCAGCCGGCGACTGCGGCGCTGTTCTCCCTGTTCCTGCTCTCCCTGGTGGGCATACCGCTAACAGCGGGCTTCTTCGGAAAGTTCTACATCTTCAAGGCCGCGCTCGACGCGAATCTCATCTGGCTGACCGTGCTCGGCCTCCTCAATAGCGCCGTGGCGGCTTACTATTACTTGCGCATTTTGGTCGTCATGTACATGCACTCGCCGTCGGAAGCCACTTCGGATTTGCCTCCGCTGGGCGGGGCTCTCAAGGCCGCAGTGTACGCATCGGCTTTGGGCACGCTCCTGTTGGGAGTCTTCCCCTCGTTGGTCCTGAACTTCGCCACCAAGTCCGCGGGACTGGTCCGGTAGCCTGGGCGATTAGGGCTTGGCAGCCACGCTCGCCCGTAGGTCCCCATTGTGCCCAGGTCCGCGCCGCGCTCAAGCCCGTCTCCGATTTGGTATACTACGGTTTCACATTCGGAATGTCCGTCGCACGCCATCATCACCACCATCCGGGCGCACCGAGCGCGACGGGCTGATTTCTGAGCAATTCCCAGGATTTTAGGAAGCAGGCCCGCCGCAGTTCCGGCGGGCATTTTTGTTGGTGCATACGATGAATCTCAATTTCGACAAACTCGGCGGTTTGGCCCCGGCCGTCGTTCAGGACGCAGAGACAGGCCGGGTGCTCATGGTCGGCTTCATGAACGAGGAGGCCTTCCGGCGTACGGTGGAGAGCGGCTACGCCACCTTCTACAGCCGTTCCCGGAACAAGTTGTGGATGAAAGGCGAGACCTCCGGCCACCGGCTGGAAGTCCAGGAGATTCAAGTGGACTGCGACCAGGACGCAGTGCTCTTGCGCGTCCGCGCGCATGGGCCGGGCGTTTGCCATGAAGGCTACCGGAGCTGCTTCTTCCGCACGCTCCGGGACGGCCAGTGGGTAGTGAACGAGGAGAGGACCTACGATCCCGCCCAGACCTATGGAGGCGCACAATGAAGGTCAAACTGGGCATTCCCAAAGGCAGTCTGGAACAGGCTACGATCGATTTGTTCCGCCGGGCTGGTTTCCACATCTCCACCAGCTCCCGTTCGTACTTCCCTTCCATCGACGACCCGGAGATTGAATGCATGATGATCCGTGCTCAGGAGATGGCGCGGTACGTCGAGGACGGCGTGCTCGACGCCGGACTCACCGGCCTGGATTGGGTGCTGGAAACCGAGGCCCGTGTGCAAACGGTCGCCGATCTGATCTACGCCAAGCAGAGCTTCGGCAAGGTGCGCTGGGTGCTGGCCGCGCCCGAGGCCAGCCCGTTTCAGACCGTCAAGGACCTGGAAGGGAAGATCATCGCCACGGAGCTGGTGGGCGTCACCCGGCGCTATCTCGAGAAGCACGGCGTGCACGCCAAAGTCGAGTTCAGTTGGGGCGCCACCGAGGTGAAGCCGCCCGTGCTCGCCGACGCCATCGTCGAGGTGACCGAAACCGGCTCCTCGCTCCGCGCCAATAAGCTGCGCATCCTGGATACGGTGCTGGAGTCGAACACCCAGCTCATCGCCAACCTGGACTCTTGGGCGGACCCCGCCAAGCGCCGCAAGCTCGAGGACATCCGCATGCTGCTTGAAGGTGCGATCGCGGCTCTGGGTAAGGTTGGCCTCATGTTGAATGTGCACAAGGCGGACCTGCCGAAGGTTCTCGACGTGCTGCCCGCGCTCAAGAAGCCTACGATCTCGCACCTGAGCGACGAGGAATGGCTGGCGGTCAACACCGTTCTGGACGAATCCACCGTCCGGATCATCATCCCGCGGCTCAAGGAAGCGGGCGCGGAGGGGATCGTGGAGTACCCGCTGAACAAAATCGTTCTCTGAGGGAACCATGCTGCGCATTCTTGAATACCGCGAAGCGGACGCATTCCTGCGGCGGCGCGCCGTGCGCCTCAACGAAGCCGAGCGGGTTGTGGCCCCCATCCTGGAGGCCGTCCGCAAGCAAGGGGACGCCGCGCTGCTCCGCTTCGCCAAGAAGTTGGACGGACTAGACCGCCGGGCCAAGACCGTCGCTCTCGACCCCGAAGAGTTGGTTCGCGCCTCCCGCGAGCTGGCGCCCGATTTCCGGCGGGCGCTGAAAGCCGCGTCGAAAAATATCCGCGCTTTCGCACGCAGGCAGTTGCCCAAACCCTGGATGGCACAGCTTGCCGGCGGTCTGAAAGCCGGGCAGGTCGTGCGCCCACTCGATGCCGCCGCCGCTTACATTCCTTCCGGGCGTTATCCGCTGCCCTCCACGCTTCTGATGACGGTCATCCCGGCGCAAATCGCCGGGGTGGGCAGAGTCTGCGTCGCCTCTCCGCGGCCCTCGCTGGAGATCCTCGGCACGGCCGGCTGGCTGGGCGTCCGGGAGTTCTTCCGGATGGGAGGCGCACACGCCATCGCCGCCTTCGCCTTCGGCACCGAGACGGTCCCGAAAGTGGACCGCATCGTCGGCCCGGGCAATGCTTACGTCGCCGCGGCCAAGAAACTACTCGCCGGAGAGGTGGGCATCGACTTCGTGGCCGGTCCCACTGAGATCCTGATTCTGGCCGAAGAGGGCAACCCGGCCGTACTGGCCGCCGACATGCTCGCCCAAGCGGAGCACGACACCGAGGCCGCGGCCGTGCTGGTCACCACCAGCCGGCGGCTCGCCCGCGCCGTCGCGCGGGAGGCGGAGCGTCAGCTCGAGGATTTGCCCACCGCGGCAACGGCGCGTGAAGCGGTCCGCCGCAACAGCGCCATCCTCCTGGTCCCTTCGCTCGAGGCGGGCATCGAACTGGTGAACCGTTTCGCCCCCGAACATCTCAGTATTCCTTCCGCGGACCTGCTGCCTCACGTCCGCAGCGCGGGCAGCATCTTCGTCGGACCGTTCAGTCCCGAGGCCGCCGGAGACTACGCCAGCGGGACCAATCACGTGCTGCCGACCTCCGGCTATGCCCGCATCCGCGGCGGGCTGTCGGCGGCGGATTTCGTCAAGGTCATTTCCGTGCAGCAGTTGAGTCCCAAAGGACTGCGAGCCCTGGCCCCTGCCATTACCACGCTGGCGCGGGCCGAGGGCCTGGAAGCGCACGCGCGCTCGGTGGAGGTGCGTCTCCGTGGCTGAAGCGAACCCTGTCCAGACTGCTCCCCTGCGGCCGCGCCAGGCCGTGCTTCGCATGGCGCCCTACTCGCCGCCGACGGCGGGGCGGGCCGGAAAGCTGCGCCTCGATTTCAACGAGAACACCATCGGTGCGCCTCCCCATGTGGTGGAAGCGCTGCGCCGGAGGCTGGAGGCGGACCTTCTGGCCGTCTATCCCGAATACGGCGAGGTCCGCGCCGCTCTGGCCGCTTATTTCCAAGTCTCCCCAGACCAGCTCCTGCTTACCAACGGCACCGACGAAGCCATCCAGGTCATCATTAATACCTATGTCGACGACGGCGATGAGGTGCTGCTTCTGCGCCCCTCCTACGCCATGTACCGCTTCTATGCGGATGTCGCCGGCGCTTCTGTCCGCGAGATCGACTACCGGCCGGAAGACCTCGCCTTCCCGCTCGAAGAGCTCTTGGAGGCCATCGGGCCGGCCACCCGCGCCATCCTAATCGCCAATCCCAACAACCCCACGGGCACGGCCGCCTCGCGCGAGCAATTGGAGATGATTCTCGACAGAGCCGCGCAGGCCGCCGTGCTGGTCGATGAGGCCTATTTTGAGTTTTACGGCGTGACTCTGCTGCCACTCGTCGGCCGCGCGCCGAACCTGTTTGTGAGCCGGACCTTTTCCAAGGTCTTCGGCATGGCCGCCCTGCGGCTGGGCTGCGTATTCTCGCACGCGGACAACATCCGCTTCCTGCACAAGGCGCAGTCGCCCTACAGCGTGAACATGCTGGCGGCGATGGCCGCCGCGGAAGCGGTGAAGGACGACCGTTATGTGAAGGAGTATGCGGCCGAAGTGCTCGCCGCCCGGGATCTGGTCTATCAAGGACTGGACCGGCTGGGCATCTCCTATTACCGCAGCCAGGCCAACTTCGTGCTGATGCGCGCCGGCGAGCGGGCCCTTGAGATCCGCGACAAGCTGCGCGCCGCAGGCGTTCTGGTCCGAGATCGGAGTTATGAACTGCCTGGCTGTGTGCGGGTCACCGTGGGCACGCGCGAGCAGGTTCAGCGCTTTTTGAAAGCTCTGGAGGAAATCTGGTGAGCCGCGAAGTCATCGTCTTTGACATGGACGGAGTTCTGGTGGACGTCTCGGGCTCCTACCGCGAAACCATTCGCCAGACGGTCCGCCATTTCACCGGCGCCGACATCCCTCACGAGAGCATCCAGGAGTTGAAAAACGCCGGCGGCTGGACCAACGACTGGGCCGTGGCCCACCGTCTCATCCAGGATTTGGGATTTCAGGCCCGCTATGAGGACGTGGTCGCGAAATTCCAAGAACTGTTTTTGGGCGCCGGCGATGGTCCGGGGCTGATCCGGCAAGAGCGGTGGGTCGCCCGTCCCGGCCTTCTGGAGCGCCTAAGCGGGCGCGCCGCGCTGGCGGTGTTCACCGGGCGACCGCGCGAGGAAGCCTGGCTGACGCTGAACCGCTTTGCGGGCGGCGTCGTGTTCGATCCCGTCGTCGGCGCCGAAGATGTGGACCGCGGCAAACCCGCGCCGGACGGCCTGTTGCTCATTGCAAGGCGGACCGGCGCCGGCAAGATGTGGTACGTCGGCGACACGGTTGACGACGCCCGCAGCGCTCAGTCCGCCGGGATCCCGTTCATCGGCGTCGCCGCGCCTCACGCGCCGCTGCGCCGGCAACTGGTGGAACTGTTCCAGGCGCTGGGCGCGCAGGCGATCATCGAAGACATCAACCAACTGGAAGGAGTGCTCTGAAATGCGCAGCGCTTCCCTCCGCCGGGACACCAAGGAAACGCAAATCCGCGGCCGCCTCAACATCGATGGCCAGGGACGGTACCGCATCTCTACCGGCATCCGCTTCCTCGACCACATGCTCGAGCTGTTCGCCAAGCACGGCGCTTTTGATCTGGAGCTGGAAGCCAAGGGCGACCTGGACGTGGACCAGCACCACACGGTCGAG
>JAIMAR010000069.1 GCA_023511855.1 Bryobacteraceae bacterium
TTATCAGTTTAAAAAGCGCCGATCGCGATTTGGAAATATGGATTTCCGCAATACTTGTCGTTGGGGGACTCGTTGACGCAACCCACCAGATTGTTCTCCTGATCGGTCATGATCCAGGGGCCGGGAGCGGGCCCGCGATACCAGGCCGTTGCGTTGCCGTAGTAGGTGGTCTCCATGGTGCCGTCGCCGTCGTCGCGGCTGTCGGTCTCGGCGTTGCCGTAATCGAAGCAGCAGCCGGAGTTGTAATGATGGCCGTCAATAACCCAGTATTGACCCTGGGCCTGGTCGTCGACCGCGGTGCCTTTGGCGTCGTTCCAGCGGAGGCCCATGCCCGGCACAATGAACACGCCGTAAGCCTTGTGGCCCATGATTGTAATCGGGGCCATGTCGGCCAGCGGGACGTTGTTAAAGCCGCCCATGGCCGGGCCGCTGAATCCGCCGCGGGGCGCCTGGCGCAGGTGGTTGCCCTTGCCGGACTGATCGTAGAGGATGCTGATCCAGCAGTACGTGTTGGCGCAGAAAGCGTCCTGCGCAGCGGCGTCCGCGTATCCTCCCGCATCCGGTACGGGCGAGGCGGTGGGCTGAACCACGCCGATGTCCAAAGTTTTGCCGTCCGATTGCCGCATGACCTGATAGAGCGGGCCGTTGTAGGAGGCATACAGGGCGCGGGTAGTGCTGTGGGCGGCCACGCAGGGCGTGCCGGCGGCGGCATAGATGTCGCACGGGCCTTGCGGACGGGCCGGCGCCCCGGCGGCTCCTGGGCCGGCTTGCCTGGCCATCACTAAGACGGCGCACACCACGGTGAACGCCAGTCCGGAAACGATCGCAAGTTTAAATTTTGAGTTCATGTTCATCCCACCGATCTGGCCGGGCCGTTCCCGGCCGTGGAAGTCCTCCAGGTTCCGGCGACCGAATAGCACCGGTAAAGTTAACGAAAAAGCCTACGTTCTGGGTAAGGTTCAGTATATCTCTACCCGCTGCGGGTGGGAAGACCCTCATAGCCGCTTTTGCCGCGAATCGGCTTAGATCGGTTGCGACCGCCTGGATGGGGTTTTGCTACAATCGGTGTTCCGATGCCGAAAACCGAACGCGAGATGCGGCAAGACATCGTGGAAATCGGCCGCATGGTGTGGCAGAAAGGCTTGGTGGCCGCCAACGACGGCAACATCACGATCCGCATGGACTCCGAGAGGGTGATGTGCACCCCGACCGGCGTTTCCAAGGGGATGATGCACCCCGACGATATGATTATCGTCGACATGGAAGGCAGGAAGATCCTCGGGCAGAAACAGGGGACCACGGAAATCGCCATGCACCTGGCGATTTACAAGCTGCGGCCGGATGTCCACGCGGTTGTGCACGCACATCCGCCAGTCGCGACGGGCTTCGCCGCGGCCGGGCGGGCCCTGAATCTGGCATTGCTTCCGGAGGTCATCATTGGCTTGGGATGCGTTCCACTGGCGGGCTACGGATTGCCGGGAACTCCTGAACTCATCGAGCCGATGCTGCCGCTGATTCCCAAATACGACGCCCTGATGATGGGCAACCACGGCGCGGTCTGCTACGGGGAGGATGTTTACAAGGCGTACTTCCGGATGGAGACCGTGGAGCATTTTGCGCGGATTACGCTTGTAGCGGAGCTGCTGGGAGGGCCGAGGGTTCTTCCCAAGCAGGAGGTGGAGAAACTGGTGGAAGCACGGGCCCGTTACGGGGTCAAAGTCCCTTCGGAGGGTGAGCCGGCCTGCCCGGTGGCGGCCGAGGAGTTGAGCCCGGCCGGCAGCCGGATCGAATTGACGCGCGAGGAGCTGATCGAGCTGGTGGAGCAGGCCCTGCGCTCGAGCGGACGGTTGTGATTTACAATTGGCTTTGATGGAACGGAGGTTGAATGGGTGAAGCATTAGGCATGATCGAGACTCGCGGGCTGGTGGCGCTAATCGAAGCCGCTGACGCGATGGTGAAGGCCGCCAAGGTGACTCTGGTGGGTTGGGAAAAGATCGGCTCAGGCTATGTGACGGCGCTGGTGCGGGGCGATGTGGCGGCAGTGCGCGCCGCCACCGATGCCGGCGCGGCGGCAGCCCGGCGCGTGGGCGAGCTGATCGCAGTCCATGTGATCCCGCGCCCGCACTCGAGCCTGGAAGACGTGCTGCCGATCGGCAAGTCGCAAGGCCAAGGGAAGTAACAACGGCTGCGGCGGGCGGGGGCGCGCGAAGCATATGGCGGGCGCGCCGGCCTTGCATGGCCCGTCGCCGCGGTGACACATCATGATACTGGCTCGTGTTGCAGGCAGCGTCGTCGCCACGCGGAAAGACCCGCGCCTGGAAGGGAAGAAGCTGCTCATCCTGAACCCCGTTTCACCCCAGGGTGCGGTGGAAAAGGGCTATGTGGTGGCTGTGGACACGGTGGGGGCGGGCTTCCGGGAACTGGTGCTGGCGGTGTCCGGGAGTTCGGCCCGCATGGCGGAGGGCTGCAAGGACACGCCCGTAGATACGGTGGTAGTGGCGATCGTGGACTCGTTGAGCCTGGATCAGCCATCCGAGTGAGGCGCATGTTCCTGGGCAGAGTAATTGGGCGGCTCTGGGCGACGGTGAAGAATCCCAACTTCGAGGGGCAGCGTTTGCTGTTGGTTCAACCGCTTACCCCCGAGCTTCAGAGTACCGGCAAGCCGCTGGTGTGCGCCGATACGACCGGGGCAGGGGCCGGCGAGCTGGTCTATTATTGCCGCGGGCGCGAAGCCAGCTACGCTTTTCTGCCACGGGAGGTGCCTTCCGACAGCACCATCGTCGGCATCGTGGACGAAGTGCATGTCCAGCGGGGGAGGCGATGATCATCGGGCGCGTGATCGGCGAGCTGGTCTCGACCCAGAAGCACTCCACTCATGAGAATCTGAAGATCCTGCTGGTGCAGCCTCTCAATCTGGATGGCAGCGAGCGCGGCGACGCGCTGGTGGCGGTCGATTCGGTCCAAGCGGGCGTCGGGCAAACGGTCTTGCTGGCCACCGATGGCTATGCCGCGTTTTCGAGCGTGGGGCTGCCGCCGTCGCCGATCGACATGGCGGTGGTGGGAATTATCGACCGGATCGACCTGTCAGCCTAGCTCAGCAGGCTCACGCCGCCGCCGGCTGCGTTTGACCAGCCCAAAGGCTAGCACCGCTCCCATCGAGATCTTAGCCCAGTCGATGATCATATAGCCCGTCTGCAAAGAGCGCAGGCGGTCCCGCGGGAGAGACTCTTCGGAGTCCAGAACGAAATCAGTCGCGGGTGTGAGGAGGCGCATCTCGGCTGAGATGAACCAGTGCAGGAACAACACGCAGCCCAACATGAGCGCGCAAAGCACGAGCGTGTAACGCTTGCCGCCCGGGGCGAAGAAAAGGACCGCCAGCAGAGCGAAGCCTAATAGAATCTGGGTCCGCTCCCAATAGCGGGTCAGACGCCGCTCTGCCTCGGCTGCGCCGTGGCGCAGCAAAATCCCCAGCGCCTTCGGCTCCAGGTTCACCGTGAGGTTCAAGACCTCGGGGCGCGGCCGCCAAACCATGTTTTGCACCGTATTCCTGGCGAGCCATCCGGAGGAGAGGTGAAAGAGGCTGCCGGCCAGCCATGCGCCGGTCAACAGAGCCGCCAGTCTAAAATAGTGCATTCTGTTCCGCCACCCAGTGAGCCGCTTTGGGAACCTGTGGTCTCAATCCGCCACGTAACGCTTCAGAATCAGACAACCGTTGGTGCCGCCGAAGCCGAACGAGTTGGACATGGCGTAGTCGATCCGCATCGGACGAGCCTGATTCGGCACATAATCCAGGTCGCAATCCGGATCCGGGAACTCGTAGTTGATGGTGGGCGGCGCAATTTGGTCTCGGATCGCCAGCGCCGTGATTCCGGCTTCGAAGCCGCCCGCTCCGCCCAGCAGGTGTCCTACCATCGACTTGGTGGAGCTGACCGCCAGCCGGTAGGCGTGTTCGCCGAAGCAGCGCTTAATGGCCAGCGTCTCGATCTTGTCGTTGAGTTCGGTGGAGGTCCCGTGGGCGTTGATGTACTGGACCTGTTCGGGCAAGATCCCGGCGTCCAGCAAGGCGTTCCGCATCACGCGGTAAGCGCCGTCGCCATCTTCGCAAGGGGCGGTAATGTGGTACGCATCGCCGCTCATCCCGTAGCCGGCCATTTCGGCCACGATCGGGGCGCCGCGCCGGCGCGCGTGTTCCAGTTCCTCCAGGATCAGGATGCCGGCGCCCTCGCCCACGACGAAGCCGTCGCGCAGCTTGTCCCAGGGACGGCTGGCCTTTTCCGGTTCATCGTTGCGAGTGGACAAGGCGCGCATGGCGGTGAATCCGCCCACTCCCATCGGGCAGATGGGCGCCTCCGAGCCCCCGCAAATCATCACGTCGGCATCTCCGCGCTGGATGATCTTGTAGGAATCCCCGATCGCGTGGCAGCCGGTGGTGCAGGCGGTGGCGGTAGCGGAATTCGGCCCCTTGGCCCCGACCCGGATCGAAACGTAGCCTGAAGCCAGATTGACTATCGTGGCCGGAATGAAGAACGGGGAGATCCGCCCCGGCCCTTTCTCCAGCAGGTTCCGGTGCTCGCGCTCAATCACCTCGAAGCCGCCGATCCCGCTGCCGATATAGACGCCCACCCGTTCGGCCTCCTCCGGGGAGATCTTCAGCCCGGACATGGCCATGGCGAAATCCGTCGCCGCAATGGCGAACTGGATGAAGCGGCCCATCTTCTTCAGTTCTTTGCGCTCGATGTACTTCTCGGGCTGAAAGTCGCGGATCTCCCCCGCAATCCGGCTAGCGAACTGGCTGGCATCGAAAGCGGTGATGGTCGAGATTCCGCTGCGGCCAGCCAGGACCGCCTGCCAGCTTTCCTCCGTGCCTACCCCCACCGAGGAAAGCAGACCAACTCCCGTAACCACAACTCTTCTTCTCAAGATGGGATCCCCTTTAGACAGGCCCGCGACGGGACGCCGGCCGGGCTACTTCTTGGCCAGCTTGGCTTCGATATAGTCGATGGCGTCCTTGACGGTCGCAATTTTTTCGGCGTCTTCGTCGGGGATTTCGACCTCGAACTTCTCCTCAAACGCCATCACCAGCTCGACGATGTCCAGGGAGTCTGCTCCCAGGTCGTCGACAAACGACGCGGTGGGGTCCACCTGAGCCTCGTCCACCCCGAGTTGCTCCACAATGATCTGTTTCACTTGTTGCTCTACGGACATGAATCCTCCAAACGCTCTGCAAACTCAATGATTCTAGCGACCCTGCGGCGTTTGCGCAACTACCCTCGTTCGGCGCGCCACCACTCCAGGGTCCGCCTCAGCCCCTCTTCCAGGCTGAAGCGGGGTTGCAATCCCAGGTCCGTCACCGCGGCCGTGACGTCGGCTTGGGAATGGCGTACATCGCCGGCTCTGGGCGGCCCGTACACCGGGGCGATCTCCACTCCCTCAATTCTCTCCAAAGTTTGCCACACCTGCTTCAGCGTGTACCGGTTGCCGTTACCGGCATTGTACACTTTCCCGGCCACCCCGCGCGCCCGGGCGGCCTTCAAGGTGGCATCTACCACATCCTCGACGTAGGTGAAATCCCGCGATTGCTCGCCGTCACCGAAGATGGTTGGCGCACGCCGTTCCGCGATGGCCCTAATAAACAACGAGATGACGCCGGAGTATGGGCTGGAGGGGTCCTGCCTGGGACCGTACACATTGAAATACCGCAGCGAGACCGTCTCCAGGCCAAAACAGCGGTAAAAAACCTGAGCGTAATATTCGCCGGCCAGCTTCTGTACGGCGTACGGGGACTGCGGCGCCGGCGCCATGGTTTCCACCTTCGGCAGGATTTCGCTGCCGCCGTAGGCAGAGGAGCTCGCCGCATAGACGACTCGTCCGACACCCCCGGCGGCCGCGGCCCGCAGCACCTGAAACGTCCCGTCGACATTCACTTCATGGGACGGGACAGGGTCTTCGATGGAGCGCGGCACCGACGGGATCGCCGCCAGATGGAAGACCACCTCGGCGCCCTCGATCAGCGGCGCAATGGCGGAATAGTCCCGGATGTCGGCCCGCTGGAAGTCGATCTGCGAGCGGACCTCCTCCAGGTTCTTCTCTTTGCCGGTCAATAGGTTATCGATTACCACCACATGGCGGGCGCCTGCCGCGAGCAGTCCCCGCACCAGCGCCGACCCGATAAAGCCCGCGCCGCCCGTCACTACATATTTCCCCATCCAGGCCTTTTCCTCCTCCTGTGAGTGTTTCCCAATCCAGCCGCTGACAACGCGCGGCGGAACCCGCTAGCCTGCTAATTGCCTCAGGTAGTGCAGGCTCCGCGCCGTCAGTCCCTCCGGGTCCTCGCTCTTGCCGAAGATCTCCAGAGAGACCCAGCCGCGGAAGCCTAGCCGCTTCAGGGTCTCCAGCACTGGGCGGAAGTCGTAGCCGCCCGTGCCGGGCGCCGCCCCGTCCAGCTCATTCAAATGCACGTGCCGGATCCAATCAAAATACTTTTCCACCAGAGCGGGGTGCGGCTCCTTCTCCGCCACCGCGTTGTGCGTGTCAAACAAAGTGGCGAGGCCCGGATGATGGATACGCCGGACGATCGCCGTCGCTTCCTCCAAGCTGGTCACCACATCGGTTTGATCGGGCGAGAGGGCCTCGATCAGGATGCAGCAGCCGCGCTGGGCTGCGTATGGGGCCGTCTCGGCCAGACCATCCACCAAGTGTGCTGTAGCCTCTTGGGGACTGAGCCCGCCGATGGCGGATCGCTGGCGCGGGGAGCCGAACACCAGCACGCCGCCACCCAGGTCCGCGCAAAGGTCGATGAGCCGCCGCAAATAATCCCAAGACTTCCGGCGCCGCTCCGCATCCGGCGTCGTCACGTGCAATCCCGGCGGGCTGGCCAGCAGCCAGTGCAGGCCGGCGAATTCCAGGCCCTCCTGCGCCAGGATGCGCCGCGCCTCCTGACGGGAAGACGCAGGCAACGAAGCGGGATCTTCCGCCAGGGTAAATGGCGCAAGCTCGAGGCCCTGGTAGCCGGCCCGGCGGACGGCGGCCGCCGTTTTGGCCAAGTCCCATCCCGCAAAAATCTCGTTGCAAACCGCAAAGAGCAGGCTGGTCATTCTTGAGCCCCTTCCGGCTTGGCGGCCACCACCACGAGCGAAAGGCCCGGCCAGGGAAGCAGTCCGTTGACCCGCCGCCAGAACCAGACCGTTTTGTCGAACAACTTGAGGGTCGGCTTGGCGATGTAACTTCGCCGTAAGAGGCGCCCATAGAGCCACCACGCCGGGGTTCCGATCTTATTCAACTGATGGACTTGTTCCACGCGAAGGCCCGCCGAGGCCAGCATGCCGCACAGCTCCTCGCACCGGAACCGCCGCTTCTGGCCCAGCGTCCTGTCGACGCTTCCGTACAGGCCCGGCCCTTGAGGGACCAATACGACCAAGCGTCCGCCAGGGAGCAGGGTTTTTTGCAACGATCGCACCACAGCTTCCGGATCTTCTACATACTCGAGGACGTTGAGGCACAGGGCCGTTTCGAAGGACCGTTCCAGGCCGTGGAAGTCTTCGGCGGCGGAGGGGTCCAGCTTGCGCACCTCAACGTTGGGCGTCCGCAAAAAGCGGTTGTGAAGCGCGTGTAAATAGAGCGGGTCGTGCTCGCCGGCCACGTAGCGGAGCTTTTTGCCCATCAGGCGCCCGGCGATGTTTCCGATGCCAGCGCCGATCTCCAGCACCGTGTCGCCGACATAGGGCCGTAGGATCCGCGCCATCCAGCTCAGGTATTGAGGCGTGCCGGTCAGGTTGTTCAGCAGGCCGCGCCCGTAAGGCTCGGCGTATAGATCGTCGATGATCCAGAAGTGGAGAATCGCGCCCAAGGCCTTGATGCCGTCCCGCCAGCCGATCTTCTTGCCTTCTTCGTACGTCCGGCCGTGGTAGCTGATGGGGACCTCGTAGATGCGGAAATTGCGCTTGGCGGACTTCATCACAATTTCCGGCTCGAAGCCGAAGCGGTTAGACCGTATGGGGATGCTCTTGAGTAAGTCCGTGCGGAAGGCCTTGTAACAGGTCTCCATGTCGGTGAAGGCCATGTTGCAGAAAACGTTCGAAATCAACGTGAGGAACTTGTTGATCATCGAGTGGCGCCAGGGCAGCACCCGGCGCTGTTCGCCCGCCAAATAGCGTGAGCCGAAGACCGCGTCGGCGTGGCCTTCCAGCAGCGGCTTGAGGAGCTTCGGGTACTCGTTGGGATCGTACTCCAGGTCGGCGTCCTGGACCAGGCAGAAGTCCCCTTCGGCTTGCTGAATGGCGGTGCGCACGGCGGCGCCCTTGCCCCGGTTGACCTCGTGCCGGAACAGCCGGATGCACGGATGCTCCGCGGCCAGGCGCTGAAGGATCTCCCAAGTGCCGTCGGTGGAGTGGTCGTCCACGATGATGAGCTCGCGCTGCATGGATTCCGGAAGCGGCGCCGCCAGAACCTGGGCCAGAGAGCGCTCCACCACTGCCCGCTCGTTGTAGACCGGGATTAATACCGAGAGCTTCACAGGAACCCACCAGTATAAACACCCCGTTGCGGGTCCGCATCTGGAAAGCTCGGCCCCTGGCGGGTTCTCCTGCGGGCTGCGTCAAAGCCGCGGGACAACAAATTCAGCGCTTCACCGGAGGTTCGCGGCGGGAAAGGATTTCGCGCACGGCGTAGATCCGCCGCCCTTGGCTTTCGAAGTAGGTCCGCATCAGCACCTCGCCGAGCAACCCGGTGCTGAACATCAACAGGCCCGAGATCAGAAGCAGGGCCGAAGCCAGCATCATGGGGCCGTGTTCGACCAAGATCTCGTGCCCAGTCAGTTTGCGCAGGGCCAGATACCCCAGCATGACCGACCCTGCGGCCGTGCTCACCATGCCCAGCTTGCCGAAGAAATGCATGGGGCGGGTGAAGTAGTGCAGAAGGAAGCGGATGGTCAGGATGTCGAACAGAACGTTGAATGTCCGTCCCAAGCCGTAATGCGACCCCCCGGTGGCGCGCACGGTGTTCTGGATGGGAACCTCGGCGATTCTGGCCCCGTAAAAGCTGGCTAGCGCCGGAATGAACCGGTGGAGCTCGCCGTAAAGGTTGATCTCCTTGATGACCTCTGCGCGGTAGGCCTTGAACGTGGTCCCAAAGTCGTGCAGGTTGACGCCGGAGACCTTGGCCATCAGCCAGTTGGCGATGCGCGAGGGCAGGCGCCGCGTGATGGCGTTGTCCACGCGGACCTTGCGCCAGCCGCTGGCGATGTCGTAGCCCTCGTCGATCTTGGCCACTAGCGCGGGCAGGTCTTCGGGATGGTGCTGCAAATCCCCGTCCATCGAGACGATGATGTCGCCGCTAGCTTCATGAAATCCCGCCGCCAGCGCCGCCGTCTGACCGAAGTTGCGCCGCAGCCGGATGACCTTCAGGTGCGCGTCGGTCTCCACCAAGTTGGCCAGAAGCTCGTAGCTGCGGTCGGTGGAGGCATCGTCCACGAAGATGATCTCGTAAGGCCGGCCGAGCTTCTGCAACACCGCCGTCAGGCGGTCGTAGAGGGGCAAAATGGAAGGCTCCTCATTGTGGACCGGGATGACGATCGATAGCATCGGCGATCACCAGTGTAGCAGGCTGCGCGGGGGCTTCGAGCAGATGCTTGGCCCGGTATACCTTCGCCCCGGCGGTCAGCCGACCGGCCTGCGGCGGACAGGCTGCCGGTTCTAAGTCAGCAGATGCCGGTTCCCGAGCCGCACATTGCTGAGTCCGGCGGCGCGCGCCGCTTTTTCGGCCTCTGAGGCCTGGCGGGCCGTCAACCTGGGCAGGTCGGACATCTCAAACTGCGGGGAAAACGCCAGCAGCGAATACGGAATCGCCGGATTGAGCGAAGCGATAAACCGCGCAATCGCCTCCACCTCGCCCGCTTCGACGTAGCCGGGAACAAGCAGCGTGCTGGCCACGAGCAGCGGCGGATCCGGCCGCTCCGCCACCCGTTTTGCCGTTCGTGCAAAGTTGTCCAGCGTACGGCGGTTGGAGGCGCCGGTCAACGCCCGGTGAATCGACTCATTCCAAGCCTTCAGATCGAACTTGATGCAACCGCCGCTCCGCAAAGAAAGATCCACCGCCATGTCCAGCAGACGTGGGTCCGAGCCCCCGTTGGTTTCCCAGCAGACCCGGACTCCTTTGGCCGCCAGCAACCTGCCCGCCGACAGCGCATGAGGCATCTGCGAAGAGGGATCACCGCCGAAATAACAAACGCAAAAGGTCTGCTCGTTTGCCGCCGCCGCCAACTGCTTTGCGCTGATCGTGCGTCCCGCGCTGGGGGACGATCTGCGAAAGTGCCAATTCTGGCAGAACAAGCAATTGAAGGTGCAGCTCTCGTAAAAGACGGCCAAATTGTGGAAACCTCTGCGTGCGCTGCCGGGGCAAACCCAATGAGCGACGCAATTCGTCGGCAGCGGATCCCGGTACCACTGAAGCAGGCCCCGTTCGGGAGTGCCAGCTAAATTCTCCAGCCGCCCCTTCCGGACCACTCGCACACCGCAATACCCGCTCTGGCCTTCTCCAATGACACACGCCGCCTGGCATTGGCCGCAGAGGATACCGCCATCCGCTCGAGGCGGGAATTCGGGGAGGCCAAACGACCGTCTGGACCGGGCGTGAGCGGCTTCGGCAACAGGAAGCGCGCGCGAGGGCTCCGAACGAAGGCAAGGGGCGCATACCCCCAACGTTGAACTGACGGCATGGGGGCGTCTGCCGCAGAGGATGCAGTGCCCTTGGCGTGGCTGTGGACCAGCGCCGCCGGCCTGTCCCGAAGCCGCGTTCGAGCCTCTTGCTTTGCTCAACATTGCTCCGGAAAACGCCGCGGAAGCAGACCCAAGGAATCTCCTGCGGTCAACGGGGCTGCGATCAGGCTCCGCCGAAGGCCGGTGAGGGGCGGGGAGATCCATTGCAAGCCTCCATCCTGCCGCCGTCCTGCCCTCAGCATATCAAACTGCGCCTGCGAGGCGACTTAGGCTTCAAAGGATTCCCACGGAGCCATCTGCGCGTTTTGCTGATTCGGAGCTGCGCAACGGCGAAGGCGTATGCTCACACCCGGTTCCGATCGTAGTCGAACGGCTCGTTGACCAGATGCAGGTAAGGTTCGCCCTCGCGCGGCAGGTAGATCGTGCGCAGCTCGTAGCGGGGCAGATCGCTCAGCTTCACCGGAACCGCCTTGCCTGCCACCCATTCGTAGATCGGAATCTCCCAGGGGTTGAAGGTGTCGCTCAGGCCGCGCTCTTTGGCGATGCGGTAAAGGTGCACATTGCCGGGCTCGTGGCCGCCTAAATACAAGCCGATGACGTCCAGCCGGAACTTATCCTTGCCGAACAGCACGAGGTTGGTCAGATAATCCTGGCCCACCAGGAAGCCGTCCCCGTCTCGGCCGTAAATGCCTTCGATCATCGCCAGTCCGGTTTGAATCGTACTTTGATGGTCGCAGGTCTTGTGGGCCCAAATTTCTTGTTCGAGCGGGCCGATGCCCGCAGCCTGCCCGCTCCGGTTGCCGGCGGTGTCGTAGCGGGCGTAGCCCATCCGCTTATGGCGCTCGAAGAATTCCAGAACCTTCTTCTCGACGTCCGGCTGAATGTCCGGCTTTACGAAATCGGCCACCTGGAGCACCGAGCGCCACCCTGCGCAAAAACTCGTGTACGGATGCGCCACCAAGCCCTGCTCATTCTTGACCGCCTGAGTCAGGCACATCCCGTGGGCCTTCCATTTGGCGATGTTCAACAGCCAAGTATCGGGCTCGCCCACAGGGGCGTAGTGCGGGATGCGCCGGAAGACCACTCCATCGGGGACCTTGGCCCAGTTGATCCCTGTGCCGTCGCGCAAATGCTTGGGCCGCGGCTGCGATTCGTTGATCTCGACTCCGAGCCGTTCATGCAGTTCATTGAAGCCGCGCAAGTTCCAAGTGTCATAAGCCGTGGATTCCACGAAGTGGAAGCGCTTCAGACCCAACTCTTTCAGCCCTGTGATCAGGCCTGCGTAGAAATCGGGATCGGTGCCCACGCCCCAGTTCTCCTCGGGGGGCCGCTGCCGGTCGTAGACGCCGGTAGCGTTGGGCTTAAGGATGATGCGGTGCGTGAGAGGAACGCCCGGCGTATCGCGCGGCACGAAGATTTCCCGGGCCAGCGCCAGTCCTTCCTGGAACTTCGCCGCCGAGTCCATCTTTTCGCGCACGCGGGTCCGGCGCACGAAGACCGCCTTGGGGTTGCTTTCAATGAAAGGATGCAGGCCGAAGTAGCGGGGCTCAGCCGAGCCGGCTGCCCGGGCCTGCGTCAAGCCGGTGAAGGCGCCCGCGGCGGCTCCCATCCCAGTGCGAAGGAAATCCCTGCGGGAAATATCCATCCCAGCCGCCCTCCTTTGCCTCATTGTATTGCAAACCTCAGGCGAACAGCACGGTGGCGGCCCGCACGAGCTGCGGAATCGCCACCTCGGAAGCCGCCCCGCGGCGAGCCACTTTGATTTCCAGGGCATCCGCGTCCGGACGCAGCAGCGTCGCCCGCTCGTAGTGGCCGTGGATGCGGGCCAGGACCGGGAATCCCGACGGCTGGCCGTAGTTCACAATGTGCAGGGCCGCGCGGCCGGCGAGCGGTCCCTGGCGCGGGGCGAGGACTGCCATCGCAACCGCCGCCTGCGCGTTGTAGAGACGCGCCGGACGGTAATCCCGGCCCGCGAAGTCGAGCAGATCCAGGGCGCACTCGCCGGGATCGGAGACCGGTTCTTTGTAAGCGACGATCTGGCCCCGGCCTGCGGCAAAGACGTCGCGATCTTCGTAAGAACGCAACAGCTTGAGTCCGGGGATCCGCCACCAGGCCCGCTCTCCCGGCTCGTCGGCCACCACCACCGCGCCACCTGTGGCGTGGGCCAAGATGCGTTCCCGCACCGGCCCCTGAGGCGCGGCGATGCCGCAGGCCGCCAGCAGCCGGATCCTGGCGGCGTCCGGGGGCGGCGGATCGGAGGCGGGAGCCAGCGCCGGCGAGACGTTGTGCCGGAAACACAGGTTCGCGATCTCATGGGACATGAACCCCGCGTCCACCAGCACCGTGATCAGCGGCAGGGACGGCTGGCGGAACAGCGGCGCATGGCTTCGGAGCCAGCGGGCGGTGCGGCCCAGGCTTTGCCAAGCCGTGCGGGCGGCTTGGTTGCCGCCAAGCAAGGCCTCGCGGAAGCGCCCGTCCATGGCCATCAGGTAGTTGCCCCCGGCCATCCAGGCCTCTGCCAGCGCCAGCTCCAGCGACTCGAAACGGACCGTGCGCCCGGCTGTGATGCCCGCGTCTTCATCCGGCAAGTACCCGAGCACGGGCGGAAGCTTGGGGTAAAGAGTCTGGAGGTAGCGGATGAGGTAGCAGTTCTGATCCAGCCAGACGCTGCGCGTGGCGCTGGCCAGGGCCGGGTCTGGATTGCGCGTGCCGGGCCAGAGGCCGGATTTCACCACGGTAAAGCCGCCGTCAGCGGCGCGTCCTGCTTGCTCCAGCTCCACCGTGCGGATCGAGCTCTCGGGAATCACCTGGATTTGCGCTGCCCGGCAGGCTTGCTCGAAGGCCGGATTGGGTGCGGCGGCCACCGCGGTGATCCCGCCCTCTTGAAGCAGGGGGACGTGGTGCGGGTCCGGGTTCTGCCAGCGGATGGCGATCTCGCTCGTCAGATCCGTGGCCATGGCGCCTCAGGCGAAGCGTTTCTTGGCGGTGAATTGAGCCTGGCCGTACTCGCCGAGATCGACAGTGCCGCTCAGCATACCGTCGGCCAGCACCGCGTCGAAGGAGTAGCCGAGGGAAGTTCCCTCGTAGCGGTGCGAGCTTCGGAACCGCACCCGGTTGCCGCTCACCGTTCCGCGGAGTTCCCCCGACAGGAACTCGCCGTAATGAGTGCCGGCCAGCCGTTCGGCGGACTGCTCCAGGTACAACGTGTGCCGGGCCTCGCCGTAGTCGAACTTCAGCACCGCGTCCCAACGGCCGGAGACCTGAATCGAAGGAGGCAGATCCTGGGCCGTCGGCTGCGCGGGCGGATGAGTGAAGACCTCATAGATGCGGTCGGCGACGATCTTATCTTCGCCGGGCATCATCATGTACGGGTTGATGGAGAAGGAACTCTCGCCGCGGCCGCCGGCTTGGCTCGTGCCGGCCAAGTGGATGCGCGGATGGCCGGTGTCCAGGGCTTCGGCCAGTTGGGGGCCGGTCAGACCCACCTTGGCCGCATCCCAGTAGACCCGCAGCATGGGCGCCATATTCGAGGGTCCGGCAGGTTTGGTGATCTCGCTGCGTACGGTGGGGATGGAGGCCAGCCGCCGCCGGATGGTTTCCAGCCAGCCTTCCCACTCCTTCCATTCCGCGTCATGGTCGCGCCGGACCCAGGCCTCCACTGCGGCTAGCATCCCCATGATCTCTTCCTTGCCGACCTTCAGGGAACGGCCGAAGGCATGGTGCGGAGCGCTATTGAGCCAGGCGGCCTTCAGCAGGTCCTTGCGTCCCAGCAGTAAGCCCGCGCACTGCGGTCCGCGCAGGCATTTGCCGCCGCTGTAAGCCACCATGTCCGCGCCGGCGGTGAGGTAGACGTTGGGGATGGTCAACCGCTCGGCCGCGGCGTCCACGATGATGGGGATGTTGCGGGCGTGGGCCGCTTCGGCCATCTCCGGCAGCGTCATGGGATGCTGGCGGAGCGTTTCGCCCAGCAGCATGACCATGGCCGTGGACGGGCGAAGCGCCGCCAGGAACTCCTCCCGGCTGTTGGGGGTGAGAATCTTGACCCCGAGCATCCGCACGGCGTGGTCGTACACGTTGCGGGATGGGCGTGGAATCACGACCTCGGTCTTCAGACCCGACATGTCGGTGGGCAGCCGCTGCATCTTCTCGGGATCCGCTCCCGCGATGCAGGCCGCCGTGGCGTGGGTGAGAGCCGCGGCGCAGCCGGCTGTCACGATGCCCCATTCGGCCTGCGTGAGCTCTGCCAGGCGCTTCCCCACCGCGTCCATCAGCTCATCCAAATGGACATAGTGCCGCGAGCCCTCGTCCATGGCCCGCTTCACTTCCTCCAGCGTTAGCGAGCCGCTGATGATGGTGAACGTGCCGCGGCAGTTGATCAGCGGCCTTACGCCGATTCTCTCGTAGATGTTGCCGCCGCTGGGGCCCTGCGCCCGGGCCGGCGGCAAACGGCCCGCCAAGGCGCTGATGAGGCCGGCGCCGCCCGCCCGGAACACATCCCGGCGGTTGAATCTTGACAACCAGCTCCTTTTCATGCTGGCACCCTCCGCGCCTTGCGCCGCTCCGCTAAATGTAGGCGATGCAGTCAATCTCCACCAGCGAATCGCCCGGAATTCCGCCCGCCGCGGCGATCGTGGTCCGTACCGGCGGCTCTTTGCCGAACCGTCCCAGAAAGACCTCGTTCATCGCGGCATAGTCTTTCAAGTCATTCAGGTATACGTTGACCTTGAGCACCTTCTCCATCGAGGAGCCCGCCGCTTCCAGAGTTTTCTGGATCTGATCAAGGACGTGTTTGGTGTGCTCCTTGATGTCGCCCTTGAAGTGGGCGCCGATGCCGGAAATAAACAAGAGATTGCCGTATGAGACAGCCGGGCTGAACAGGGGCGTGCGCGCAGGCGGCTTTCCGCCGGACCAGTGGACTTTCTTCACAGGTTTGTCCTCAGCCGCCTTGAGCGCCGGAGCAGCGGCTGCCGCCGCCAGTCCGCCCTTGAGAAGCCTTCTGCGATTGGTTTTGCCGTTCATGAGCTTTCCTCCGGTTGTAGTGCGAGTCTTACGGCAGTATACACCCCGGCTGAGCTCGGCGTGGCGACGCCCTGCTATAGTTTCGACGCTTGCTCTACGGCCGCCCGTAATTCGGACGGCTGAACCGGCTTGGCAAGAAACCCAGCCATGCCGTGACGCAGGCAGAGACTGCGGTATTCGGGGGTGACATTGGCCGTCAAGGCCAAAACTGGAATCTCGGAATAGCCGGGCAGAGCACGCAATTGGCGGAGCACCTCGAAACCGTCCCATTCCGGCAACTGGAGATCCAACAGGATCAGGTCGTAGCGCCGGGCCGAAGCCCTCTCGATCGCCTCGCGCCCGTCTTTAACGCAATCGACCTGGTAGGCGAGGCGATTCAGAATGTGCCTTACCACGCGGCGGGCGACCTCGTTGTCCTCAACCACCAGGATGGCCTTTCGTTCGCAAGCGTCGATCGGCATTTCGGTTCCTTGCTCGCCTTGGCTGGGCAGGGCGAGGGGGATAATGCACTTGCATACGCAACCCTCGCCGGGCTCCGAGCCGAACCAAAAGGAACCGTTCAGCAGGCGGGTCAACTCGTAGGCCAGCGACCAGCTCAGGTGCAGGCCGTTGCGGCGTTCCCCGAGCCTTGATTTCTGCTGGTCATAAGAACCCGGCGAGCCGGTCTGGGGGGAATCGGCAGCCTCCACAGGGGTGACTTTGATTCGCAGATTGAGCCGCAGGAGTCCCTCCGCGGGTTCGCCCCAGATTCGGACTGAAACCTGTCCATGGCGACACGTCGCCGCCGCCGCGCGGATCAATTCCAAGAGCAGCTCGCGCAACCGGACGGCATCCCCTGATGCCGTTTCAGGCAGGTCCGGCGCCATCCAAGCTTCGATCGCAAGGCCTCCCGACGGAGGCGTTTCAGCCCAACCGGGAAGCGCCGCTCGCAGGACCTCCTTTAGTTGAAACTCCTGCGGGGTGGCGGCGCCCGGTCTCAGACTCAGATTCGCCAACTCAAGGGACTGGTCCAGCAGCGACACCAACTCATCCAGGCAGGCTCGCGCCGTCAATACGTAATCGCGCTGCTCGGCGCTGAGCGGCGTTTCCAATAGCAGGTCGGTCATGCCTACTGC
>JAIMAR010000070.1 GCA_023511855.1 Bryobacteraceae bacterium
GGGTTGGTCCCGCCGCCGGCGGCTGGGGCTTGGGGCCGGCTGGTGCGCCGCCACGGTCGCGTTTGAGTTCGGCTTCGGGCACTACATCATCGGGCATCCCTGGAGCGCACTGCTGGCGGACTACAACCTGTTCCGCGGAAGGCTGTGGGTTCTGGTTTTGCTTACATTGCTGCTCGCGCCGCTGGCCGCGAAGCGGCATTCGGTTTGACGGGCACGTACGCGCGCTTCGTGCAGCACGTTTAGCCAGCTTCAGCGTATGATCGGAGGAGTATGAGCTACTACGACGCCAACCGCGACCGCTTTCTGGAGGGCTTAAAGGCCTTCCTGCGCATCCCCAGCATCAGCACCCTGCCGGAACATCAGCCGGACATCCGCCGCGCGGCGGAGTTCGTGCGCGATGAGCTCCAGCAGGCGGGGCTCGACGGGGTTGAACTCATCGAGGGCCCTGGGAACCCGCTGGTTTACGGCGAGTGGCTGGGCGCGCCCGGCAAGCCCACGCTGCTGCTTTACGGTCACTACGACGTGCAACCGCCCGACCCGCTGGAGGAGTGGAAGTCGCCGCCGTTTGAGCCGGAAATCCGCGGGGATAACATTTACGCCCGCGGGGCCTGCGACGACAAGGGGCAGACCTACATTCTGATCAAGGCCGTAGAGGGTTTCTTGAAGACCGAAGGCAAGCTTCCGGTCAACGTGCGTTTTCTGATCGAAGGGGAGGAGGAGTACGGGGGCAAGCACATCGAGGCCTACGTCGCTTCCAAGCCGGCCCGGCTTCAGGCGGACGCCGCGGTGATTTGCGACACGGAGATGTTCGCGCCCGGCCTCCCGACGCTGTGCGTGGGGTTGCGGGGCATCGTGTATTTGGAGCTGGAGGTGCGCGGAGCGGGCCACGATCTGCACTCGGGCGTTTACGGCGGGGTTGCGCCGAATCCGATCCAGGCGATCGCCGAGATTCTGACCGCCCTCAAGGACCGCGACGGACACATCCTGATTCCGGGTTTTTACGACCGGGTGCGGCCGCCCAGCCCTGAGGAGCGGGCCGCGTGGGCGCGGCTGCCGTTCAACGAAGAAGAGTACAAGAGCAAGGAGATGGAGGTTTCCGAGCTGGTGGGCGAGCCGGAGATTCCCGTCCTGGAGCGGGTTTGGGCGCGGCCGACGCTGGAGGTGCACGGCATCCGCGGCGGCTTCACCGGGGAAGGCGCGAAGACCGTCATTCCGGCGCGGGCCACGGCGAAGATCAGCATGCGGCTGGTGGCGGATCAATCTCCTCAGGAGGCTCTGGAGCAATTCCGCGCCGCGGTGCAGAAGGTTCGTCCGCGGGGCGTTTCGGCCGAGGTGAGGCTGATCCACGGGGCTGCGCCGTCGCTGGTGAACCCGGCGAATCCGTTCATCCAGGCTTCGGCCAAGGCGATGAGCGAGGTGTTCGGCAAGGAGACGGTGTACATCCGCTCGGGCGGGTCGATCCCGATCGTGGGCGCGTTCAACCAGCACCTGGGCATACCCAGCGTGCTGATGGGCTTCGGGTTGCCGGACGACAATCTGCATGCGCCGAACGAGAAGTTTCACCTGCCGAACTTCTTCCGCGGCATTGAAGCGATGGCGCGGTACTTCCGGCTTCTGGGAGAACAGTAGGCGGGCGGCGCGAGACCTTCCTGGGGGACAGGCTGCCGTCAGGCGCCGGCGCGGAGGGCGCGTTCGGCCAGCTCGTCCACGCTGGGGGCGCGGGATGGCGACTGATGACTCAAGCGCGAGGCGCGCGCGAGGGCGACGTGGAGGGGGTCGGCGGCGTTGAAGCGCGGCAGCGGCAGGCGAGCGATGGCGGAGGGCGTTCCGAATCCCCGGCCGGCGGCGCTGAACGATCTGACGAAGTCCCGGGCGGGAGCCGCGTTGAGCAGCGCGCACAGATAGTGGGCCTCATCCTCGCGCTCCACGCCGATGAAACACACGGTCTCGAGGGGTACAGCCAGCTTGCATCCGAGCGGACCCTCCCAAGTGGAAACTACCGCCGCGCACAGGTCGTCGGCCATCCTCTTCCAGACCACTTTGAAGGGGGACAAAAGAGCGGGGCCGATGTTGAACTGGCTGTAGAAGGGCCTTCCCGCATGCTGGTGGTAGCGGCGGTAGAGAGCGCGCGCGAGCAACGTCTGGCGGAACGGCTCCAGGTAGTCCCAAGTGCGCGGCCAGCGCGAGCGCAGCTCCGACTCCGGATAGGGGACCCGGGCAGCGGGATTCTGAACCAGCAGCGCATGCACTCGTGGCAGAGCACGCCAGCGCTGGATGTCCGCGCCGCGGAGAGCCGGATAGACCGGCTCGGCTTCGAGGATGGCCTGGACAGGTGGGATGGAGCTCTTGCCCAGCTCGGGCAGGTTTCGCACCTCCACCAGTCCGTCTGGCAGTGCGCGCAAAACTTCGAGCCAGAAGACCCCGTACGGGTTGGCGTTGGCGCCCAGCACCGGCTGGTAGGCGTTCTGTTTGCCGGGGAACGGGCGCGGATGGGCGGCAGCGTAAGTGCGCCAGGGGCCGGCCGCTCCGTCCACCGGTTCCGCGCACCAGACCTCCTTGACGGGTTGGCCGGACGCATCACGGCGCCAGCGGTAATAAGGGGCCGGATAGGTGGTGGGCCGACCTTTGACCAGGATGATTCCGGCAGCCTTATTGGCCGCGCCGGCAAAGGGCCGCAGGCGAGTGAAATCGTGCGCGGACACAACGCCGAGAGGTGGGCCGTTTTCCCCCAGGCGGAAGCGGCGGAATCCCTCGCCGGCGCCCTTGGATTTGAAGACCTCCTCGGTCACCAGGAAGGCGAGCATGCCGCCCTCGCGCAGAAAAAGGTCCGCGGCGGCGTAGGTGAAGAGCATGCAGAGATCTTTCTTGCCTGCGCCGGACAGGGCGGCGAAGCCCTTTAGGGAGAACAGACCGTAGCGGCGCCACAAGGGCATGGTCGCCTGACGGTAGTCTTCCGGCAGATAGTCCCAACGCACCCAGGGAGGGTTTCCGATGACGAGATCGTATGGGTCGGCCTGGGGCGGGCTCAGGAGGGCGTCAACGGTCCGGACCGGGACTTCCTGTGGGCGCAGCCCGGCCGAGCACTTTCCCATCGCCGCCAGATAGGCGGCGCGCGCGCAGGCGGCCGAGGCAGGATTGCGCTCGAAGCCGTGGATCTCGGCCAGGATCCGGCGGGCCGTCATCGGCGGCGGCTCGCCGTGCTCCAGGCCCCAGCGGCGGGCGCGCGCGATGGCGGCTTCCAGGAAGACTCCGGGGCCGCAGGCGGGATCGAGCAGACGGCGTCCCGGAACGCCGTCGTAGGCGGCTTCGTCCAGCCACAATTCGGCCAGCCAGCGTGGGGTGTAATACTCGCCCTGCGCGTGCCGCAGAGGGTCTTTCATCGGGTCAGTTCAAGAAGAAGGTGCGGTACAGGGTATCGCGCTGTTTAGGGATGAAGCCCGCGTCGCGGATGATGCGCCGGAGCTCTTCTTCGGTGGAGCAGTTATGGGCGCCGGCGGCGGCCACGACGTTTTCTTCGATCATGACGCTGCCCACGTCGTTGGCGCCGAAGCGCAACCCGATTTGGCAGAGTTTGAGTCCCTGCGTGACCCAGGAGGCCTGCACGTTGGGAATGTTCTCCAAATAGAGGCGCGAGACGGCCAGGGTTTTCAAGTATTCCACGGCGGTGGCCTCTTCTTTGACGAAGCGGCCGAGCGACGTGTTCTCCTTTTGGAAGGTCCACGGGATGAAGGCGGTGAAGCCTCCTGTCTCCTCTTGGATGCGCCGGACGACTTCCAGGTGATTCACCCGCTGCTCGAGGGTCTCGCCGCAGCCGAACATCATGGTCGCGGTGGTCTTCATGCCGAGTTTGTGAGCTTCGCGGTGCACTGCGGCCCACTCTTCGGTGTTGCACTTCAGGCGGCTGATGCGATGGCGCACCTCGTCGTCGAGGATCTCCGCGCCGCCGCCGGGGATGCTGTCCAGCCCCGCGTCCCGGAGCCGGGCGATCGTGTCCCGGATGGAGAGGCCGCTGACTTCGGCGATGTTCAGGATTTCGGGCGAGGAGAAGCAGTGCAGGTGAATCTTGAAGCGCTGCTTGATCGAGCGCAGCAGATCCTCGTACCAGTCGATCTTGAGGTCCGGGTGAAGTCCGCCCTGCATGAGAATGCCGGTGCCGCCCAGCTCGATGGTTTCCTGGATTTTATGGAAGATGACTTCTTTGGGCAGGATGTAGCCCTCGGGGTGGCCCAGAGGGCGGTAGAAGGCGCAGAAGGTGCAGTACTCGCTGCAAAAGTTGGTGTAGTTGATGTTGCGGTCGATGATGTAGGTGACCACGCCTTCGGGATGCAAGCGCCGCCGGACGGCGTCGGCGGCCATGCCGATGCCGATCAGGTCAGGATCTTTGAGCAGCTCGACGGCTTCCTTGTGGCTCAGCACGTTTTCACCTCCAGCGACTCCCGGAGCTGAGGCAGCTCGGCGATGGCCCGCAGGAAGCAGTCCAGGCCCTCATATTCTTGCGGCCCGAATTCCAAACGGATGCGGTTGGCTAAATAGTCGCGCGCCAGGGCTTCGGTCAGACCGCGCGGCGGCGCGTGCTGCCGCACGATCTCCTCGATGTGCTGCTTGCCGAATCGGCAGGAGTCCAAAAAAGCCGCTTCGATTTCGGGCGTCGCGCAGCCGTCCCGCGCGGCCCAGACGGCGAAGACCATGGGGAGGCCGGTGGAAGCAGTCCACTCGGCGCCCAGATCCAGGACCCGGTAGGGCAGGTATTCGATGCCGACGCGCAGCGCGGGATCGCCGATGATCACGCAGGCATCGGCCTGCCGCAGCATGGTTTCCAGGTCCGGAGCACAGGGGACGAGGGACGGGGAGGCTCCGTAGTTGCGCGCCAGCAGCAGGCGGGCCAACTGGGTGGAGGTGCGGCTGCTGGTGTCGGCGGCGAGCAGGCGGATTTGGGGGAAATCAACCTTGGAAATGAGCAGAATGCTGCGCACGGGCCCGCGGCTGGCGATGCCCGCGCCGCGGATGATTTTCAATCCAAGCCGCGGCAGCTCGGCTGCGGGAAGGATGCCGATGTCGGCCTGGCCGGACTCCAAACGGTCGGCGCACTCCGAGGGCAGGCAAAAGGAGAGGTCGAAGAGCCCGCGCTGGCGGCCGTGCAGCATCCCCCAGACGAGCGGCACGGTGTTCAGGTAACTCACGGCTGCCACGCGCAGTTTACAAGTTTCACCGCGAGAATGGGTCACACCTTATTTTACGATTCGGGGAGAGTTCGCTGCCGGAACGTTGCCACGAGTAACTCGGGACAAGGCGTGCGAAACAAAAGGAGGGTGGTGGGTGAAAGGGGCCAAGGCCGGCAGGAATGCCGGCCGCAGCCTGGAGGCCTGCCCCACAAAAGGCCCACGCGCCTCAACCGATCTTCACCAGATCCCAGGGTTTGCGATAGGGCCGGAACGTGTATTTCTCGGCTTCCTTGTCGCCGGGGAAGCTCCAGGTCTTGTCGTCCCAAGTGAGCTTGCGTCCGGTCCAGAAAGCGACGTTGCCGATGAGCGAGATCGCCGTGGCGCGAACACCGGTTTCGATGTTGGGCGAAGGGTCCCGGCGCTCCCGGACGCAGTCGACGAAGTTCTTGGTGTGGAGCGGGGTGGGCTCGTCCTCGTTCATCCAGAAGCGCTCCAGGGGCTTCTGGCCGGCGGGCGGAGCCGGCGCGTCGGCCATGCCCCGACCGCCGCGGCCGCCCGTGACAGGGGGGAAAGCTTCCATGCCGATGCGGTCGACAAAGAGCGTGCCGTTGGTCCCGTAGAAGGCCATGCCATGCGGGCGGTCGTACTCGCCGCGCATGCCGTAGTAGCGCATGCCTGGGGTGCGGCCGCCCACGCCATGGCCGTTATACATGATGGCTTCGTAGCTCAGGAGGAAGTCCGGGTACTCATAGGTGGCGAGCTGGTAGTCGAGGATGTCGCCGGCGGTTAGACGGCTGAGCCGCCCGCCGCTCGAGGAGACTTTCATGGGGATCTCCTTGCCCATGATTTGGTGGACGGAATCAAAGCGGTGGTTGCCGTAGTCGCTGATGATGCCGTTGGTGTAGTCCATGAAGTTGCGGTAACTGAGGCGGGCGCGGTTGAAGGGGACCTTGGGCGCGGGCCCCAGCCAGAAGTCCCAGTCCAGGTCGGGCGGCGGGTCGCTGTCGGGGACGGGAGGGTTGCCCCCGGTGAGGACGCAGTTCCAGACGCGGATGAACTTGACCTCGCCGAGCTGGCCGCTCTGGACGATCTTGGCGGCTTGCGCGAAATGATCTCCGGAGCGGTGTTGGGTGCCGATCATAACGATGCGCTTGTTGTTGCGGACCGCCTCGATCATGGGCCGGGCTTCGCGGAGGCGGTACATGACCGGCTTTTCCAAGTAGACATCCTTGGCCGCCTGGCAGGCCAGAATCAGCATCTGGGCATGCCAGTGGTCCGGCGTGGCGAGGATGACGGCATCGACGTCTTTCTGTTCGAGGAGCTTACGGAAGTCGGAGAAGGTGCGGGCCTCGGGCGTCCAGCGCTTGGCGGATTCCATGCGGGAGCCGTAGACGTCGCACAGGGCGTTAATGGCGACGTTGCGGGGCGCCGCCAGCCGGGGGTCCATTTTGCCTTCGCGGTAGCTGGCCGGGGCCATCGCCTGGATATCTTCGGGAGTTCCGCGCATGAGCCGGGCCACCAGGACTCCCCGCCCGCCGCAGCCGATGAGTCCGACGTTGAGCCGGTTGTTGGCTCCGTAGACCCTGCGGGCGGACGCGGCCGTAAACGTGGCGAAGCCTGCGCCGGCGGAGGATTTTAAAAATTCTCTTCGTTGCAAGGGCGCCTCCTTGGCTGCTGAGTATATATCAATTCCAGCCGGCGGCGGAGTTGCGGGACCCTATCGAAAGTAGGGGGCCGCGGATGGGGCGAACCGGCCGGGCCGCCAGGCCGGCTACGCGCCGGATTGCGTGTCGCGAATCCGGGCGGCGAGGTTGTCGTAGGCGCCGGGGGCCTGCTGGTTCAGCCAGCGGATGTAGCGTCCGGCAGCCTGCTCCAGATTGCGGTACAGCAGGGGGTTGGCGTGGCGCCGGCGCAAGGCGGGGAGCAGGTCTTTGATCTTCTCCCACACCAAGAGCATTTCGCCGCCGCTTTGATAGAAGAGTTCCTCGTGGAGGACGCCGCCGGTGAGGAAGGAAGCGACCATCTCCCAGTAGCTCACCACCATGCGGAAGTAGGCCGAGGCCTCCGAGCCCTCCGGACAGGCCTGATCGAGCTCTTCCAGCGTGCGGGCACGCAGCGTGCCGGCGAACCATTCCCGCGCCGCGCGAAGTTTGGTTTCGCGGCGCAACTCGTACAATCTCAAGACCAGGTTTACGTCATCGTAGGTGGCTTGCGTGGTCATGGCGAAGTCTCCGGAAAGCAACAGGCTAGCAAATCGTTAGCGGGCTTACAGGAGCGGGGCGAGGAGCGGATCGCCGTTCAAGGCGTTTTCGCCGACGTTCAATGTAAAAAAAGAGCGGTTCGGATCTGATTTGCTTCTTTTTCGCCTGCCCTCAGATATCATTGAAGTTGAATGGGCATTAACCTCGGTCTGGACATCGGCGCCATCAGTCTGAAGCTGGCCGCTTTGGGGACGCCGGAGGACCGCGCTTCGCTCCAGAGCCTGTGCAAGGCGAACTCGAGCTTCCGTTTCACGGAGTGGAGCACGCCCAAGGGCCCGCTGCCGCTGGTGATTTCAGCCTACCGGCGGATCCTGGGGAGCCCGATTCAATCGACCTTCGACCTGCTGCAAGAGTTTTACGAGGTCATCCCAGAGAAGCGGATTGAAGGGATCCGCGTGACGGGTTCGGGCAGCCGCGTGATCGCCAAGATTCTCGGCATTTACTTCGAGAACGAGTTCAAGGCCATCGCGCGGATGTTTGCCGAGTTCTACCCGTCGATCCGCACGGTGTTTGAGATCGGCGGGGAGAGCTCCAAGTACATCCGTCTGGAGCCGGATCCGGAAACCGGGCGGTTGGGGATTGCCGATTACGACCGCAGCGGGGAGTGCGCCGCAGGCACAGGCTCCTTCCTGGATCAGCAGGCGCTGCGAATGAACTACTCCATCGAGGAGGTGGGGGCGATCGTCTGCACGGCCAGTTGCGCGGCCCGGATCGCCGGGCGCTGCTCGGTGTTCGCCAAGTCGGACATGATCCACGCGCAGCAGAAGGGATATACCCCGCCGGAGATCCTGCGCGGATTGTGCGACGCGGTGGCGCGCAATTTCAAGAGCAGCATCGTCAAGGGGCGCAAGATCACGACGCCGGTGGCTCTGATCGGAGCGGTGAGCCAGAATGCGGGCGTCACCGGCGCGCTGCGCGAGGCGTTCCATCTGAAGGAGGAAGAGCTCGTTGTTCCGGAGCTGTACGCCTGGTGCGGAGCGGTGGGCGCGGCGATTCTGGAAAGCGAAGAGCGCCGCAAGCGCAGCTTCCGGGACATACACAAGCTGAACCAGCACGAATCGGAGACCACGGTTCAGGCGGTACGGCCGCTGTCGATGGAGAAGGTCATTCTCCTTCGCGATACGGTGACGCCGTACGAGCCGCCTCCGGGCAACCAGCCGATCCCGGCCTTCCTGGGAATCGACATCGGATCGGTGTCCACGAACGTGGTCGCCATGGATGAATGGGGCCGCGTGATTCATGACGTGTATTTGCGCACGGCAGGGCGGCCGGTGGAGGCGGTACAGCAGGGGCTGTCGGAGATCGAGCGGCTGTGGGGCCACCGGCTCCAGATTCTGGGGGTTGGCACCACCGGCTCGGGCCGGGAGTTGATCGCGGAGCTGGTGGGGGCCGATGTAGTCAACGATGAGATCACCGCCCACAAGACCGGCGCGCTGCACGTCTGCCAGACGCGCAATTCCCCGACGGTGGACACCATTTTTGAGATCGGGGGTCAGGACTCGAAGTTCATCTCGATCGAAAACGGCGTCGTCGTGGACTTCGCCATGAACGAGGCTTGCGCGGCAGGGACCGGCTCTTTCCTGGAGGAGCAAGCGGAGAAGCTCGGCATCAGCATTAAAGGGGAATTCGCGCGGCTGGCGCTGTCCTCCACTTCGCCGACCCGGCTGGGCGAGCGCTGCACGGTGTTCATGGAGCGAGACGTAACCGGCTGGCTGCACAAGGGCGAGCCGGTCCCGAACATCGTGGCCGGCTTAGCCTATTCGATCGCGCTCAATTACCTGAACCGGGTGGTGCGGGGCCGCAAGATTGGGGAGGTGATCTATTTCCAAGGCGGGACGGCCTACAACGACGCCGTGGCCGCGGCCTTCGCCTGCCTGCTGGACAAACCGATCACGGTGCCTCCGTACAACGGGGTCATGGGGGCAATCGGCATGGCGCTGATCGCCCGCCAGTGGCATCTAGCCACCGGCGCGCCGTCGAAGTTTCGAGGATACGATCTTTCGCGGCTGTCGATCGCCACCCGGGACTTCGTCTGCAAGGCCTGCTCGAATTACTGCGACATCAAGGAATTTACGATCGAAGGGCAGAAGAGTTACTGGGGCGATAAGTGCTCGGATAAGTTCCGGAAGCCTTCCACCACAGGGCGCAAGCCGGTGATCGAAGACTTGTTCGCCTTCCGCGAGAAAGTCATCGAGGAGCTGACCGCCCCGGTGAAGCCGGCGCGGGCCGGCCGGCGGATGGGGATTCCGCGGGCGATGTCGATCTTCGACCGGTATCCTTTCTGGCACCGTTACTTCACCGAGCTGGGTTTCGAAGTGCTGCTGTCACCGCCCACGGACCAGAAGATCGCCTCGATCGGCGTGGAACTGGCCCTGGCGCAGCCTTGCTATCCGATTCAGGTGGCGCACGGGCACGCCTGGTGGCTGATCGAGCAGGGGGCGGATTACGTGCTGGCGCCCAACGTATTGGACGCGGAGTCGGATGAGTGCTCCACCTGCATTGCGCATTTCTGCCCTTGGAACCAGACGCTGCCGTTCGTGTTGCAGAGCGCGCCGCGGCTGGAAGAGCACCAGCACCGTTTTGTCGTGCCGACGCTGCATTTCCAACTGGGCCGTGAAGCGGTCAAGCGGGGGATGGCGGAGGCGGTGCGGAAGCTGGGCGTTTCCCGGAAGGCGAGCGACGCGGCGGTGGACGCCGCCTATGCTGCGCAGAGGGAGTTCCAGCAGCGGCTTCTGGAGGCCGGCCAAGCGGCGCTGAAGCGGCTGGAGGAGACCGGCGAGCCGGGACTGGTGCTGGTGGGGCGGGGCTATAACATTTACGACCGCAACATCAACTGCGATATTCCGCGCAAGCTGCGCCACCGCTATGGGGCCAACGTGATCCCCATCGACTTTCTGGTCACAGGCAAGGAGCCGGTGAGCGATCTGCATCCGAACATGTACTGGTCGAGCGGGCAGAAGATCCTGGCCACGGCGCGGCTGCTGCGCGAGCGTCCCAATTTGCACCTGGTCTACATCACGAACTTCAAGTGCGGGCCGGACTCTTACATCAAGCACTTCACCCGCGAGGCATTGGGAGCTCCTCTGCTGGTGCTCCAGTTCGACGGGCACGGCAATGACGCCGGCTACATGACCCGCTGCGAAGCGTACCTGGACAGCAAAGGAATTCTGCGATGTTATCAATCGGGACAGGAAGTTCAACCGAGGACCGCGGCCGCCCACTAGAGGGCAAGAAGGTCTACATCCCGCCGATGGCGTACGGCAGCGGGCGCGCCTTTGCGTCCGTTTTCCGGGCGATCGGAATCGACGCCGACATTGTCCCGCCCTCGGACGACCGAACCCGGGAGCTGGGGGCCAAATACACCTCGGGCGACGAGTGTTATCCGGCCAAAGTTACGGTCGGCGATTTCATGAAGTTACTGGAGCAGCCGGACGTGGATCCGAGCCGGATTCTTCTGTTCATGCCCACCGCCGACGGCCCGTGTCGTTTCGGGCAATACGCTCCGTACCTGAGACGGGTGCTGGACCTCAACGGCTATTCGGGTACGGGGATTCTTTCTCCCACCAGCAGCAATGCGTATCAAGGCCTCGGCGAGCTGGCCCGGCCCTTCGTGCGCACCGGATGGCGGGCATTGCTCGCGGCGGACATTCTTCAGAAGATGTTGCTGCGGTACCGGCCCTACGAGGTGCGCAAGGGGTCGGTGGATGCGGTCTATGAGGAGTGCCTGGACGATCTGTGCCAGACGATCGAACGATCGCCTACGATTCCGCCCGTTCAACTGCGGAACATCCGCGACAGCCTGATCCGCTGCCGCGACCGGTTCCGTGCGGTTCCGATTCATCGCGACCCGTCGACGCCGCTGATCGGAGTGGTGGGTGAGATCTTCTGCCGCCTAAACACGTTCTCCAACGACGATCTGGTGCGCCGTCTGGAAGAGTACGGAGGGGAGGCGTGGCTGAGCGACATCACCGAATGGGTGTGGTATACCAACGCTGAGACGTTCCGCAAGCTGCGGCTCAACGGTAAGCTGATTTCCAAAGACGGGCTCATCGCTTGGATCCGGCAAAGGGTGCAGCATCACGATGAGCAGGTTCTGCTAGCTCCCTTCCGCGAGGATTTCGCCGGGCGGGAGGAGCCGGAGATTCGCGAGATTCTCGAGCTGGCCAGGCCGTACCTACCGGCCGATGGGGCCATGGGCGAGATGGTGCTGAATGTCGGGAAGGCGATCTACTTGGCTAAGAAGGGCGCCGACGGTATCATCGACATCAGCCCGTTCACCTGCATGAACGGGATCGTCAGCGAGGCCATCTACCCGCGGATCAGCCGGGAGTTGGGGGGCATCCCCATCCGCAACTTTTACTTCGACGGCACGCAGTCCGACCTGGACCGCGACTTGGGCGTCTACATCGAGCTGGCGCGTTCTTACCAGCGCCGGAAAAAGTGGAAGCGGGCAAGTTAAGAGCACGGCCAGGTAGACAGCGCTAACCCCCGCTCGCACACCGGCAGAGCCAGTGAAACGGAACGCTTGGGAACGGGCGCCGTACCCTTACTGTGCCCGCAGCTTGATGGTCTGGTTGGCGGCCAGGCTCACCTTCTGCTGAAGCAGAGTCTCACCCTTGGTGGAAACGACTTTGACCTCGTAGTTTCCAGGATTCAGCTTCAATCCCTGCCAGAAGGCATTGAACTCGTCGCAATGGCCCATGTAGCCGTTGTTCACGTAGACCGCGCAGTACTTTTCAAACCCAACGAAGCGCAGCTTGCCGAAGGGCGGAGTAGGCGGCTGCAAGGGTTTCATCGCTTGGGTGATGGTGGTTGTGCGTCCGGCCTCGATACGGACGGTGGTTTTATAGTCTTCGTAACGCGGCTCTCGGAGCAACAGTTCATGCTCGCCAGCCGGCACGGCGTAAGTCCGGGCCCGGCGGAAATTGGCCGCAGGGCCGAGATATTTCCCGTCCAGATATACGCCAGTCCGTCCGGGCTGCGCCTTGACTTTCAGGTAACCGCCGCCGCCTTGTTCGGCAGCAAGCGGGATGAGGGACAACACGAGCACTCCGATTACAGCGATGCAGAGCGTGAGAATGCTTCTTTTGGCGGTCATGGCGTCTCCTCTCTTCAGTGTATCAATGCTTTGCGCGCGAGACTTCCCACGGACTCCTATAGATGTCCGTGGCGGCAGCCCCACGCTAAAATCCGAGCTCGGATTTGGCCTCGGCGAACTTCGCCATGGCGAATTCCAGGTCCTCGCGGCTGTGGGCCGCCGAGATCTGCACGCGGATCCGGGCCTTTCCCTGGGGCACGACCGGGTAGGAGAACGCCACCACGTAGACCCCTTTGGCGAGTAGAGCCTCGGCGAGGCGCACGGCCCGCACCGCGTCTCCGATCATCACGGGCACGATGGGATGCTCTCCCAGCAGGATGTCCCAGCCTTGCTTCATCATGCCCTCGCGGAACATCCGGGTGTTCTCCCACAGGCGGCGGCGCAAATCGCCGGATTGCTCTATGAGGTCGAATGCCTTGAGCGTCGTAGCAACGACCACCGGCGGAAGCGAGTTCGAGAACAGGTAGGGCCGGGAACGCTGGCGAAGCAACTCCACGATTTCACGCCGGGCGGCGGTGTAGCCTCCGCAAGCCCCGCCCATGGCTTTGCCCAGGGTGCCGGTCAAGATGTCGACGCGCCCGTTGACGCCGCAGTACTCGGGCGTCCCGCGGCCGCGTTCGCCCAGGAATCCGACGGCATGGGAGTCATCGACCATGACCATGGCGCCGTAGCGTTCGGCCAGGGCGCAGATTTCGGGCAGTTTTGCGATGTAGCCGTCCATCGAGAAGACGCCGTCGGTGGCGATCAGGATGCGGCGCGCGCCCTGCGCCTCACGCAGCTTGGCTTCCAGGTCCTGCATATCGGAGTTGCGATAGCGGAACCGTTTGGCCTTCGAGAGGCGGATGCCGTCGATGATGCTGGCGTGATTCAGCTCATCGGAAATGACGGCGTCCCGCTCGTCGAGGAGAGTTTCAAACAAGCCGCCGTTGGCGTCGAAGCAGGATGTATAAAGGATGGCATCCTCGGTTCCCAGAAACTCGCTGATGCGCCGCTCGAGCTCCTTATGCACGGACTGAGTGCCGCAAATGAAACGCACGGAGGCCATACCGAAGCCCCAGCGGTCCAGGGCTTCATGCGCGGCGCGGATCACCTCCGGATGACTGGCCAAGCCGAGATAGTTGTTCGCGCAGAGGTTGAGCACCTCGCCTTGCGGGATCTTCACGCGGGCTTTTTGCGGTCCCTCGATCACCCGCTCCTTCTTGAGAAGTCCCGCGCTCTGGATCTCCTGTAGCGTTGCGCGCAGCTCGGTTTCGACGGACCCAAGCATGGCAGCCTCCTAAACCCTCCAGTCCAATATGACCTTGCCGGCCAGCCCGGACTCCATGGCGGCGAAGCCTTTCTCAAATTCGTGCCAGGCCAGCCGGTGAGTGATCACGGGGGTAATGTCCAGACCGGATTCGATCATCACGGTCATCATGTACCAGGTCTCGTACATTTCCCGGCCATAGATGCCCTTGATGGTGAGCATGTTGAAGATGACGCGGTTCCAGTCGATGGCCATTTCGCCATCGGGCAAGCCCAGCAAGGCGATGCGCCCGCCGTGGCACATGTTGGCCAGCATTTCGCGAAAGGCGTTGGGGTTGCCGGACATCTCGAGGCCGACGTCAAAGCCCTCCTTCATCCGGAGCCGTTTCTGGACCTCCGGCAGCGGGTCCTGGCGCGTATCGACGGCCAGTGTAACGCCCATCTTGCGCGCCAGCTCCAGCCGGTAGGGGTTCACGTCGGTGATGACGACGTAGCGGGCGCCGGCGTGGCGCACGACCGCCGCAGCCATGATGCCGATGGGACCGGCGCCGGTGATAAGCACGTCCTCGCCCAGCACCCTGTAAGTCAGGGCTGTGTGGACGGCGTTGCCGAAAGGATCGAAAATGGCGGCGATCTCCAGGGGCACGGTCTGCCGGTGGCGCCAGACATTGGTCATGGGCAGCACCACGTAGTCGGCGAAGGCGCCAGGCCGCTGGACCCCCAGCCCGCGGGAGTTGGCGCACAAGTGACGGCGGCCCGCCATGCAGTTCCGGCAACGGCCGCAGACGACATGGCCCTCGCCGCTAACGATGTCGCCCGGCTGGAAGTCGGCTACATTGGAGCCGGTGGCCACGACTTCTCCGACGAACTCATGGCCGATGACCATGGGAGTGGGCACCGTTGCGCGGGCCCAGTCGTTCCACTTGTAGATATGAAGGTCAGTCCCGCAGATGCCCGTCAGCAGGACCTTAATCAGAACATCGTTGATGCCGGGTTCCGGAATGGGGACCTCTTCGATCCACAGACCCGGCTCCGGGCGGCTCTTCACCAGCGCTCGCAAGGGCAATCCTCCCCACCCGTATTATCCACGACGGCGAAGCCGCTCGGTGGCAGCTCCGGGCGGGAAACCGGCCCCAGCGAGGTTTCCGCATGGGGCCGGCCGGTGGAACTCCGCGGCTACTGGATCCGCGCGGGCTCTTTAAGCGTGAAGCTGAGCACGGTTTCGCTGGGGACCACCGCCGGCTCTCCGCGGGTGGCCAGAACGACACCCGTGCCGGCCGCGCCGCCGGCAGCCGCGCCAATGGCAGCGCCCTTTCCGCCGCCCGCAAGCGCACCGATGGCCGCGCCCACGCCCGAGCCGATGCCCACCTTGGCGGCATCCTTACCTTTGCTGGCGCGCGCTTCCTGGGTGACGGTGTCGGTGACGATGGCGACGGTCTTGCCGCCGGCTGCAAGGCTGCTCAATTGCAGCGAAAGATGCGCCACGCCGCGCACACGGCCGCCGGGGTCGGCCTCGACGACTTTGCCGGTGACCGAGGCGCCCCGGGGAGCAATGACTCGGCCGCCGATTTCCAAGGGCTCAGCCAGCGTGGCCTCGAAGGTCTCCCCTCCCTTGAGGGTTTCGGTGGACAGGGTGGGGATCACGCGCACTCTCAACTGCGTGCCCTCGGGCAGCACGACCGGCTGGGGTGGAGCCGGCGGCTGCGCGGCTTGAGGGACTGCGGCTTGCGGCGCTGAGGCCTGTGGGGTGGCGGCCTGGCTCGCCGGGGAGGGTCTTGCCGCTTTGGTCTGGGCAAGAGATGACGCTGGAGCAGCCGCGGAGGGCCCGCCTTGTCCGGGTTGCGGTGGGACGGCCGCCGACGGCTGGGCCGCCGGAGCGGTCTCGGTTTGGGCGCCAGGCTGCTTGCATCCACTCATCAGCAGGGCCGCCAGTAGCGGCAATGCGAGAACGATACGCCAATCGGTCTTCATAGGTCCTCCATTTTGAGCGGCAGCGTCAACAAACCATTGGTTTGCTTCGCAAGCCGTCAACCCATTGTGGCAGCAATCGGCATTCCAGAATGACTGAGCCTTGAATCTCAATTACTTGTCTTCCTTCTTAGGGATGGCGGCGTATAGAAAATACACGCCGTGCCCGTGCTATCTTCGCTGGAGGAGGAAGCGTCGATGACTGTGCGTTGTTGTTATCGGATGGCGTGGCTGGCCCTACTGCTGATCTGGCTGCCCGCCGCGGGGTACGGTCAACTTACCACCAAGAAAGCGCTGACCCTGGAGGCGGCGAAGAAGATTGCCGCCGCCGCGGAAGCCGAAGCCCGGAAGAACAATTGGAACGTGGTGATCGCCATCGTCGATGACGGCGGCAACCTTGTCTATTTGCAGAAAATGGATGGGACCCAGATCGCCAGCATCGAAGTGGCCCAATTTAAGGCCCGCGGAGCGATCGGCTTCAAGCGTCCCACCAAGGAGTTTGAGGACCGGCTGGCCAAAGGCAACACCGCGGTGCTCAAGGTGCCGTGGATTGCGCCGGTGGAGGGCGGGCTGCCGTTGATCAACGGCGGGGAATTCATCGGAGCGATTGGGGTCAGCGGCGTCACCAGCCAGCAGGACGGGATCATCGCGGCGGCGGGAGCTGCGGCGGCGGTGGCGATGAAGTGAGCCGTATTCCGGCAGCCGCGCGGCTGTGGGGCGGGCAACGCGAGCACAATCGCCCGCAGGCTCTGCGGTGTATACTTTCGAGTGATTGGCAGC
>JAIMAR010000071.1 GCA_023511855.1 Bryobacteraceae bacterium
CTTCTGGGTGGTGGACCTCATCCTGACGAGCACGCTCACCCGGCTCTACCTGGCGCTGACCAAATAAGCGGGGGTCCCATGGCGGACGAGCAAGAGATCGACAACAGCGTGGCTGGGCAAACACAAGAATTGCCCGCGGACTTCGTATCCCAGGAAGGGGAAGAAAGTCCCGTGGCCGGGCTTGAGGCGGACTCCTCGGAACTTGCGGCCGAGCAGCCGGAGACGGAAACCGTCGCCGAATCGCCGGAGGCGGAGGTTGGAACCGCTTCTGAGACCGCGCCCGAAACTCCGCCGCCTCCGGCCAAGCAGTGGTACATCCTTCACACGTACTCCGGTTTTGAGCAGAAGGTGGCCGAGTCGTTGCGCACCCGCGCCGAAGCCTTTGGCTATGCCGACAAGATCGGCCAGATTCTCATCCCCACCGAAGAAGTGGTTGAGATGCGGGGAGGGCGCAAAGTCACCAGCAAGCGTCTTCTCTATCCCGGCTACGTGCTGGTCGAGATGGAAATGAGCGATGAGCTGTGGCACGCGGTCAAGAATACTCCCCGCGTCACCGGATTCGTCGGCGGCGGAAACACCCCGGTGCCGCTCAGCGCCGACGAGGTGAATCAAGTTCTTTACCGGCAGAGCGCCTCAGCCGACCGTCCGCGGCCCAAGCTGTCGTTCGAAAAGAACGAGACCGTGCGGATCATCGACGGGCCGTTTACCAGCTTTACGGGCAAGGTGGACGAAGTCAACCCCGAGAGGAACACGCTGAGGGTTCTGGTGACCATTTTTGGGCGGGCCACGCCCGTCGAACTGGATTTTTGGCAGGTGGAAAAGGTTTAGCAGCGGCCGGTTAGAGCGGCGGGCTTGCGGTCCAGACCGAAACGCCTCCGCACAAGCCGCGCTTGAAAAGAGTAGAGGATTTCGATGGCAAAGAAGGTTACTGCGCAAGTAAAGTTGCAAATCCCGGCCGGGAAGGCCACGCCGGCCCCTCCGGTCGGAACCGCGCTGGGTCCGCAGGGTGTCAACATCATGGAGTTTTGCAAGGCGTTCAACGCCAAGACCTCCTCCAAGGATCAGGAGGGTTTGATCATCCCGGTGGTGATCACCATCTACGCGGACCGTTCTTTCACCTTCGTGACCAAGACGCCGCCGGTGCCGGTCCTGATCAAGAGGGCAGTCAACCTGGCTAAGGGCTCGCCGGAGCCCAACAAGCAAAAGGTCGGCAAGATTACGGAAAAACAGGTGGAAGAGATCGCCCGGATCAAGATGCCGGATTTGAACTGCCACACCCTGGAGGCCGCCATCCGTTCGGTGAAGGGCACCGCGCGCAGCATGGGCGTGGATGTGGTTTAGCGCTCCGGTCTGTGGTAAAATGCATAGCATCCTGACATTTTTCAGGCATTCGTAGCATTGGGAGGCGGGGCGCCGTTTGTCCCTGCCGTTTGGACCAGGTCAACACATGGCACACAAACAAGGCAAGAAATACCGGAACGCTGCGCAGCAGATCGAAAAGCGCGCCTACGCTCTGGAAGAAGCGGTTCCCCTGGTGCGGCGGATCAAGTTCGCGAACTTCGATGAAACCGTCGAACTGCACATGCGTCTGGGCGTGGATCCCAAACACGCCGACCAAATGGTCCGCGGCACGGTTGTTTTGCCGAACGGGCTGGGCAAATCCAAGCGCGTCTTGGTGATTGCCTCCGGCGACAAGCAGCGGGAAGCCGAGCAAGCCGGCGCCGACTTTGTGGGCGGCGAGGAGATGGTCAACAAGATCCAGCAGGAAGGCTGGCTGGATTTTGACGCAGTGATCGCCACGCCTGACATGATGCGCTCGGTAGGCCGGCTCGGTAAGGTGCTGGGCCCCCGCGGACTGATGCCCAACCCAAAGACGGGCACCGTGACAATGGATGTCGAGCGGGCGGTCAAAGAGGTCAAAGCCGGAAAAGTCGAGTTCCGCGTCGACAAGACCGGCGTGCTGCATGTCCCTGTCGGCAAGACCAGCTTCGCTCAAGACAAGCTGGTAGAGAACGCGCAGGCTTTAATTCAGGCGGTGCTGAGGGCCAAACCGGCCGCCGCTAAAGGCAAGTACGTGCGCAGCGCAACGATCTGTTCCACGATGGGGCCGGGCGTCCCGCTGGATGTGACGCCGTTTAACACAAGGGTACAGTAGCAGGTGCTTCATGAAAAAACGCGAAGATAAACGCCGGGAAGCTGAGTTTTTGCACGGAGAGCTCGAACGCGCCAACCACCTGTTCGTGACCAGCTTCGAGAAGCTCACCGTTGCCCAGGATTTCGAGCTGCGCAAGGCGGTCCGCGCCGCCGGCGGCAAATACCGCGTGGTCAAGAACAACTTGGCTGAGAAGGCCGCCCAAGGCACCAAGGCGGAGCCGGTGCTGCAAAACCTCGCCGGCATGACGTCGCTGGCATACACTGAGACGGACCCGGTGGCCCTGGCGAAAGCTCTGACGGCTTACGCCAAGGCCAATCCCACTTTCACATTCAAGGCCGGCCTGGTGGAAGGCCGCGTGATCGACATCGCCACCATCCAGGAGTTGGCGAACATGCCCTCGAAGGAGGAGCTGATCGCCAAGCTCATGTGGCTGGTCAATAGTTCGGCCCAGCGGTTGGCCTCCTCGCTCAATGGCGTGGCCCGCAACCTGGCCGTCGCCTTAAACGAGGCTATCAAAGAAAACAAATTTGCGGCATAAGGATCAGGAGTTTAACAACAATGGCGGACGTTAACGCGATTCTGGAACAAATCAAAGGTTTGACGCTGCTGGAGGCAGCGCAACTGGTCAAAGGCATCGAGGAAGCATTCGGGGTGTCGGCAGCGGCAGCCGCTGTGGCCGTCGCGGCCCCGGCAGCCGGCGGCGCGGCAGCCCCCGCGGCCGAGGAAAAGACCGAGTTCTCGGTCATTTTGACCTCGGCCGGAGCCAACAAGATTAACACGATTAAGGTGCTTCGCGAGGTCACCAGCCTCGGCCTGAAGGAGGCGAAGGAGCTTGTCGACTCCGCGCCTAAGCCGATCAAGGAAGGCGTAAGCAAGGAGGAGGCTGAGGCGATCCGAAAGAAGTTCGTCGAGGCCGGCGCCACCGTCGAGGTGAAGTAGCCTTGGGAGGGTCCCCGGGACCCTGGAGTTGGTAGTGTGTTTGACGGGAGGGGGCCAGTCTGCTATACTTCTTGCTGTCTCTGCCGGAGCCGAGTCTGAGTTGTCACCTGTGAACCGCGCTTTCTGCGTGCACGGATCGATTGCGCCTCAAAAGGCGTGGTGTGCTCCGGTTCCGGAAGTGGGTTTATTCCCAAGGCGGCGGACGCTGAGTCCGTACGCAGTTCTGTCATTCAACTCACACGGTTTGAATCACTCGGCCGCTGCCTTTTGCGCGAGCCCGAGTTGTTCTGTCCACCTCAGGCCGGCCGTCGGCCGCCGTCCCGCGATGGCGCCCGGCTGCCGGCTGCGCGGCCTATTGAACAAAGTCGCCGTCGTGTAGCGGCCTATCGGTCTTTGGGAGAGTTAAGATGCAACAGCCGGTCACCGGCGCCAGCCGTGAGCGAATTGATTTTTCGAAGATCAAGACCACGATCCCGATCCCGAACCTGATCGAGGTCCAGAAAAAATCCTATGAGCGGTTCCTGCAAATGGATCTGCTCCCGGCCGAACGCGAAGACACCGGTTTGCAGAGTGTCTTTACCTCGGTCTTCCCGATCTCCGATTTCCGAGGCCTCAGCACCCTGGAGTTCGTCGATTATTCCATCGGCAACTGGGAGTGCAAGTGCGGCAACCTGAAGGGGCTAAACCATTTGCGGACCACCTGCCGCAATCCGGGCTGCGGCGCTTACATCCGCACCGACCCTTACCACACCGGAGAGGTTCTCTGCCCCAAGTGCGGGACCTTCAATCCCAACATCGTCACTTTCTGCAACAAGTGCGGGGATCCGGTCAGCCTCCAGCTCAAGTACGACCGCGCCGAGTGCGAAGAGCGCGGAATGACCTACGCGGCGCCTCTCAAGGTCACCATCCGCCTCACGGTCTATGACAAGGATCCGGAGACCGGCGAACGCACGGTTCGCGACATCAAGGAGCAGGAGGTCTTCTTCGGCGAGATCCCGTTGATGACCGAAAACGGAACCTTCATCATCAACGGCACCGAGCGGGTCATTGTGAGCCAGCTTCACCGCTCCCCGGGCGTGTTCTTCGAGAAGATCCCGAACCAGGGCTACTATCTCGGTAAGATCATCCCCTACCGCGGCTCCTGGGTCGAGTTCGAATACGACAACAAGAACCTGCTCTACGTCCGCATTGACCGTAAGCGGAAGTTTTACGGGACGGTGTTTTTGCGCGCTCTCGGCCTGAAGACCGACGAGCAGATCCTGCGCACTTTCTACAAGGTCGACCGCATCGTTATCAAGGACAAGCGGCTGTTCTGGCGTGTGGACAGCGGGCTGGTGGGCGTGCGGGTGTCGTACCCGGTTGTCTCCCGTTCGGGCGAACAGCTGCTGGCGGCCGGTAAGAAGGTCACGGCCCCCATGTTGAAGGATTTTCAGAAGGCCAAGATCGAACAGGTCGAGGTCGCCCCGAGCGACCTGCAAGGCGCCTTCGCTGCGGCTGACGTGATCGACATGTCCACCGGCGAGGTGCTCCTCGAATCCAATGAGGAGCTCACATCGTCCGCGATCGAGGCCTTCTTGGAGGCCGGCATCCCGCACTTCGACGTCTTCTTCCCTGAAAAAGACGAGGTGGGGAACGTCATTTCGGCGACGCTCAAGAAGGACCCCATCAAGACCCAGAACGACGCCCTGCTGGAAATCTACCGCAAGCTGCGGCCCGGCGATCCGCCCACGCTGGATACCGCCATGCAGTTGTTCCAGGGGATGTTCTTCGACCCCCGCAAGTACGACTTCTCCCGCGTGGGCCGCATGAAGTTCAACATCAAGCTCCACGGCAGCGCCGATTACGCCCCCGCTTCTTGGGCCGCCCAGCCGGAAAACCAGGGCAAGAACCCCCTGGACCGCCGCACCCTGGATGTGGAGGACTTCGTCGAAACCATCAAGTACGTGCTCAAGCTGCGCAAGGGCATCGGCAGCGAGGATGATATCGATCATCTGGGCAACCGCCGCGTGCGGGCTGTCGGCGAGCTGTTGGAGAACCAGTTCCGCATCGGTCTGGTGCGCATGGAGCGGGCGATCAAAGAGAAGATGTCCGTTTACCAGGAAATGTCCACGGCCATGCCTCATGACCTGGTGAACGCCAAGCCCGTCATGGCCGCCATCCGCGAGTTCTTCGGCTCCAGCCAGCTCTCGCAGTTCATGGACCAGACCAACCCGCTTTCGGAGATCACCCACAAACGGCGCCTTTCGGCCTTGGGGCCCGGCGGCCTGTCTCGGGAGAGGGCCGGCTTCGAAGTGCGCGACGTGCACAGCACGCACTATGGCCGCATTTGCCCCATCGAGACCCCGGAAGGTCCCAATATCGGTCTGATCTCCTCGCTGTCCTGCTTCGCCCGCATCAACGAGTACGGCTTCATCGAAAGCCCCTACCGGCGTGTGGTCAAAGGAGTGGTGATCGACGAAGTCCGCATTACCAATCCGGGCGACACCTCGCTGAAGGTCGGCCAGATCCTGCCCCGCAGCGAGGCCGAGAAGATCGTCCGCGAATGCGGTTCGCGCAAGACCCCGCCCGAGTTTGAAGCGCATTGCGAGTACCTGTCGGCTTGGGAAGAGGACAAATACGTCATCGCCCAGGCCAATGTGGAGCTGGATGAAAACGGTCGCATCGTCCCCGAGCTGGTCAACGCCCGGCAGGCGGGCAATTTCGTGCTGATGAAGCGCGAAGAGATCCAGTACATGGACGTCAGTCCCAAGCAACTGGTCTCGGTGGCCGCCAGTCTGATCCCGTTTTTGGAAAACGACGACGCCAACCGCGCTCTGATGGGATCGAACATGCAGCGCCAGGCCGTGCCCCTGCTGCGCGTTGAAGCCCCGTATGTCGGCACCGGCATGGAAGCGGTCACCGCGCGCGACTCCGGTGCGGTCATCTTGTGCCGCCGCTCCGGCATCGTCGACTCGGTCGATTCCGAGCGCATCATTGTCCGCGTCGAGGGCAATGTCCACGAAGGGCAGCTCTCGCGCGAGGTCGGCGCCGACATCTACCCGCTGACCAAGTTCAAGCGCTCCAACCAGAACACTTGCATCAACCAGAAACCGATCGTCAAGGAAGGCCAGCGGGTGCGCAAAGGCGACGTGCTCGCCGACGGCCCCTGCACCGATCAGGGCGAACTGGCCTTGGGCCGCAACGTCCTGGTCGCCTTCATGCCCTGGCGCGGCTATAACTTTGAGGACGCGCTGGTCGTTAGCGAAAAACTGGTCAAGGAGGACTACTACACCTCGATCCACATCGAGGAGTTCGAACTGGAGGCGCGCGACACCAAGCTCGGGCCTGAAGAGATCACCCGCGACATCCCCAACATCGCCGAGAGCTTCCTGAAGAGCCTCGACGACAGCGGGATCATCCGGATTGGCGCTTCCGTAAAACCCGGCGACATCCTGGTGGGCAAGGTCACCCCCAAAGGCGAAACCCAGCTCACCCCGGAGGAGAAGTTGCTCCGGGCGATCTTCGGCGAGAAAGCCGGCGATGTCAAGGACGCCTCCTTGTACTGCCCGCCGGGCATCGAAGGCACCGTGGTGGGCTGCCGCATCTTCTCCCGCAAGGGAGCGGAACTCGACGAGCGCTCCAAGGCCATCCTGGAGGAGCAAATCGAGGCCCTGCGCCGCGATTTGGAGGACGAAAAACGCATCCTCAACGACGAGCGAGCCAAGCGCCTGGAGGCCCTCTTTAGCGGCATGGAGCTCATCGCCGACCTCCACGACGAGAAAACCAATAAGCGCTTGGTCACGCGCGGCACCCCTCTCACGCGGGACGTCATCGAGAAGCTGCGGGCCCGGGACCTGAAGCGCATGAAGCTGAAGGACAAGGATCCGCGCCTCAACGAGCAGATCGACGAGATCGAGGAGATGACCTCGCGCCAGGTGACGGTGCTCGAAAAGATCACCGAGGAGAAAATCGCCAAGCTCAAGAAAGGCGACGAGCTCCCTCCCGGAGTCATTAAGCTGGTCAAGGTCTATATCGCCATGAAGCGCAAGCTCTCGGTCGGCGATAAGATGGCCGGACGGCACGGCAACAAGGGTGTGATCGCCAAGATCGTTCCCGAAGAAGACATGCCCTACTTGCCCGACGGCACCCCGGTGGAGATCATCCTCAACCCCCTGGGCGTCCCCTCGCGCATGAATGTGGGACAGATCTTGGAAACCCACCTCGGCTGGGCCGCTCACAAGCTGAACCGGCGCTACTCTACGCCGGTCTTCGACGGCGCCACCGAGCGCGATATCAAGAAACAGCTCGAGGAGGCGGGGCTGCCCGCCTCCGGCAAGATTCAGTTGTACGACGGCATGACCGGCCTGCCCTTCGAGCAGCCGGTTACGGTCGGCTACATCTACATGCTCAAACTCTCGCACCTGGTCGACGACAAGATCCACGCGCGTTCGATCGGGCCGTATTCGCTGATCACCCAGCAGCCGCTGGGCGGCAAGGCGCAGTTCGGCGGCCAGCGCTTCGGCGAGATGGAGGTGTGGGCGCTGGAGGCCTACGGCGCCGCTTACATTCTCCAGGAGCTGTTGACGGCCAAGTCGGACGACGTCTACGGTCGGGCCAAAATCTATGAGGCCATCGTGAAAGGCGAGGCGGCGGCCGAACCCGGTGTTCCCGAGTCCTTCAACGTGCTCATCCGGGAGCTTCAGTCGCTTTGCTTGGATGTGGAATTGATGAAGACGCCGCGGGAAGTGGCGGACACGGCCCTGGCGGCCGATTAAGCGGACCCCGCCGCTCCCCGCCGGGCGGCGGAAGACTCGAAAGGAGGCAGCTTTGTACCGGTCTTCTCCGTATGACAGAAGCAACCTGATCGCAGATTTCGACGCGATTCGCATCAGTCTGGCCTCTCCCGAAAAGATCCGGAGCTGGTCGCACGGCGAAGTCACCAAGCCGGAGACCATCAACTACCGGACCTTTAAGCCGGAGCGAGACGGGTTGTTCTGCGCCCGCATTTTCGGCCCGGTTCAGGACTGGGAGTGCCTGTGCGGAAAGTACAAGCGGATGAAGCACCGCGGCGTCATCTGCGATAAGTGCGGCGTCGAGGTTACCTTGGCTCGGGTGCGCCGCGAGCGGCTCGGCCACATCGAACTGGCCAGCCCCTGCTCCCATGTCTGGTTCTTCAAGGGGCTTCCCAGCCGCATCGGCTACCTGCTTGACATCACCCTCCGCGACCTGGAGCGGGTGCTTTACTTCGAGGCCTATGTGGTGGTGGACCCCGGCGAAGTGCCCAATCTGAACCGCGGCGAGGTCATCAGCGACGAGCGCAAGCGGCAGCTCGATCATGATTACCCCGGCAAGTTCGTGGCCATGATGGGCGCCGAGGGCATTAAGGAGCTTCTCAAGAAGGTGGACGTCGAGGCCCTCAGCCAGGAGATCCGCGAAAAGATGCGGACCGAGGTCTCCCAGCAAAAGAAGCTCAAATACGCCAAGCGTCTGCGCGTGGTCGAATCCTTCCGGAAGTCGGGCAACAAGCCCGAATGGATGATCCTTGACGTGATCCCGGTCATCCCGCCGGAGCTGCGCCCTCTGGTCCCTCTCGACGGCGGACGCTTCGCCACCTCCGACCTCAACGACCTTTACCGCCGCGTCATCAACCGCAACAACCGGCTCAAGAAGCTGATCGAGCTGCACGCGCCCGATGTCATCGTGCGCAACGAGAAGCGCATGTTGCAGGAGGCGGTCGACGCTTTGTTCGACAACGGCCGGCGCGGCCGCGTGCTGCGCGGGGCCAATAACCGCCCGCTGAAGTCGCTCTCCGACACCCTCAAGGGCAAACAGGGCCGCTTCCGCCAGAACCTGCTCGGTAAGCGCGTCGACTACTCCGGCCGCTCGGTCATCGTCGTCGGGCCCGAGCTGAAGCTGCACCAGTGCGGCCTTCCCAAGAAGATGGCTCTGGAGCTGTTCAAGCCCTTTATTTATCACCGGCTGGAGCAGCGCGGCCATTGCACCACCATTAAACAGGCCAAGGAACTGGTCGAAACGCAGGATCCCGTGGTCTGGGACATCCTCGAAGAGGTCATCCGCGACCACCCCATCCTTCTGAACCGCGCTCCTACCCTGCACCGCCTCGGCATTCAGGCCTTCGAGCCCGTCCTGGTCGAGGGCAAGGCCATTCGCATTCACCCGTTGGTGTGCACCGCCTTCAACGCCGACTTCGACGGCGACCAAATGGCCGTCCACATCCCGCTTTCTCCCGAGGCGCAGATCGAGGCCGCCTCCTTGATGTTGTCCTCCAATAACATCCTTTCGCCGGCCCACGGCGCGCCCATCGCCGTTCCAACTCAAGACATGGTGCTGGGCCTGTATTACCTGACCAAAGCCCGCCCCGGCGCCAAGGGCGAAGGCCGCACCTTCGCCTCGGTCGAAGACGTGCTGATCGCTTTGGAAATGGGCGAAGTGGAGACCCTGACTCCCATTAAGCTGCGCTACACCGGCCCGGTCATCGACCTCAGCAAGGCTTTCGACAATCAGAACATCCTGCATACCGAGCCGATCCCTTACAACAAGCAGTACATGGACACCACCGTCGGGCGCGTCATCCTCAAGGATGTCTTGCCGCCCGAAATGCCCTTCATCAATGGCTTGCTCAAGAAGAAGGGGCTCACGCAGCTCGTCCAGTATTGCTACCTGAAGTTCGGCCTGCGGACCACCGTCAAGATGCTGGACGAGATCAAGAATCTCGGCTTCCTCTACGCCACCCGCGCCGGGATCTCCATCGGCATCGACGACATGGTGGTTCCCGAATCCAAGCCGCAATTGGTGGAGGAGGCGCAGCGCCAGGTGATGGAGGTCCAAGCGCAGTACGCCGAAGGCGCCATCACCCACGGCGAGCGCTACAACAAGATCATCGAGATCTGGTCCAAGGTCACCGAACGCGTCTCCGAAGAGATGTTCAAGGTCATGGAAGAGGACGACCGTACGGGCCGCTATCTGAACCCCATCTACATCATGGCCGACTCCGGCGCCCGCGGTTCGCGGCAGCAGATCCGGCAGTTGTCCGGCATGCGCGGTCTGATGGCCAAGCCCTCCGGCGAAATCATCGAAACCCCGATCACCGCCAACTTCCGCGAAGGCCTGAACGTCTTGCAGTACTTCATCTCGACGCACGGCGCCCGCAAGGGCCTGGCCGACACCGCCTTGAAGACCGCCGACTCCGGCTACCTGACCCGGCGCTTGGTCGACGTCGCCCAGGACGTCATCGTCAGCGAGTTTGATTGCGGCACCACCGACGGCATCTGGGTCGAGCCCATCGTGGAGTCCGGCGATATCATCGAGCCTCTCCGAGACCGCATCGTCGGCCGCGTCGCCCTGGAGGACATCTACGACTACGACCAGAACATTCTGGTCCGCGCCAACCAGGAGATCACCGAAGACCTGGCCAACGCCATTCAGGCCGCCGGCCTTGAGCGCGTCAAGATCCGCTCCGTGCTCACCTGCGAGAGCCGCCGCGGCGTCTGCCAGCTCTGCTACGGGCGCAACCTCGCCACCGGCCGCCTCGTCGAGCGCGGTGAGGCCGTGGGCGTCATCGCCGCCCAGTCCATCGGTGAGCCCGGCACGCAGCTCACCATGCGCACCTTCCACATCGGCGGCGCCGCCACCCGCGTCAGCGAGCAGTCCACGCAGGACGCCAAGTCCGACGGCTTTGTCCGTTACATCAACATCAACGTCGTCGTGAACAAGAAGGGCGAGCGCATCGCCATGAACCGCAACGGCACGCTGGCCATCGTGGATGAGAAGGGCAGGGAAAAGGAGCGCTACCAGGTCGTCTATGGCGCCAAGATTCTGGTCGAGGACGGCGCCCAAGTCAGCGCCAACAAAGTCCTGCTGGAGTGGGATCCCTACACCTTCTCCATCCTCACCGAGGTGGGCGGCACCGTCCATTTCCGCGACCTCATCGAAGGGGTCACGTTGCAGGAACAGTTGGATGAAATCACCGGCCTGTCGCAGTGGGTGGTCGTCGAATCCCAGGACGAAAAGCGCCTGCCCACCATGATCATCCGGCCGGCCGGCGGCGGGCGCTCCGAGGAAAAGCGCTACCTGATGCCCACCCACGCTCACCTGATGGTGCGCGACGGCGATGAAGTCTCCGCCGGCGACGTGCTGGCCAAGATCCCTCGCGCCACCACCAAGACCAAGGACATCACCGGCGGCTTGCCCCGCGTGGTCGAGCTGTTTGAAGCCCGCAAGCCCCGTGAAACGGCGGTCATCGCCGAGATCAACGGCGTGGTCCGCTTCGGCGAGATGGCCAAGGGCATGCGGCGCGTTTTTGTGGTCGGCGATGACGGGCAGCAAAGGGAGTACCTCATCCCCCGCGGCGTTCACCTCAGCGTCCAGGAAGGCGAGCGTGTCCGCGCCGGCGATCCTTTGATGGACGGACCGCGCAACCCGCACGACATCCTCCACGTCCTCGGTGAAAAGGAGCTTCAGAAGTATCTGGTCAACGAAATCCAGGAGGTCTACCGGCTCCAGGGCGTCACTATCAACGACAAACACCTGGAGGTCATCGTCCGGCAGATGATGCGCTGGGTGAAAGTGGAGGAGATCGGCGATACCGAATTCCTCCCCGAAGAGGTCGTCGACAAGTTCAAGTTCCGCGAGGAGAACCAGCGCGTGATCGAGGCCGGAGGACGTCCCGCCGAAGGCAAGACCGTGCTGCTCGGCATCACCAAGGCGTCGCTGTCGACCGACTCGTTCATCTCCGCGGCCTCCTTCCAGGAGACCACCCGCGTGTTGACCGAGGCGGCCGTCAACGGCCGCGTCGACCACTTGCGGGGCCTCAAGGAGAACGTGATCATGGGCCGCCTCATCCCGGCTGGAACCGGCATGGAATACTACCGCCGGGTCAAGATCGCCGGTGAGGATCTCGTTGAGGAGGAGCCCGCGCCGGAGCCCGAGATCGGTCTGGGCGAGGGCATCCCCGGCTACGAGGAGGAAACCCGGCTCCAGTACGGCGGCGGCCTTCCCGAGGAACCCGGCGAAGACAGATTGGCCGAATAAATCGGCCGCCAGCCCGGAAATTCCGGCACAAATTCAGTGACTTTTTTGCAAAATTGCGCTATATTCACCCTGAAGGCCAAGAAGGGAGGAACCTTTCGTGCCGCAAGACCAGGCATTGACCGCGATTTTGCTCATCGTCGCCTTGGCGATCCTCATCCTGTACTTGCTCCGGCGGCGCAAGCGCAAGAGCAGCGGCGGCTAACCGCCCAACCATCGTGAAGGCAGCCTGCGCCCCTCACCCGGCCAGGGTGATAGGATAAGGGTTTGTGCGCTCCCGAGCGCCTTCTCGGGAAACCGCTCTATGGCTTCCAGACGCCAGTTTATTAGCCAATTCGCTTCCGGCTTGGCTGGAACGCTTGCCGCCCCTTCCTCTGTGATTGGCGCCAACGAGCGCCTGCGCCTGGGACTCATCGGCGCCGGCGAACGCGGCATCCAGCTCTTGCGGGAAGCCTTGGCCTGCGGCGGCGTCGAGCCCGCCGCTGTGGCCGACGTTTATACTAGGCGGCTCGAAGCGGCCCGCGCAGCCGCCCCTGGCGCAAAACTGTACCGGGATCCGCGGGCTTTGCTTGGCGACTCCTCCATTGACGCCGTCCTCATCGCCACCCCCCAGCACCTCCACGGCGCGCAATGCGCCGCGGCGCTGGAGGCCGGCAAGCACGTCTATGTCGAGAAGGTCATGGCCTTCACTTTGGAAGACGCGCGGCTCATCCGCTCCGCCCTTTCCCACAAGCGGCGCTGCGTGCTCCAGGTGGGACATCAGGTGTGCAGCTCGGGTCTGATGGAAGACGCCTTGAGCTTCCTGGCCTCCGGAAAAGTCGGCAAGATCACCGCCATCCACGCCCACATGTTCCGGAACACGCCCCACGGAAAACCCCCTTGGGTTCGCCCCGTTTACTCGGATATGACTCCGGAGGCGCTGGACTGGGCGCAATTCCTAGGCAACGCCCCGAAGCGGGACTTCGACCCTCACCGTTATGCCAACTGGCGCCTGTACTGGGACTACTCGGGCGGCAACGTCTTCGAGAGCCTCAGCCAGCAGCTCGCCTTCTGGTATAAAGCGCTCAATCTGGAAATCCCCGCCGCCGCCGCCATGACCGGCGGCGTCTTCCTTTGGAAGGATGGGCGCGAGGTCCCCGACACCATGAGCGTCTCGTTCCAGCACTCCGAGCAGCTCTTGTTCAGTTGGGACTCCGGATTCGGAAACAGCCAGCCCGGCAGCAGTGAGGAGGTCCTCGGCACCGACGGGGCCATCCTCCGCAGCCAGCAGATCCGCTATCTTCCCCAAAAGGTGAACCAGCCCGACGGGGTGGAGGTCCTGGGCCGCGCCCGAACCGAACCCAACGCCCATATGCGAAACTTTCTCGACAGCATTCGTTCCGGCCGCGAGCCCGCCTGCCCGTTTGAACTGGGCTACCGCGTGTCAGTAGCCTGCCGCATGGCGGTGGAAAGCTACCTCCGGCAACGAACCGTCCGCTGGGACGCAGAGCACGAACAGATTCTCTGATCCACCCCACTTCAGGAGATGCGCTTGCAACCAACCATCGGCATCATCGGCGGAAGCGGGCTGTATTCCATGCCCGGCTTCGAAGCTTCGCAAGAGATCGCAGTGGACACCCCCTGGGGCCCCCCTTCCGACCGCTACGTGGTGGGCCGCCTGGCGGGCCGCCAGGTCGCTTTTCTGGCGCGCCACGGCCGCGGCCATCGCATCATGCCCTCGGATCTGAATTTCCGCGCCAACATCTACGGCATGAAAGCCCTGGGCGTGGAGCGCATCCTCTCGCTGAGCGCCGTCGGCTCGCTGAAGGAAGAACACCGGCCGCTCGATTTTGTGATCCCGGAACAATTCTTCGACCGCACCCGCGGCCGCGCCTCCACTTTCTTCGGTGAAGGCCTGGTGGCGCACATCAGCTTCGCGCACCCCGTCTGTCCTCAACTGGCGGACGTGGTCTATGACGCCTGCCAGGCCGTGGGTGTCCGCGCCAAGAAGGGCGGCACGTACCTCTGCATGGAGGGACCTGCCTTTTCCACCGTCGCTGAGTCCAACGTCTACCGCAGTTGGGGAATGGACGTCATCGGCATGACCAACCTCCAGGAGGCCAAGCTGGCCCGCGAGGCCGAGATCTGTTACGTGACCGTCGCCATGGTCACCGACTACGACTGTTGGCACCCCGAACACGATGCCGTCACGGTGGAGCAGATCATTTCCCACCTGCACCAAAACGCCGATCATGCGGCCAAGGTGGTTGCGCACGCCGTGGCCAACATGCCTTCCGAGCGCCACTGCGGCTGCGGCTCCGCCTTGAAAAACGCCATCATCACTGACCGTAAGGCGATCCCCGAGGCCACCCGCGAGAAACTCAAGCTGCTGGTGGGCAAGTACCTCTGAGCCCTTTCTGGAAATCGGCCCGAGCAGCCCCGTGGGGCGCATTTTTGTGATGCAGGCTGCTTTGGTGGGGCAGGCTTTCTAGCCTGCGGCCGGCATTCCTGCCGGCCTCGGCCCCTTTTACCCACCGCCCATTTCCGCCCCAGTGTGACCCACGCTGCTGAGCTGCTCTCGTGTTGACTTTACTTGCGGGCGCATACGGCCTGCCGCGCTCTGGCCTACTGCACCTCAAATACGTATCGCCCGGAGCCAGTCTGAATCAGCACCGCCTGCTTCTCTTCCTTGGCCCCGGTAACACCGGGCACTCCGGGCTGGAAAGCGCTTTTGCCCCAGACCGGCTTGCCGGACTCCGTAATTGTTACCACATCCCGCCCCAGCTTCGGAATGCGGAGCTCGGCTTCGCTGCCCACCGGAACCGTGATCTCGATGCGCAGCTTCTGCTCTTCTCGCCGCCAGGCGCAGCTCACCTCGCCGCGCGTCGTCTGGATCGAGCCGGAGACCCACTGCAAGTCCCGCACCACCTGCGGCTCAAAGCGAATCCTTTCAAAGCCCGGAGCGCCGGCATCGGGATTGATGCCTGCCAGCGCGCTATAAAACCAGGCCCCAATGCTGCCAAACATCGGATGGTTGTGGGAGTTCATCGACGGCCCTGTCTTTTCCTGCCAGAGCTCCCAAAGCGTCGTCGCGCCGCGGGAGATCATGTATCCCCAGCTCGGGTAGGTGGTCTGCGTCGCCAGCTCATAAGCGAGATCTGATCGCCCCACCCGCGTGAGGAAGGGCAGCAGGTACTTGGTCCCCACAATGCCCGTCGTCAAGTGCGTGTTGTTGCGGTAAACAATGTCGCCGATCAAGTCGGATTGAATCGCGCTCCGAAGGTTGTCGGGAACGATGTTGAGATACAGCGGCAGCAGGTTTGCGGTCTGCGTCCCGTTGGCATAGGAGCCGGTGGCTGGATTGAAGAACTCGCGGTGGAAGGCCTGCCGGATGGAGGCGGCCAGCTTCAGATACTCCTCGGCCTCATCGGTCTTGCCCAGAATCAGAGCCGCCCGCGCCGTGATGTCCGCGCTCCAACAGTAGTAGAACGTCGAGACCAGCGGGCCGGGCGTGCGCTCAATAGGCACCCAGTCGCCGTAATAGTAGTAGCGCACGATGCCGTCCTCGGCGCGGCTCTTGAGAAATTCCGTCCAGGCCTTGATCCCCTCATAGTGCTGTTCGAGAATCCGCCGGTCGCCGTAGTACAGGTACATGTACCACGCCATCAAAGGATAGGCCGCGCCCCAGGCCGGATCGGCGGGGCGCCGTCCCCAAACATGGGGCACCGTATCGGTCACCGTTCCGTCGCTCGCCTGCACGTCGCGGATGTTGCGCAGGAAGTTGGTGTAGAAGGCCGCCATGTCGAAGTTGTAAATGGCGCTCTCAGCGGCCAAGTGCGCGTCCGCCATCCAGCCCATCCGCTCGTCGCGCTGGTTGCAATCGGTGGGGATGCTGTGCAGGTTGGACCGCGTGCCCCAATAAACCAGCCGCTGGATCTCGTTCAGAATGGGTTTGGAGGCGGTGAAGCCGCCGGTGGCGGCCACGTCGCTGTTCACCACCACGCCCACCACGTCGCCGGGCTTGGGCGTGCCCGGGTAGCCGCTGAGCTCCACGTAGCGGAAACCATGATACGTAAAGCGCGGCTCGTAGACTTCGCCGTCGGGATCGCCTCGCAGATAGTACACGTCGGTGGCGCGCGCCGTGCGCAGATTCTCCACGTTCAACGTGCCGTCCTCATAAAGCAGCTCGGCATGGCGCAGTCGCACCTCCGTGCCGCGCGGCCCGCGCACCCGCAGTCGCACCCATCCGCTGAAGTTCTGCCCCATGTCGAACACGTACACGCCGGGCTTGGGGCTGGTCATCTTCAGCGGCAGGATCGTATCCACCACGCGGATCGGCGGCATCATCTGCGCCGACAGCTCGCCCTTGGGTGC
>JAIMAR010000072.1 GCA_023511855.1 Bryobacteraceae bacterium
CCGCTTTCGGCCAGGCACTCGCGCACCTGCGGGGTAATGTTCACAAACGCCCGCCTCGTGGGAATCTCAAACCAAAGTTCTTTCCGATAGCTCTTCATTCATGTCATATTGTAGGGGAGATGACGGCGGAAATTGGAGCCTCGCAAGACCGGAAGCGGCCTGAGATCCCGATCGGCGTTTTCATTATCCTCGGCTTGATCGTCTTGGTGGGCGCGGGGTTCTGGTATCTGGAGCGCCAGTCCCGAAACGTGCCGCAACCCAAGGTCCTCCTGACCCCGGAGGCCAAAGCCTACGTTCGCTACCTAAAGCTGGATGAAGTCCAGATGAAGGCCACCGAAGCCTTCCTGAAACAGACATTGGTGGAAATCACCGGCAAAATCACCAACACCGGCGACCGGCGCTTGCGCCAGGTCGACATCAACTGCATCTTCTACGATCCTTACGGCCAGGTCGTCCTGCGTGAGCGAGTTTCCATCGTGCGCCAGCGCACCGGGGGTTTGAACCCAGGCGAAACCAAAGACTTCCGCCTGCCTTTCGACAACATCCCGGAAAGCTGGAACCAGGCCATGCCGCAGATGGTCATCGCCCAGATCCTCTTCGAGTAGGCGCCGCGTTGGACTTGGATTCGCTGAAAGCCGAATTGAGCTCGCGCGGCGAACTCCGCCTCGCCGTCAAGGTCATCCCTAAGGCCGCCCGCACCGAACTGGCTGGGCTCCATTCGGAAGGCGTCTGGAGAATCCGCATTCAGGCCCCACCCGAGAAGGGCAAGGCCAACGCCGAGCTGTGCCGTTTTCTCGCCAAGCTGTTTGGCGTGAGCGCCCGCCAGGTGCTCATCGTCTCCGGTGAGACTTCCACTCACAAGCAGCTCATGATCGTCCGGGGCTGATAAGATCGGAACAGTATGACCAAGCAGAAGATTCTCTCCTCCATCGTTGACATCGGCATCGTTCCCATCGTGCGGACTAGTTCCGCCGAATCCGCCATCAAAGCCGTGGAAGCCATTTACCGGGGAGGCATCCGCGCCGCCGAAATCACCATGACCGTTCCCGGCGCCATCCGCGCCCTGGAAAAAGTCGCCGACCAGTTCGGAGACAAGATCATGCTCGGCGCGGGAACTGTGCTCGATCCCGAGACCGCCCGCGCCTGCATGCTGGCCGGCGCCGAATTCATTGTCACGCCGAGCCTCCGCATCTCCACCATTGAGATCGTGCAGCGCTACTCGAAGGTCATCACCCCCGGCGCCATGACCCCCACCGAGGTCCTCACCGCATGGGAGGCCGGCGCCGATATGGTCAAAGTCTTCCCCTGCGGCAACCTCGGCGGCCCCAAGTACATCAAGGCGCTCAAGGGCCCCTTCCCCCACATCGAAATGGTGCCCACCGGCGGGGTCAACCTCGAGACCGCCGGCGAGTTCCTCAAGGCCGGCGCCAGCGCCGTCGCCGTCGGCAGCGAGCTGGTGGACGGCAAAACGATCAAGGAAGGCCGCTACGACATCATCGAGGAGCGCGCCCGCCAGTACCTGGCTGTCATCGCCAAAGCGCGCCAGGAAATGCAGGCCGCCTGAGGGCTGGTAAAGTCACCCCTGCGTGCTACACTGAGAGTCCGACATGCCGATCAGCAAGGACTTGCTCGACATTCTGGTCTGCCCTTTGTGCAAGGCCCCGGTCGAGTTAAAACAGGATGAAAGCGGCCTCAAATGCGTCCAGTGTAAACGGGTCTACCCCATACGGGACGACATCCCCGTGATGCTGGTCGAAGAGGCCAAAATCGAAGAGTAGCCATCTCTCGTCCGGATGAGAAGCATCCTGGATCAAGCGCCGGCCGGGGCGCGGGTGGCGGTGATCCGCCTGCGCTCCATGGGTGACTGCATTCTCACCACGCCGGCGTTGGAGATCCTCAAAAGGGCGCGGCCGGATCTGCGCGTGGCGGTGGTCGTGGAAGAACGCTTTGCACCCCTGTTCGAAGGCAACCCGGATGTGTACTCCATCCTGCCCCCCTCCGCCAACGCCCTGCGGGAGTTCCGGCCCCGCATCTGCCTGAACCTCCACGGCGGGCCCACCAGCATGGCCCTGACCCTGCTCTCCGGCGCCCGCTGGCGCGCCGGCTTCGATCACTTCCGGCCCGGCATGGTTTACAACGTGCGCATCCCCACCGCCCAGGAGATCCTGGGCGTCACGCGCAAGGTCCACACCGCCGAGCATTTGGCTTCGGCGGTCTTCTTCCTCGGCGTCCGCCAGTGCGAGGTTCCCCGGGCCAAGCTGTTCGCCGCGCCGCCCCCCGAAGGCCCTCCTTACGCCGTGCTCCACCCCGCCGCCACAGGCATCGGCAAGACCTGGCCCGCTGCGAATTTCCTCCGCGTGGCCCAGTTCCTCCAGGAGGAATACGGCTTCCAATCCATCTTCATCGCCGGTCCCGGCGAGGACCTGAGCCCATTTCAGCAATTTCGAACCCTCTCCGGCGCGCCCCTCAGCGAAGTCAAGTCCCTGATCTCCGGCGCATCCCTGTTCGTCGGCAACGATAGCGGCCCCGCTCACATGGCCGCCGCTTTCGGCATCCCCGTTGTCGTTTTGTTCGGCAACTCCGACCCGGTCGTCTGGGCCCCCTGGCGCACCCGTGCCGAAACCCTCGTCTCGCTGGGCGCCATCGAAAAGATCACCGTCGGCCAGGCCCAGGCCGCCATCCACCGCCTGAGGAAACAAACGGCATGAGGGAATTTGCCCGCCTGCTGCGCTACGTCCGCCGTTACATCCCCCTGATCGTGATCTCCGTCTTCCTGATGGCGCTCGTTGGCGGCGCTCAGGGCCTGATGGCGTTCCTGATCAGCCCCGTCTTCAACCACGCCCTCTCCCCCCGCGCCACAGACTCGCCCATCGAGCTGTTCACCAACCCCATCACCAAGCAGCCCGTCCGCCTCAACGATTTCCTGCCCAGCCGCATCCGCAATGTCTGGAGCATGATCGGCGCCGCCATCCTCTTCGCCTTTCTGCTGCGCGGCCTCTGCGACTACCTCGGCAACTACCTCATCAACTACGTCGGCTTCTCCGCCGTCACCGACCTCCGCCAGGCCGTCTTCGACAAGGTCCTGCGCCACGGCGCCGAGTTCTTCGAAAGCCATTCCACCGGCCAAATCATGTCGTCCATCATGAACGACATCGAAAAGATTCAGGTCGCAACTTCCCACATCTTGGCCGACCTCATGCGCCAGTTCTTCACCATCGTCGCCCTCCTGTTCGTCCTCATCGAAAAGGACTGGCGCCTGGCCCTCATCAGCCTCACCGTGCTCCCCTTCGTGCTCCTCCCTACCGCCCGCATCGGACAGCGCATCCGCCGCACCACCCGCCGCGCCCAGGACGAAATGGCCGAACTCAACCAGATCCTCCAGGAGGCCTTGAGCGGCCATCAGGTCGTCCGCGCTTTCGGCGCCGAGGAGTACGAATCCCGAAGATTCCGCCAGGTCGCTCGCCGCCTGCGCGCCAGCAACATGCGCTACGTGGCCCAGCAGGCCCTTGCTTCTCCCCTCATCGAGTTCTTCGCCGCGATTACGGTCGTGGCGCTGATCACCTACGCCCGCGGCCAAATCCTCGCCGGCCGCATGACCCTCGGTGACTTCAGTACCTTCGTCTTTGCCCTGTTGTCCCTCTACGAGCCCGTCAAACGCCTCACCGGCATCCACAACATCTTTCAGCAAGCCATCGGCTCCACCCAGCGCGTCTTCGAGTACCTGGACCGCCCCGAGGCCATCCAGGAACGTCCTGGCGCCGTGCCGCTAAAGCGCTTCGAGAAGTCCATCGTCTACCAGCAGGTCTCGTTCCGCTATCCCTCCGCCCACAACGGCTTCGCCCTGGAAGACATCAATCTGGAGGTTAAGGCCGGCGAGGTGGTCGCTTTGGCCGGACCCAGCGGCGCCGGCAAGACCACCTTGGTCCAGCTCCTGCCGCGCTTCTACGACGTCACCACCGGCGCCATCCTCATCGACGGCCTCGACGTGCGCGATCTTAAGCTCGCCAGCCTCCGCAGCAAGATCAGCATCGTCCCCCAGGAAACCTTCCTGTTCAACGACACCGTCGCCAACAATATCCGCTACGGACGCCAGGACGTCAGCGCCAAGGCCGTCCGCGAAGCCGCCCGCACGGCCCTCTGCGAAGAGTTCATCCTACAGATGCCCCAAGGCTACGACACCGTCATCGGCGACCGCGGCGTCAAGCTCAGCGGGGGCCAGCGCCAGCGCCTGGCCATCGCCCGCGCCTTGCTCGAAAACGCTCCCATCCTCATCCTTGACGAGGCCACCTCCAACCTCGACACCGAATCGGAGATCCTCGTCCAGCGGGCCCTGGCCAACCTCATGCAAGGCCGCACCGTCATCGTCATCGCCCACCGCCTCTCCACCATCCGCCGCGCCGACAAAATCGCTGTCATGAACGAGGGCCGCATCGTCGAAATGGGGACCCACGACCAGCTCATCAAGGCGGGCGGCCTCTATCAGAAACTGTACGAGCTCCAGTTCCACGGCGACTCCCCGGAGGCCGCATGAGCGTCCGCAGCATGACCGGCTTCGCCCGCGTCAAAAAGTCATCCGAAGCCGGCGAGGCCATCATCACCCTCCGCAGCGTCAACCACCGCGGACTCGACCTTCACTTCCGCCTCAGCCCCGAGCTGGAGGTCTTCGAGCCCGCCCTCCGCGAGCTCCTCAAACGCCGCCTCTCGCGCGGCCACGTCCAGGTCCGCATCACCTTCACCCCGGCCCGCGCCCTCCCGGTCACCTTAAACCGCCCCCTCCTGCGAGCCTACCTCGAAGCGTTTCAGCAGGCCGCTGCCGAAAGCGGTATCCCCGCCCGGCCCGACCTCAATGCCGCGCTGAGCCTCCCCGGAATGCTCAAAGAGGAAGACGCCGACCCAGACCCCGCCGTCGAACAGCTCCTCACCTCCGCCCTGGACGAAGCCTTGTCCGCCCTCGATGCGTTCCGCTTGGCCGAAGGTCAGGCCCTTGCCGCCGAAATGCTCCAGCGCGCCGCCGCCATACGGGCCTCGGCCTCCCGGTTGGAAGAGCTCCGCTCTCAAGCCCTGCCCGCTTTCCAGTCCCGCCTCTCGGCGCGCCTCGCTGAGTTGCTCGGGACCGCCGCAGACCCCCAGCGCATCGCCCAGGAAGCCGCCCTGCTCGCCGACCGCAGTGATATCGCCGAGGAGATTACCCGCCTCCGGGTTCACGTCGCGCAGTTGGAGGCCATCCTCTTCAGCGGCGGCGAGGCAGGCAAGAAAATCGACTTCCTGCTCCAGGAAATGGGCCGGGAAGCCAACACCATCCTTTCCAAAACCAACGGCCTCGGCGAGCTCGGCTTGGCCATCACCGAAACCGGGCTCGCCATTAAGGCCGAAATCGACAAAATCCGCGAACAGGCGCTGAATCTGGAATGAGCATCGTATTCATCATCTCCGCTCCCTCAGGCTCAGGGAAATCTACACTTGTAAAAGGGCTTCTTGGCGTGGTTAAAAATCTAATCTTTTCAATATCCTACACGACAAGAAGTCCCCGCGGCTTGGAGCAGCCCGGTAAGGATTATTATTATATTAGTAGAGAGGAGTTCGAGCAGCGCATCGCTGCCGGCGAATTCCTCGAGCACGCCGAGGTGTTCGGCAACTATTACGGCACCCACCGCAGCTTCCTGGAGCGCGCCCAGGCGGAAGGCTGCGATCTGGTGCTCGACATCGACGTGCAAGGTGCGCGACAATTAAAGAGCCGGATACCGGAGGCAGTCAGCATCTTCATTTTGGCGCCTTCGCGCCAAATCCTGGAGCAGAGATTGCGCGCCCGTTCGGAGGATCCCGAGGCGGTGATCAACCGGCGGTTGCGCGAAGCAGCCGAGGAGATTCGCAACTATCGGGACTACGACTACATTGTGGTGAACCGGGAGGTGGAGGCCTCGGTGGACGCGCTCGCCTCCATCGTCAAGGCGGAGCGCCACCGAAGAGCCCGAATGGAAAAGGAGATCCTCCCGATTCTGGCTACCTTCGATTATCTCGGCCAAGGTTGAAACCATCGAGTCAGCTATGATCGACACCTCAGCAAAGAACAACAACCCCTATGTGATTCCGGACGACCCGGAACAAAGCACTTACCGCTGGATCATCGTGGCCGCCAAGCGCGCCCGCCAGCTTCAGAGCGGCGCGCGGCCCTTCTTGCCGGTCACGTCCAAGAAGCCAACCGTCATCGCCATGGAGGAGGTCCGGCGCGGGTTGGTGAAATGGGAGGATCCACAGCTCAACCCGCCCGCAGCGCCGTCTTCCTCCCCAGAGGCGTGACCTATGCGCGTGGCCTTGGGCGTGGGTGGCGGAATCGCCGCCTACAAGTCCGCTGAGCTGGCCCGGGCGCTGGCCGAACGCGGGGCTCAGGTCCAGGTCATCATGACCGCCGCCGCCCGCGAGTTCGTTCGACCTTTAACTTTTGCCGCCCTCACCGGGCGCAAGGTCGTCACGGACCTGTTTCCCGCTTCCTCCGAGTCCGAAGCGCTGGCGAGCGCCGTCGAGCATATCGGCGTCGCGCAATCCAACGACCTGCTTGTGGTGGCTCCAGCCACGGCTGACCTGATGGCGAAGTTCGCCCACGGGCTGGCAGACGACTTCCTCACCACGCTTTATCTGGCCTTCCCCGGCCCCGTTCTGCTGGCTCCCGCCATGAATACCAACATGTGGCGTCATCCCGCCACCCAGGCCAACCTGGAGCTCCTGCGCGGCCGCGGCCACGCCATCATCGGCCCGGAGGAAGGCGAGCTGGCCTGCGGAATGACCGGCCCCGGGCGCATGGCGGAGCCGGCCGCCATCGCCGCCGCCGCCGTGAATTTGCTGAACCGGAAACGCGATCTTGAGGGTGAGACCGTCCTTGTCACCGCCGGCCCCACCCGCGAGCCCCTCGACCCCGTACGCTTCATCAGCAACCGCTCCAGCGGCAAGATGGGCTACGCCCTGGCCGAAGCCGCCGCCGCCCGCGGCGCGAATGTCATCTTGATTGCCGGCCCGGTTCACCTGCCCGATCCTCCCGGCGTCAAAACCATCAAGGTCCAGACCGCCCAGGAAATGCGCGACGCGGTCTTCGCCAACCTCGAACCGGCCACCATTGTCATCAAGGCGGCCGCCGTCGCCGATTACCACGTGGCCAACGTCCCGCAGCAAAAGCTGAAGAAAACCGCGGCCCGCATCTCGATCGAGCTCGATCCCACGCCCGACATCCTGGCCGAACTCGGCCAGAAAAAAGGCGACCGGCTTCTCATCGGCTTCGCTGCCGAAACCGAAAACCTGCGCCAGGAAGCCCGCCGGAAACTTCTCACCAAAAACTGCGACATGATCGTGGCCAATCTGGTGGGGCAAGAAGAAAACGCCGGATTTGAGTCCGACACCAACGAAGTGGTTCTGCTGCTGGCCACTGGCTCTACCGTCTCTGTGCCGCCCTCGCCCAAACGCGAGGTCGCGGACCGCATCCTGGACGAGGCGCTCAAGCTCCGGCTGGCCCTCCACGCGGCCCGATGAACCGCGAGCTTCTCCGGCAACTTCTGCTCTACTATCAGGACCTCGGCATTCAAACCCTCTACCGCCGGGGGCCGGCCCAAACCACGCCCTCGCCGCCCCAGGCGGCCGCCACTCGGCCCGAAACCCCGCCGTTATCTGACCCCGTTCCCGCCCAGCCTTACGAAGCGGGGCTGTTCGAAAGCACGCCTTCGTCGCCATCCCACGAGTCGCTTGCGGATATTCTGGCCGACATCGGCGACTGCACCCGCTGCCGCCTCCACCAAGGCCGCACCAAGATCGTCTTCGGCGCGGGCAACGAGAAATCCCCCCTGGTCTTCGTGGGCGAAGGCCCCGGCGCCGAAGAAGACGCCCAGGGCTTGCCCTTCGTTGGACGCGCCGGCCAGCTCCTCACCCAGATGATCGAAGGCACCGCGCGCAAGGAAGGCATCCCACTCAAACGCGAGCAGGTCTATATTTGCAATGTCGTTAAGTGCCGTCCCCCCGATAACCGGACGCCCCTGCCCGACGAGATGGAAATCTGCGGGCAGTTCTTGTTCCGGCAACTGGCAGCCATTCGCCCCAAAGCCATTTGCGCCTTGGGCGCAACCGCCGCCCGCGCCCTACTCGACCGCAAAGAAGGCGTTACCAAACTCCGCGGCAACTGGTACCGCTGGCGCGGCATCCCGGTCATGGTGACCTACCACCCCTCCTACCTCCTGCGGCCCTACAACCAGAACGCCAAGCGGGAAGCCTGGGATGACCTCAAGAAGGTCTTGCACTATGTCTATGACTAGTCCGAAGGCAGGCTTCTTCATCACCTTCGAGGGCCTCGACGGCTGCGGCAAGACCACCCAAATGAAGCTTCTCGCCCAGCGCCTCCGGGCTGCTGGCCGCGCCGTGCTCGAAAGCTACGAACCCGGCGGCACCCGCATCGGGGCCCAGGTCCGCCGCATCTTGCTCGACGCCGCCAACCACGAGCTTTGTGCCACCGCCGAACTTCTGCTCTACTTCGCCTGCCGGGCCCAGAACGTCGAAGAGGCCATCCGGCCGGCGCTCCGGCGCGGAGACGTCGTGCTCTCGGATCGCTTTACCGATTCCACCCTCGTCTACCAGGGCGTGGGGCGCGGCCTCGGCAAGCAGGTCGTCCTCACGCTGGATCAAATCGCCTGCAAGGGCCTGGTCCCCGACCTCACCCTGCTTCTGGACATCGACCTCGAGACCAGCCTGGCCCGCGCCCGTGCCCGTAACGACGCTGCCGGCCAATCCGGCGCTCCCGCCGAAACCCGCATGGACGACCAGGACCTCGCCTTCCACCGCAAGGTCCAGCGAGCCTACGCGGAGCTGGCCGCGGAGCACCCGGAGAGAATCGTCGTCATCGATGCCCGCGCCGCCATCGAGGAAATCGCCGAACGAATCTGGCAAACCGTGGCCCGCCGCCTGGAGATCTTCCATGTTTGAGAACTTCACCGGCAACCGGCGCACCGTCTCCGCCCTGGCCCGCATGGTCGAGCAGGACCGGCTGCCCCAAACCTTGCTGCTCGTCGGCCCCGAGGGCATCGGCAAGGCCACGCTCGCCCGCCGTCTGGCCGCGGTTCTCCTGGGTCAGCCGTCCAAGATCGAGCTGGATGACCTCAGCCTTCCCCACAACCAGGAGCGGATCCGCGAGCGCGAAAAGTGGTCCTCCGAGCGGCGCTCCGAGGAGCCCCTTTTCTTCGGCACGCACCCCGACTTCCTCACTTTCCCTCCCGAGGGACCTCTCCGCCAAATCTCCATCCAGCAGATGCGCCTGCTCAAGGAACTGGCCCAGTTCAAGCCCCTTCACGGGCGCCGCCGCGTCTTCCTCATCGACCACCTCGACCGCGCCAACGAGCAGGCCGCTAACTCCCTGCTCAAGATCCTTGAGGAGCCACCGGACCACATGGTCCTCGTGTTGACGGCCGAGAACCCCCAAGACCTCCTGCCCACCATCCGCTCCCGCTCCGTCATGCTCCACCTCAACCCCCTGCCTCCCGAGGAACTCAACTCGTTCCTGATCAGCCGCGGCGTGGACCATCCGGACCGGCGCGCCCGCCTCGCCGGAGGCTGCCCAGGCCGCGCCCTCGTGCTGGACCTGGACGCCTACGGCCGCCGCGCTCGCGCCATGCTTGAGTTGCTCAAAGCCGCCAGCGGCCTTGCCCCCTTCAGCGTTTGGCTCCAGCACTCCGAAGAGGTGTTACAGGCCCGCTCGGAACGTTTCGAGGAGTACCTCTCCGTCCTCTACGATTTACTCTCGGATCTGCTACAAACACAACATGATAGCGATAACATCCAAAACCCGGAGCTGCGAGCCGAGTTAGATGCCATCGCATCCCACACCTCATTCAAGTGGCTATGGAACGCCACCCAACAGACCGACCAGTTACTGGCCCTGTTGCGCCGAAACATCCAAAAGAATATCGCACTAGACGCCTTTGTCTTGTCTTTGCGGGCCGCTTAATTTAGCTGCTTTTTAACTCGCTGTTGTCTTGACTCCGTTTGGTACCCTTAGCGATCCTGGATGCATAGGAGATTTTCCCATATGAGCTTGTCATTTCGCTCCCGGCTCGTGCGCTTAACCCGAGTGACGTTGGCCGGGACGTGGATCCTGGGACTCGCGATGTGCGTGTTCCTTCCTGCCGCGATGTACGGCCAGGCCGCCGCTGGAACCGCCAGCCTGACAGGGGTTCTGACCGACCCCAGCGGCGCCGTGATGCCGGACGTCGAGGTGACGGTGCGCAACGTGGACACCAACGTCTCCCGCACCGTGAAGAGCAACGAAGTCGGCCGGTTTGAGGTTGTGGCCTTACAGCCCGGCCGATATGAGATCAAGGCGGAAAAGCCTGGTTTCACCACGTTGGTGCGCTCCGGCATCACCCTGAACGTCGGCGCCCGCGCCGTGGTCAACCTGGAGATGGCTCTCTCGACAGCCGCGCAAACCGTCACGGTTCAGTCGGAGCTTCCCACGGTCGACCAGAACAAGACCGAGGTCAGCACCATCATCAACCTCAACGATATGCGCAACCTGCCGCTCAACGGCCGCCGCTGGGACGCCTTCGTGATGACCACCCCCGGCGCCACCAATGACGGCAACTTCGGCCTGATCACTTTTCGCGGCATCTCCGGCCTGTACAACAACAACATGATCGACGGCGCCGACAACAACCAGGCCTTCTTCTCGGAAGCCAAGGGCCGCACCCGCCTGGCTTACGGCATCAGCTCCGAGGCCATCCAGGAGTTCCAGGTCGGCACCAGCAACTTCTCGGCTCAGTACGGACGCGCCGCCGGCGGCGTCATCAACGCTGTCACCAAGTCCGGAACCAATCAGACCCACGGAACCTTCTTCTACCTGATCCGCGACGACGCGCTGAACGCCGCCAATTCCATCTCCGGACCCGCTCTGGTCGCCCTTGGCCTGCCCAAGAAGCCCAAGGACCGCCGCCAGCAGTTCGGCCCGTCCCTCGGCGGCGCGATTCAGAAGGACAAGCTCTTTTACTTCCTGAGCTACGACCAGCAAAAGCGGGTCTTTCCCGCCGTCGTGGTGCCCTTCTCTCAAGCCTTCCTTGCGAGCACCGGCTCCGCGCCGGGCCTGGCGAATGCCAAGGCCTTTTACCAGAGCCTCCTGGGTCCGCAGGACCGCCAGGGCAACCAATGGGTCGGCCTGGCCCGCGTGGACTATAACCTGAACAACCGCAACCAGCTCAGCGCCACGCTGAATATCCTGCGCTGGGATTCCCCCAACGGCATCCAAACCGCCCCCACCCACGGCTACCACGAAAGCGCGAACGGCAGCGACAACGTCAGCACCGAGACGGTCATCGGCCGCTGGACCGCGACCATAACACCGATGCTGGTGAGCCAGTTGCGTGGCCATTGGGGCCGCGACTTGGAGACCCAGAACCCAAACGCTCCCGGTCCCTACGTGACCGTCACCAACGGCATCAACTTCGGCATGCCCAACTTCCTGCCGCGCCCGGCCTACCCCGACGAGCGCCGCTGGCAGTTGTCGCAGGACTTCAACTGGCTCCGCGGCCGCCACTCGGTCAAGTTCGGTTACGATGTCACCCGCGTCTTCGACAAGATGATCAACCTGTACCGGGGAGGCGCAGAGTACAACTACTCCACCCTGAACGACATCGCCCTCGACTGCGCCAACCTGTCGCTCCCGCTGCCGCTCAAGAACTGCGTGGCCTCCACCGGCTTCGGCGGCGTCGACGGCAAGCACTACAGCAACTTCTACCAAACCTTCGATGCCCTGGGCCTGGACGGAAAGACCGAGTTCAGCACGGTCGACTGGGCCTTCTACGTCGAGGACAGTTTCAAGCCGGTTCCGAACTTCACCCTAAACCTCGGTTTGCGGTATGACTTGCAGACCATGCCCGCTCTGACCGGCAATCCCGCCGCTCCAGGCACCACCCGCATCAACACCGACAAGAATAACTTCGGTCCCCGCGTTGCCATGGCCTGGGATCCGTTTAAGAAGCAGAAGACGGTGTTAAGAGCCGGCGCCGGCATGTATTACGGGCGGACCCAGAACTCCACCATCGTCAACCTGATGAACAACAACGGCATCCGCTTCGTCAGCTTCAACTACCGGCCCACCACCCCCGGCTCGCCGGTCTTCCCCAACGTGCTGCCCTCCATCCCCAGCGGCAGCGGCTTGAGGTCCGATATCATCTTCGCCTCCAGCGACTTCGCCAACCCCCTCATCTACCAGATGGAGTTCACCATCGAGCAGGAGATCTACCGTAACCTCAGCTTGACCGCCTCGTATTTGGCTTCCCGCGGCCAGCGCCTGCCTGTCTTTCGCGACACCAATCTCCCGCTGCCCGGCGTGGCCACTTATACAGTCTGCGGTTCGCCTCAGGCGGGCTCGAGCACCGTCTGCTCCGACCCGGTGGCAACCTACCCGGTGACCTTCTTCAGCGGGCCTAGGCCCAACCCCAACTTCGGAGCCATCGCCGTGGCCGACAGCGTGATCAATTCTTGGTACAACGGCTTTGTCCTCCAGGCGCGGCACCGCTTCGCGTACGGGTTCCAGCTTCAGGCCGCCCTGACCATCTCCAAGGCCCAGGATAACGGCCAGAGTCTGATCACCTTCAGCTCCTTCAATCAGCCGGTCAACCCGTTCAATCTGCGCCAGGACTACGCGCTCTCCGATCTGGATCAGCACAAGCGGTTTACCATGTCGGGTTATTGGGAACCGCCTTTCCGCCGCATCGGAAACCGCCCGCTGCGTGCTTTCCTGGATGGCTTCTCGATTTCCAGCATCGTAGCCCTGTTCGACGGGCGGCCTTACTCACCCGGCATCAGCGGCAACCCCACTCCCGCTGGAACCGCGTCCGGAATCACCGGCGCGGCCGCCAGCAGCACCTCGCGGGTGCCCTTCCTTGGCCGCAATATCTACACCAGCCCGGGCGGGGCCACCGTCGATGCCCGGCTGGCCCGCGAGATCCGATTCTCGGAGCGTGTCCGCTGGCAGTTGATCGCCGAGGCGTTCAACGTCTTCAACCGCGTCAATATCACCGGCATCAACACCACCCAGTACAACATCCGCAACACCATCCTGTTCCCGCGGACCGACTTCCGCAGCATCTCCGCGACGGGAACCAACCTGATGCGCGAGCGCCAGTGGCAGCTCGGCACTCGCTTCTCGTTCTGATTCTCGGCCCGTGAGCTGGGCGGCCCCAGCCGCTCAGCTCACGGCGATGTGTCTGGAGGCGTACGCAACCACGCGATCGAGGAAGGAAAACCGCCCAGGCTGCCGCCGGCCGCGGATGTGGTCTTCGTTGAGGTGTAAATCCCTGCCCGGGTTTCAGCCCTTCAGATCCCGGAACGCCTCTTCGATTTCCCTCTTCGCCTCGGGAGTCAAAGGGCTTAGGGGCAGGCGGCACGGCCCGCCGTAGTAGCCGTTCAGATCCATCGCGTACTTGAGCCCCGGGATGCCGTACTTTGCGGTCACCAGGTAGGCGGCCCGGCCGATGCGGTTCTGCCAGTCCAATCCGGCCTCAAAGTCCCGCGTGCGGTGAGCTTCCCAGATCGTAATCACCGAGTACGGCGCGGCGTTCGCGTAAGCCAGAACAGCTCCCACCGCGCCCACCTGAAGCGAAGGCCAAAGCGTCGGCGCCGAACCCACCAGCACCTGAAATCCGGGCTTCACTTCCCGGATCATCTGCATCACCTTCTCCAGGTTCCCGGAGCTTTCTTTGATCGCAACGATGTTGGGATGTTCGGACAGTTCCGCCACGGCTTCCGCGGGAATGTCCACTCCCGTGGCCTGCGGCCAGTTGTAGATCATGATCGGGATCTTTGCCTGGTCTGCCACCGCGCGGAAGAACAGTAGTTGCGCCTCTTTGCGGCTGAACAGATTCTTGTAGTAATGCGGCGTGCGCACCATGGCCGCCTTGTAGCCCATCTCGGCGGCTTTGTTGGTGAGCCAGACCGTTTCGCGCACGCTCTCCATGCCGGTTCCGGCCAACAACAGTTTGTCCGCAGCGGCGTACTCGGCGGCCCAATCCCAGAGCCGCAGCTTTTCCTCCGCGGTTAGCATCACGCTCTCGCCGGTCGAGCCGCAAACCACGTAGCCGGCCAGCCCCGTCTGGTTCCATTTCTCAAGGTTGTGCCTCAGTTTGGTGCGGTACAGCTCTCCCTCGGAGTCAAATGGGGTGGCGATGGGAGGGAAGATGCCTTGCAACTTCATCGACGAACCGAGCCCCAAGACGCAAGAATGGGGCCGGGTGCACCCGGCCCCAGATTTGCTTTGTCTACGCCGCCGGTAGCTTGGCGAACACGATCAGCAGCGTGTACAGCGCCAGCGACTCGATCAGCGCCAGGCCGATGATGAGCGCCAGACGGATGGCGCCCGCGGCCGCAGGATTGCGGGCCATGCCCTCGACGGCAGCCGCCACGGCTTTGCCCTGCGCCAATCCGCAAATGCCGCTGGCGAAGGCCATCGAGAAGCCGGAGGTGATGGCGACCCAGTTGGGGCCGCTCGATTGGGTCTGCGCGAAGATGGGGCTCGCCAGCAACATCATGGCGCCCATCAGCAGCAAGAACTTCACTTTCATCGGGTGAGTCTCCTTTTCGTCTATGAATCGCCCCAGGAGGTGGTTCCCGTCATCCTCTTGCAGCCGGGCTCACACTGGAGGGCGGGATGAAGCCGGAATCAACCCTTATGTTCGGCCGGAACCCCCTTGTCAATGTTCGTGTTCGACGGCGCTCGAGACGTAGATCATCGTCAGCAGGGCGAAAACAAAGGCCTGCAGAAAGGAAACGAAAACGTGCAGGCCCATGAAAATCGCCGGGATCGCCACCGGAATAAGACTCAAAAATACCAGCGTCACCTGTTCGCCGGCGAACATGTTGGCATAAAGACGGACCGTCAGGGAGAGCAGGCGCCCGGTATGGCTGATGATCTCGATCGGAATCATCAACGGCGCCATGACTTTGATCGCCCCGGCCCTGGAGCAGATCTCCGAGGAGCTCGCCGACCACGTGACCGTGGCCAAGGTCAATATCGAGGACAGCCCGACGACGCCTTCGCGCTACGGCGTGCGCGGCATTCCGACCATGATGCTGTTCCGCGGCGGCCAGATGACCTCAATGAAGGTCGGCGCCATGCCCAAGCAGAAAATCCTGGAATGGCTCAACGAGGCCGGCGTCCAGCCCGCCTGAGTCCTCTAAGCTTTCGATGAGATCCAGCCGCCCACTCCGCCGACGCGGGGTGGGCGGTTTGGTTTCAGCTCTACTTCTTGGCCGACGTCACGATGAACGGCGAGGCCGCGGCCGCCGCGGGCTTCTTGTCGGCCTTCGGTTTGCGAACTTCCTTGTTGGACTTCTTCTGACCCTTGGCCATCGGCGGCTCCTGCCAGGACGGGCGCGCCTGCCGAGGATGTCCAGCGGGCCGAGCCGCCCTATCGGCGTGAGGGAGGTGTACGCCTGTAAGGACGAGGGCCCAAGCGCTGCTTCAGCGTGGCCAGGTCTCTTCGCTCATCGCCAGCACCTCGCCGGCCAGGTAGAGCGACCCGCAGATCAGCACGTGCGGAGTGGGGGACAGGGCCAGGGCCTTGGCCAGGGCGTCCTCGACGCCGTCACAGGCATGGGCGCGCAGCCCGGCCAGCTCGGCGGCGGCGGCGATCTGGGCGGCGGGGGCGGCGGCGTGGCCTTCGAAGGTGACGGCGAACACCTGGGCCTTCAGCGGCGCGAACGGCGCGAAAAAGCCTGTGGCGTCCTTGTTGGCCAGCAGGCCGGAGATCAGCGCGACGGGTCGGCCGTCGCGCGCCGCCAGATCGCCGAGCGCCCGGGCCACGGCCTGGCCGGCGTGCGGATTGTGACCGCCGTCCAGCCAGAGGTCGGCGCCGGCCGCCTTGGCCGTCTCGGCCAGCGGGCCGACGGTCAGGCGCTGGAAGCGGGCCGGCCAGATCGCGCCGGCGACGCCCGCGGCCATGGCCGCCTCGTCGATGCGCGGATCGGCCAGCGCCAGCAGGGCCGCGACGGCCAGGCCGGCATTGGCGAACTGGTGGTCGCCCGGCAGCGACGGCGCGGGCAGGTCGAGCAGGCGGTCCTGCGTCTGCACCAGCAGCCGGCCGCGCTCGTTCCAGGCGTCGAAGTCGC
>JAIMAR010000073.1 GCA_023511855.1 Bryobacteraceae bacterium
CCCGGCACAGGAGGCAGGCCTCCATGATCCCGGCCATGCGTTTGGTAAAACCGGCTTTGCCGTCCAGGATGGCACCGTAGAGTTGCACTTTCGCCCTGGCCACCCACGGCTCGGCGCCCATTTCCCGGAAGACCGGGCAAACCTCCCGGCAGGAACCGCACTTGCTGCAGCGGTCGATCTGGCGCCTGATTACCGTTCCGGTTTCATTCAGCACGGGCGCATCCCCCGAATATTTTGCCCGGATTGAGAATGCCGGTGGGATCGAGAGCGTCTTTCACCTTCCGCATCACCGCCATGCCCGCCCGGCCGGCTTCCTTTTCCAGAAAAGGGGCCTTCAACAGGCCGATGCCGTGCTCGCCGGACAGCGTGCCGCCCAGGGCCAGGGCGGCCGAAAAAATCTCTTCTACGGCCGCCTCCACCCGCTCCATCTCCTCCGGGTCATTTTTATCGGCCAGGATATTCGGGTGCAGGTTGCCGTCGCCCGCGTGCCCGAAAATGGCCATTTCAAGGCGGTATTTGGCCGCAATTTCCTTCAACCGCCGGATCATCGCCGGCACCTTGCTCCGGGGCACGGTGGCGTCCTCGGATATCTTGGTCGGCTTAACCTGGACCACGGCAGGCGATACGGCCTTTCTGGCCCGCCATAGTTCGGCGCTTTCGGCCTCGCCGGCCGCCACTCGCACCCGCGAGGCGCCGCTTGAGCGGCATATCTCGACAATCGCCTCCACCTGGGCGGGCAGGGCCCCGGCCGGACCGTCCACTTCGATCAAAAGCATCGCCTCCACGTCGAGGGGCAGGCCGCAATGGAGGAAATTTTCCACGCAGCGAATGGTTACATCGTCCATTAATTCCAGGGCCGCGGGAATTACCCCGGCACCAATTATGGCGGTGATGGTCCCGGCCGCCCCTTCGATGGTTTTAAAGTCCGCCCGAATGGTTTGCCTGGCCTGGGGTTTCGGGAGCAGGCGCAGGTTAGCCCGGGTGATGATACCCAGCGTACCCTCGGAACCCACGAAAAGACCGCGCAGATCGTATCCGCTGACATTTTTTATTGTCTCGCCCCCGCACTGAATTACTTCCCCGCCGGCCAGAACTACTTCCAGTCCCAAAACGTAATCCCTGGTTACGCCGTATTTCAACCCCCGGGGCCCTCCCGCGCACTCGGCAATATTGCCCCCAATGGTAGAGACATTGGCACTGGAGGGATCGGGTGGGTAAAAAAGTCCCATGTTTTCCACCTTTTTGTGCAGGTGGGCGGTAATGACACCGGGCTCCACTACGGCCAGCATCTCAGCAGGGTCTATTTTAACAATCCTGTTCATCGCCGTCAGGTCAATGACCAGGCTCCCTTCCAGAGGCACGGCACCACCGCTCAAACCGGTTCCGGCCCCCCGGGGCACCACGGGAATTCCCTCTTGAGAGGCCAGTTTCACTACCGCCGCCACCTCTTCCGGCTGGTAGCGATGGTGGTCGGGGAAGCGGGCGGGGTTATCGACCTCGAGGATTTCTCCGGAGGTGGTGGTGACCCGGTAGCGGACGCCGGGCGCGGTGGTGACCAGCTCGATTTGAAACTCGCGCTCCAGGCGCTCCTGAACGATTTCCAGATGCAGCAGGCCCAGAAACCCGCAGCGGAAGCCGAATCCGAGCGCGGCGGAGCTTTCGGGTTCGAAGGTGAAGGCGCTGTCGTTGAGGCGGAGCTTTTCGAGCGCGTCGCGCAGCGCGCCGTGGGCATGGGATTCGACCGGATAGAGGCCGGCGAAGACCATAGGCTTGGCCTGCTGAAAACCGGGCAAAGGCTCGGCGGCGGGCTGGGCGTCGTCGGTGATGGTGTCGCCGACCTGGGCGTCGGAAACGGTCTTGATGTTGGCGTAGAGGAAGCCGACTTCGCCGGCGGCGAGCTCTTCACAAGGGACGGGCTTGGGGGACTGGTAACCGAGTCCTTCGACCTCGAAGACCTTGCCGTTGGACCACAGGCGGATCCGCTGCCCGAGGCGTAGGGTACCGTCGACGACGCGGACCAGGGCGATGACGCCGCGGTAGGGATCGAACCAGGAGTCGAAGATCAGGGCGCGCAGAGGTGCGGCGGGGTTGCCGCGGGGCGGAGGGATGCGGGTGACGATGGCCTCGAGCACGTCGCCGACGCCGGTGCCGTTCTTGGCGCTGACGAGCAGGGCATCTTGCGCGCTCAAGCCTACCAGGTGTTCGATCTGCTCGCGGATGCGGCCCGGCTCGGCCGCGGGGAGGTCGATTTTATTGATGACGGGGATGATCTCGAGGTCGTGGTGCAGCGCCAGATAGGTATTGGCGAGGGTCTGGGCCTCCACGCCCTGGGAGGCGTCCACGACGAGCAGCGCGCCTTCGCAGGATTGGAGGCTGCGGGAGACTTCGTAGGTGAAATCGACGTGTCCGGGCGTATCGATCAGGTTGAGCTGGTAAAGGTTGCCGTCCTGTGCGCGGTAGTTGAGGCGGACGGCGTGGGCCTTGATGGTGATGCCCCGTTCCCGCTCCAGGTCCATGGAATCCAGGACCTGCTCCATCATTTCGCGTTCGGACAAAGCGCCGGTAAGTTCCAGCAAGCGGTCGGCCAGGGTGGACTTGCCATGGTCGATGTGCGCAATGATAGAGAAATTGCGGATGAACTGGGGATCCATGCGGTATGATGGAGCTCTGAAGATTGATTATCTCACAAGGCTTTAGCGGCCCGGGGGAGCAGATATGGCGCACAAGGTGACGCAAGGGAATCTAGACGCGAAAGGGCTGAAATTCGCGATCCTGGTGACGCGCTTCAACAGCCTGATTACCGACCGGCTGCTGGCTGGAGCGCTGGATGCGCTGGCGCGGACCGGGTGCCGGGACGAAGATATCGAGATCGTGAAGGCTCCGGGGAGTTGGGAGCTGCCGGTGGTGGCCCGGGAGCTGGCCGCGAAGAAAAAGTACGACGCCATCATTTGCCTAAGTGCGGTCATTCGCGGGGATACGCCGCATTTCGATTACATCGCCTCGGAGGCATCCAAGGGGCTGGCGCAGACCTCGCTCGAGTTTGGGGTGCCGGTGGCCTTCGGAGTGTTGACTTGCGAGACGCTGGAGCAGGCGATTGACCGGGCCGGGGCCAAGAGCGGCAACAAGGGGTTTGACGCCGCCATGACCGCGGTCGAGATGGGCAACTTGATGCGGCAATTGCGGGCGAAGAGCCAAGGGTAAGCGGGCCCCATGCCATCCCGCCATAAGTCGAGGGAGCGCGCGCTGCAAGTGTTGTTCCTGGCGGACATCCGGCAGCAGCCGGCCGAGGAGGCCATCCGGAGCTATCTGGAGTCGCTGGCGGAAGAGGAAACCGACGGTCCTGCTGCGCCGGATGAATTCATGGAACGGCTGGTGCGGGGAACGCTGGCGGAGCGAGACCGCATCGACGCGATGATCGCCAGTCATTCGGAGCACTGGCGGGTGGAGCGCATGCCGGTGGTGGACCGCAACGTGCTGCGGATGGCGGTCTACGAGATGACCGAGCTGGGCACTCCAGCGCCGGTGGTGATCGATGAGGCGCTGCTTTTGGCGCGGCGGTTTTCGACTGAAGAATCGGTGGCTTTCATCAACGGCGTGCTGGACGCCATCCGTAAGGAGCGGGTGGGGCAAGGGAGTTGAACTCAGCGGGGACAGTCACTTTCCGATACAGAAGGTAGAGAAGATCCGGTGGAGGATGTCGTCGGCCGTGGTGGCCCCAGTGATGCTGTCAATGGGCTGCAAGGCGGCATATAGGTCGACCAGGATCATCTCATGAGGGAGGGCCTCCAGGACCGCTTGGCGGGCGTTTTGAAGCGATTCGAGGGACTCGCGGAGCAGGTGGGCGTGGCGGGCGCTAGTGATGAAGCCGGTTTCGGCGGCCAGTAGGCCGCCTGGAGCGATCTCGTCGAGGATGCGGCGGCGGAGCTGGGGAAGGCCCACGCCGGTAAGGGCGGAGACGACCGAAGCTTCAGCAGGAGGCTCGGCCTGCCGCGGCAGATCGCACTTGTTGGCCACCAGGATGGAGCGGCCTTGCCGGCGGAGCTGTTCGAAGAGAGCCGGATCGTCCGGGGCGGCGGGGACGGAGAGGTCCATCACGATCAAGGTGAGATCGGCTTCGGCCATGGCCTGGTAGCTGCGCTCGACGCCCAAGGCCTCGATGCGGTCCGCGGTCTGGCGGATGCCGGCGGTGTCGAGGAGGCGGACGGGGATGCCTTCCAGGGAGGCGGTTTCGCTGACCATATCGCGGGTGGTGCCGGGGATCTCGGTGACGATGGCGCGGTCGCGTTCGAGCAGGCGGTTGAAGAGGCTGCTTTTGCCGGCGTTGGGGCGGCCGACAATGGCGATGGTGATGCCGTGGTGGACCAGGCGGCCGAAGGCGTAGCTGTCGGCCAGCCGGCGGGTTTCATCGATAAGGCTGTCGAGACGTTCCAGGATCTGGTCGGCGGAAGCGACCGGGACGTCGTCCTCGGCGAAGTCGATGCCGGCCTCGAGCAGGGAGATGAGTTCCAATAGGCTTTGCTTGAGCGGGGCTAAGCGAAGGGAGACGGAGCCGCGGAGCTGGCGGGCGGCGACCTTGGCCTGGTACAGCGTGGTGGCTTCGATGAGGTCCCGGACGGCTTCGGCGCGGGGCAGATCGAGACGGCCGTTGAGGAAGGCGCGGAGGGTGAACTCGCCGGGGCCGGCAGGACGGGCGCCGTTCGAGCAGGCGCGTTCGAGGGCGTAGTGGAGAACGACGGGGGAGCCGTGGCAGGAGATCTCGACGACGTCCTCGGCGGTGTAGGAGCGGGGGCGCTCGAAGAAGGTGACCAGAACTTCGTCGACGGTCTCACCTTCATGGCCGGGCAATTCCGCCAGGAAGACGGTCCAGGGGCGCCAGCGCGGTCCGGTTGGAAACCGAAGGATGCGTTCGGCGACGGAGCGGGAGTCGGGGCCCGAGAGGCGGAGCACGCCGAGGCCGCCGCGACCGGGCGGAGTGGAGATGGCGGCGATGGTGTCGTTGAGATTCACTTCAGCGGCGCCTGCGGCGGCTTGAGTACTGAGGGCCGGGTGGGGGCGGGGGTGTGCGGGCCGCGGCGGGTTGCGATTCGAGCGGATAGACGACCACCTGGCGGTGGGGGCCAACTCCGGTGCTTTCGCTGCGCACGCCGGGCTCGTCGCGGAGCGCCAGGTGCACGATGCGGCGCTCGCGGCTGGTCATGGGGCTAAAGGCGAAGGGGACGCCGGTGCGGCGGACCTTATCGGCGGCGGCGGCGGCGCTGAGGCGGAGTTCTTCGATGCGCAGGGCCCGGTAGTCGTTGGCGTCGAAGCAGAGGCGGGCGTGGTCCTCGGGAGGCATGCGCAGGGCCTCCATGGTGAGGTGTTCCAGAGCGAGAAGGAGCTCGGCGCGGTTAGCCAGCAGGAGGTCCACGTCGGGACCGGTGAATTTGACGACTACGTCGGGGTTTTCGAAGCCCGGGTGGGGGTTTTCGGCATCCTGGATTTCGTAGCGGAGGCGGAACCCGGCGTTTTTGAGGAGTGGTTTTAAGAAGCGTTCGATTTTAGGGCCCGTGGTTTGTTTTGAGTATTTGCGGCCGCTCACAGCTTACTTCCTGGTCTTCTTTTTGGTCTTGGCCGGCTGGGGAGGCGCTGCCGGCGCCGGGGCCGGCCCTCCGATCTTATTGAAGAACCACTGCTGGGCGATCCCCACCAAATTGCCGGTCAACCAGTATAGCACCAGGCCGCTGGACAGGCCGTAGAACATGAAACCGAACACCAGCGGCATGAGCATCATCATGCGCTGTTGGGTGGGATCGGTCATTGTCGTCGGCGTCATTTTCTGCATGACGAACTGGCTGATGATCATCGCAATGGGCAGGATGCGGATGGGGATCTGCTCCGGTTCGGAGAGGTCCTTGACCCAGAGCCACTCGGCGCCGCGCAGTTCGATGGCCACGGTGAGGACCTTGTAGAAGGCGAAGAAGAAGGGGAGCTGAAGGAGCATGGGCATGCAGCCGCCCATGGGGTTGACCCCGTGTTTCTTGTACAGCTCCATGATCTCCTGCTGCTGTTCGGACTTGCGGGGGTCGCGCAGGCTGATGCCTTTGTACTTTTCGTTGATGGCCTGGATTTGGGGCTGGAGAGCCTGCATCTTCTTCATGGAGCGGAGGCTGGTGTACTTGAGGGGCAGCATCAGGAAGTTGATGATGACCGTGACCAGCACGATGGACCATCCGTAGTTATGGACCCAGCGGTTGTTGATCCAATTGATGGAGAGGAACAAGGGTTTGGCGATGAAGCTGAACCAGCCGAAATCGACCACTTGCTCCAGCTTGGGATTGACGCTGCGCAACACGCCGATATCTTTGGGACCGACGAACATCGAGAAGCGGTTCTCCGCAGCGCCGCCAATGCCTGCACCCAGATAGGCCACCTCGGAGGCGTTTTCAGCCGGAGGCCGGCGGTCGCTGTAAGTGCGGAGCTCGAACCCTTGCGGTCCTTCGGGCAGGGCTACCGCGGCGAAGTACTTGTCCTCGATGCCGGCGAAGGAGAAGGCGCCGGAGTGGGAGGCAGGGCCGTTCTTGGCAGCCTTGGCCTCCTCCACGATCAGCTTGTTTTGAGCCAGATCGAAGCGCAGGGTATGCAGGTGGGCGGCGTGATTGGCGATCGAGTGGTCGCCGAAACCGCCGCGCCATGTGAGCACGTGCGGCACGGGTTTGCCGTGGGCCGCCACCGCGGAGGAGATGTCCACCAAATAGCGGTCCTTTTGGAACCGGAAGGACTTGCGGAGGGCGGCCTCAGGGCCGGCGTATTCGAAGGTGATCGCCAGGCCGTCGGCCGAGGGCTGGGCTACACAGAGCAACTGGTTCCAATCGGGACCGTTGGGGGCCGCGGCGTCGACGGAGAATGGCCAAGCGGTCTTTTCTGCTCCGGCGGCGTCCACCAGATCCAGAGGCCGGCCTTGCTGGTCGCGGTATTTCTTTAAGACCCAACTGCGGACGACAGCGCCGCGGTTGGAGAAGACCACACGGTAAAGATCGGTCTCGACCGTATAGAGTTGTTCTTCGGCGGCGGCGATGTTTCCCGCCGGGAGGTCGGGCGCCGAGGTCTGGGGGGCAGGGGCCGTTTCGCGCGGCGCGGCAGCGGGGGCGGGCGCCGGGGCGGGCGTAGACTTAGGGCGCGGGGCGGCCGGCTGGTACAGGTATTGGGTGAGGAAGAGCACGAGCCCCATGAGGATGAAGGCCAGCAGCATGCGCTTCTCCATCGAGGGGCCTTCGCCGGCCGGCTGAGGGCTTCCCGAGCTCTTGAGCTTAGAGTCGTCCATCCGTAAATATCCTTAAGATGCTCCTGCCGAAGCGTCCTCCGCACGAGGGTGCGGATGCCGCGGCCGCCGGAGCTGCTGTTTCCCGTCTGGGACGGCGGCTTGCGCCTCCCGCGCGGTGGGGCTGAACCTATCGTACCGGATCATAGCCGCCGCTGTGGAAGGGATGGCACCGGGCCAAACGTTTGAGCCCCATCCAGACGCCGCGGAGGGCGCCGTAGCGAAGGACCGCCTGCCGCATGTATTCCGAGCAGGTGGGTTCGAAGCGGCAGGCGGAGGGCAACAACGGGGAGACAAAGCGCTTGTAGAATCCGAGCAGACCGGCGATCACGGAGCGCATAGAGAAAAGAGCCGCTGCACCTCGCGCATCAAGGCGATGAAGTCTGCCTCCAAAGCAGGCTTCCTGGCTTGTAAGACCACGTTCCATTGTTGGCCCAGTTGGTCCAGATTCAACCGTACGGCTTCGCGCAGCCGGCGCTTGATCCGGTTGCGCACGACGCTCGAGCCGAGTGCCCTGGGAACGGCGATGCCGACCCGCGCACGAGGCTGAGGGCCGGCCGCCAGGCAATAGGCCACAAAGCAGCGGCCTGGAATACGGCGTCCCTTCTGATACACTTCCTGAAACTCAGCCCGGCGGAGCAGCCGCGCTTGCTTCGGGAAAGACCGGTTGCGCTGGGGTGCTTCGCTAGGATCGTTTGGCGTAGCGAACGGCTCTCTCCGAGCTGACAGTCAGCTTCTTGCGGCCCTTGGCCCTGCGGCGCGCCAGGACAGCTCTGCCGTCCTTCGTTCTCATGCGGACCCGGAACCCGTGGGTCTTAGCCCGCCTGCGGTTGTTCGGTTGATACGTTCTTTTTGGCATGGTTGTGCGCCGCCTCGAGGAAAGCGCCCTTGCTCACACACGTTGGCGCAGGAGCCGGGCGCAGTTCTTGAAACTTTTAGTATAGAAGGGTGAGCCAGACAGTGTCAAACCAAACCGGCCTGTTAAGAAACGCGGAGCTTGCCCCGCGCGTCGGAACGATCGTGAAACGCAATCTGATGGCATGTTTCATTCTTGCCCTGCTTGTGCTTGCGGCGGTGTCGCCGTCGATGGCCCAACGAGTCCGAGGCGAGTACGCGCTGGTGCTGGAGGATCCGCCGCTTGTGCAACAGATTTCCGCGCGCGAAGGCTTCGAGAGCGCGGCGGCCGAGGAGGCGCGGGAGCGAATCCAGGAGGCTCAGGACAAGCTGGTGGCCGAGCTGGAGCAGCGGGGCATCGCGGTGGTCAGCCGGTCGCACACGCTGGTGAACGCGGTGTTCGTAAGGGCGCCGCAGAGCCGCCTGGAGGAGCTGCGCGGGCTACCGGGCGTGCGGAGGGTGTCGTTTTTGCCGCCGGTGAAGCGGCACCTGAACCGGGCGGCGGGGCTGGTGAAAGCTCCGGAGGCGTGGACGGCGCTGGGGGGAATGGCCAACGCCGGGGCGGGCATCAAGATCGGCATCATCGACAGCGGCATTGACGTGAGCCACCCGGCGTTTCAGGACCCCTCGCTAACGCCTCCGCCGGGCTTCCCGAAGTGTTCGCCGGCCGGCGGCGGATGGAATTGCTCCGACTACACCAACAAGAAGGTGATCGTGGCGCGCAGCTACGTGCACATCTTGGCGCGGGGGAGCAGCTCGAGCGAGCCTTGGCTGGACTCGCGCCCGGATGATCTCTCGCCCAGGGACCGGGTGGGACACGGGACGGCCAACGCCATGATTGCCGCGGGCGTCACCAACACATCGCCGGAGGGCATTACGATCACCGGGGTTGCGCCGAAGGCTTTTTTGGGCAACTACAAGATCTTCGGCTCGCCTGGGGTCAATGACTACACCTTCGGCAGCGCGATCATTGCGGCGCTGGAGGACGCCTTTTTGGATGGGATGGACATCGTCACCTTGTCGCTGGGCAGCCCGGCTGTCTATGGGCCGCTGGACCGGGGCGCGGCGTGCGGGCTTTCCAATCCGAACGCGGTGTGCGACATTCGCGCCGACGCCGTGCAGAACGCGGTGAGCAACGGATTGGTGGTGGTGGTCTCGGCTGGAAACGAGGGGGATCTGGGCGTTTACTATCCGATGTACAACATCATCAGCACGCCAGGGACGGCGCCGGGGGCGATCACAGTGGGCGCCACGACCAGTTCCCACGTCTTCTTCCAAAGCGTGCGGATCTTGGGGACAGGCGTGCCCGCGAATCTTCAGCGGATCAACGCGCTGCTCGGCGACGGTCCCAAGCCGTCGGGGGCGATGACGGCGCCGCTTCGGGATATCACGACGGTGGACAGCACGGGGCTGGCTTGCGCTTCGCTGCCCACCAATTCGCTTGCGGGAGCCATTGCTTTGATCAAGCGAGGCAGTTGCACTTTCTTCACCAAGGTCAGCAACGCACAGGAGGCGGGTGCGGTGGGAGTGATCTTCTATCTGGACGACCCGGCCGACGCGCTGTTTTCACCGGCGGGCCTCATCGGGACCACGATCCCGGCGGCGATGATCGACAACGCCTCGGGCACGGCATTGCGAAGCTTCCTGGCGGCCAACCCGGGGCGGCAGGCGGTGATCGATCCGTCGTTGAACGAGGTCGACGCCGCATTCGACGAGATCGCCGCGTTCTCCTCGCGCGGGCCGGCGATCGGCACCTTTGACATCAAGCCCGAGCTGGTGGCCGTGGGCACCGACATGTTCACCGCCACGCAGAAGTACGATCCCAACAGCGACATGTATGACCCCAGCGGCTATAGCGCGTATTCAGGCACGAGCTTTTCGGCGCCGCTGGTTGCCGGGGCCGCGGCGCTGGTCAAGCAGAAGACCCCCAACCTGAAGCCCGCCGACGTGAAGTCAGCTCTGGTGAATACCGCTTCGAGCGGGATACAGGATCCAGGCGCTGGGGACGCCGACGTGCTGACGGCGGGCGCGGGCAAGCTGAACGTGGACGCCGCGCTGCGGGCCAACGTGAGCGTGGATCCGGCGGCGCTGTCGTTTGGCGACGTGAGCGCATGGCCTCCCACGCCTCGGACGCTGTGGTTGCGAAATCTGGGAAGCTCGCCGGTGACCGTGACGCTGAATGCACCGGCTCCGCTCTCGCTGAGCCAGACCAGCGTGGTGCTCCAACCGGGCGCGGCCGCGACCCCGATCAGCGTGAACCTGTCGGGATCGGTCCCGCAACCCGGATCCTACCAGACGTTCGTGACGATCAGCGGAGGGGCCGTGCCGCTGCGGGTTCCAGTGTTCTTCGTGCGGCCCGACGGGGTGCCCGACAACATGATCGCGCTCTACGGGGACGGGTTTATCGACTTGCCGGGGGGCGACATCGATTTTCCAAACCAGCTCATTGTCAAGGTAGTGGACCGCTATGGGGCTCCTGTTCCGAATTTGCCGGTGCTGTTCCGCCCGGCGCAAGGTTACGGGGGGCGGGTGATTGCGGCCGACGCGCGCACCGACACTTATGGAATTGCGGCTGCGGATGTGCTTCCGGGCAACAACATCGGGGAGCAGGTTTTCGAGGCGGTGGCGGGCGGCATGGTGGTGCAGTTCTTCGGGACCACGATCGCGCCGCCGTTCATCAACACGCGGGGGGTGGTGAGCGCGGCCAACGGGTTGGAAAACCAGGGGCAGGCGCCGGGTTCGTACATCTCGATTTACGGAACAGGGCTGAGCCCCGCCTCAAAAGCGTTGTCAACGCCATATGTGCCGCTGTCGCTGGCTGGGGTCAGCGTGAGCTTTGATACGCTGACGCTGAGCGTCCCGGGAAGGGTGCATTATGTGTCGCCGTATCAGCTCAATGTCCTGGTGCCCTGGGAGCTGGCGGGGCTGAACAGCGTGCGCACCAAGGTCAGCATTGGCGATTTCTCGACGGCGGTTTATACGCTGACGTTGAGGGATTACGCGCCGGTGTTGTTCCAGTATCCTCTGAGTAGCGGGTTCGCGGTGGCGCTGTGGAACAACACGGTGGTGACCCCCTCGAATCCGGTGCCCCGCGGGCAGAAAGTCACGCTGTTTGTGAACGGGATGGGGCCGGTGGACAATCCGGTCCCGACCGGCGAGATGACGCCCTTGCTGCCGCTGAGCCGCACCACGACGACGCCGACGGTTACGATCGGCGGAGTTCCGGCGCAGGTGAGCTTCAGCGGCCTGGCGCCGCTGGCGACGGGCATTTACATGTTGGACGTGACGGTGCCCGCGGGGGCGCCGACGGGGAACCAGCCGGTGGTGGTGACCATCGGAGATGTGTCATCGCCGGCGGTGAATCTCCCCATATCCTGACGGGAAGTTTCAGCGCAAGGCAGCCCGGCGGCCGGATGCACTATAATGGCCTGCTGGGACGTTGTTCCCGGCTATGGAAGACATTAAGAAAAAGCTCCAGGAAGAGATTGCCGCCCTGGAGTACGAACTGCGTCACGAGCTTCCCAAGGAGATCCTGAAGGCCAGAGCGCATGGAGACCTGAGCGAGAACGCCGAGTACCATGCGGCCAAGGAGCGGCAGGGGTACGTGAATGCGCGCTTGGCGCAACTGCGCAAGAGGCTGGCCGAGCTGTCCATGGTGGATCTCTCCAAGTTGCCGACTGACAAAGTGGGACTGGGCTCGACGGTAGTGGTTTTGGACCTGGCGAAGGACCAGGAGATCACCTACAAGCTGGTGACGAGCGAGGAGGCCGACGTGGCGGCGGGAAAGATTTCGACCAGTTCGCCCATCGGCCGCAGCCTGCTCGGCAAGAGTCCGGGGGATGTGGTAAGAGTAAACATACCGGGCGGAGTCCGGGAATTTGAGATCGTGAAGCTGGTTACGATCCACGAAGCGAACGAGTAGCGGCGGAGCCGGGAGGGACCGCCCTTGACGTATACGAAGCTCATCGGAACGGCCTGCGAGAAGGTGATCCTGGTCATTGTCCGGGCGCTGGCGCTGAGCCGCATCCACCCCAACGTGCTCACCCTGATGGGCCTGCTGGTGAACGGGATCGCGGCGGCGCTGCTGGCGGGCGGGAAGTTCCTGGCGGCGGGGCTGGTGATGATGGGGGCCGGCCTGTTCGACATGGTGGACGGCCGGGTGGCCCGCCACACCAACCGTGTGACCCGATTCGGCGGCTTTTTTGATTCGGTGCTGGACCGCTACTCGGACTTAGTGCTGCTGATGGGGCTGCTGGTGTACTACGCCTCCATCAATCGCTTCTTTTATGTCGTGCTCACCGCGGTGGTGATGACCGCTTCGGTGATGGTGAGCTACACGCGGGCGCGCGCCGAATGCATCATCCCGAGCTGCAAGGCGGGGTTCATGGAAAGGCCCGAGCGGATGGTGCTGCTCATTCTGGGGGCGCTGTTCGACCGCATGGCGCCGGCGTTGTGGGTGATCGCCGTGCTCGGCAACATCACGGTGATCCACCGGGTGATCCATACCTGGCAGGAGACGCGGCGGCTGGAGGAAGCGCAGTTGCGTCCCCCCGGAGAGGCGGATCCGCGTTTGGCGCAGGAACGCAAGGCCGCCACGCGCAGTGGCGCCGCCTAGCGGAGCCTAAACCTCCGAACCGGATGTGGTCATGGTAAGGCGCCCGTGCTTCACGCCTTTGGTGGCGATCAAAGCATCCGCCAACTTTTGGATCACGGCCGCCTTGCCCCGCAGCACGAGCACCTCCAGGCAGTGATCATGATCTAAGTGGACGTGAAGCGTGGAAAGGATGTGGGTGTGAAAGTCGTGCTGCATGTCGGTGAGCTTATCGGTGAGCTGGCGCACGTGGTGGTTGTAGACCAGGGTCAGGGTGCCAACGACCTGGCTTTCCGGCGTTTTCCAAGTATTCTCCACCAGTTCCTCGCGGATCAAGTCCCGGAAAGCTTCCGAGCGGTTGGTGTAGCCCCGCTTGTGGATCAGCGCGTCGAATTTCTTGAGCAGATCCTCGTCAATGGCGACTCCAATGCGGCATAGCTGACTCATCGCGTTAGACAGCTTAAGCCGAAAGCGGGGGACAAGGCAAGGCGTGGCACCAACCTTACTGAAGTGCTACGTTAGAAGAACACGATGCATATTCCGGATGGGTTTCTGAGTCCCCCGGTGATCGGGGCCACCGCGGCAGCGAGCGCCATCGGCGTTGGGTGGGCGTCCCGGCGCGCTCAGCGAAATGTGGAAGAAGGCAGTGCGCCGATGCTGGGGGTGCTGGGGGCGTTTGTCTTTGCGGCGCAGATGATCAATTTCCCGCTAGGGGCGGGGACAACCGGGCACCTGCTGGGGGCCGGGCTGCTGGCGATCACCCTGGGGCCGGCGGCGGCGATGGTGGTCATGACCGCGATTCTGGTCATCCAGGCGCTGATTTTCCAGGACGGCGGCATTTTGGCGCTGGGCGCGAACGTCTTCCATATGGCGGTGGCGGGAACCGCGGCGGCATGGCTGCCTTACCGCATCCTGGGCGCGGGCAAGACGCGGGAGATGGGAGTATTTCTCGCCGGCTTTTGTTCGGTGTGGGCGAGTGCCGCATTTACCCTTTTGACGCTGGCCGTGAGCGGAATCTCGATTCCGGCCACGCTGGCGGGGGTGTCGATGGGACTGTTCGCGGTCAACGCGGCCGTCGAGGGGCTCATCACGGCAGCCGTGGTGCGGGTTCTGGAGCGTATGAATCCGAAGTGGACCAAGCCGGCCGAGCCGTTGGGCGCGGGCGCATTAGCAGCATTGGCGGCAGCCGCCGTGGCGCTGGCGACCGGAGGGGTGTTGCTGGCGGCGGGTGCTCCAGACGGCTTGGAGAGCTTGGCCGAGCGGATCGGCATCGCCGAGCGGGCGCGGGTGTTGCTGGCTGCGCCGCTGGCGGATTATCAAGCCGCCGTGGTGGAAGTTCCCTGGTTAAGCCAGGCGCTGGCCGGCGCAGCGGGCGTTCTAGTCACCTTCGCCGTGTTGTTCGCGGCGGTGCGCCTGGCGACACGCAAGAGGGGTGGTTGATTGCACCATTTCGAATTGGATGAATGGAGCCGGGGCACCAGCCGGCTGCACCGGCTGGATGCGCGGGCCAAGATCGCCGGGCTGATCGTGTTCCTATTGGTTATTGCGTTCACGCCCCCCGCCGCTGCGCACTGGCTGTGGCTGTTTGGAGCATTGCCACTGGTCGAATTAGTAGCTGCTCGCATTCCCTTGACTCGCGCCCTAGCGTTCTCCGCCGCCGTCTTGCCCTTTGCCGCCGTGTTTACCCTAGTGCAGATCCCCACGCGCGGACTGGCAGAAGCCGTGGCGCTGCTTGAAAAGAGCTACGTTTCGGCGCTGGCGGCGCTGGCGCTGGTCGGCACAACTCCACTGCCGAAACTCGCGCACGGGTTCATGTCGCTCGGCGCGCCGCGCTTCCTGGTGCTGGTGATTCAGTTTCTGTACCGCTACCTGTTTCTGGTTTCCGAACAGGCTCAGCACATGCGCTTGGCGGCCGCGTCCCGCGGTTCCAACTTTGGCGCTCGTTTCCGGCGGCGGCGATTGAGCGCGGCGGGCGGCGCACTGGCGGCCTTGTTCGCGCGGTCTTATCAACGCGCCGAGGGAACTTACCACGCCATGCTCGCACGAGGCTTTGCGGGCCGTTTCCCTTTAGCTCAAGCCCCAGCATTCACCAAGGATGACTTTGGGTATATCCTACTGATAGTAATAGCTAGCCTATCTATCCAAAAAGTTGTAGTACTATTCACGCAATGGTCCCTCTGATTGAGATCAGGAATTTGCACTTCCGCTATCCGGACGGCACCAAAGTTCTAAGTGGAATTGATTTCCAACTCTATGAGGGCGAGACGGTAGCCGTCTTAGGGCCAAACGGGTCTGGGAAAACCACGTTTCTGCTGCACCTCAACGGATTACTTCAGGGGGAAGGCGAAGTGCGGATCTGCGGAATGCCGGTGTCCAAAGAAAATCTGGCGGCGATCCGGCGGAAGGTGGGCATCGTATTTCAGGACCCGAATGAGCAACTCTTCATGCCCACCGTGCTGGAGGATGTGGCGTTCGGACCACTGAATTTGGGCATGGCGCCGCCGGCGGGGCTTGAGCGGGCCCGGCAGGCCCTCGCACAAGTTGGCCTGGCAGGCTTGGAGCAAAAGGCGCCGTATCACTTGAGCGAAGGCGAAAAGAGGCGTGTAGCTCTGGCGGGCGTGCTGGCCATGGGGCCGGAGATCCTTGTCCTGGACGAACCCACGACGTTCCTGGACCCGCCGGGACAGAAAGGCCTCCTTACCCTTCTAAAAACCTTACCCCAAGCCAAGGTGGTCGTGACGCATCAGACCAGCGTGGCCGCGAGCATTGCCCAACGGGCGGTCTTTTTTCAGAACGGGACAATCATCGACTCAGGGCCCGTCCGGCAAATCCTGGAGCGGCACAATTGGTTCCCGCCCGACTAGTACCTTTGCTCCCGAGGGTACTTGTTCTTAGGGAGAAACTAACCTTCCTTGGCCTGCGCCGCTTGCCGTTTTCTATACTCGGCCCAGCGTTTCTTCTGCGCCATGGCGATCCGCTTACGAGCCTCGGGGCTCAATTCGCGGCGTCGCACGGGGCGTGCGGCGGCTCCGGTAGAAGCGATTCTCAAGCGGCGTCCGCCCAATGCGGCGCGGACTTGGGCAATCTGGTCCTCAATTCTACGGCGCTGGGCTTCCAGCCCTTCCAACGCGGCGACCAGCAAGGAAGTATCTTCGAGCGATTTTTGGGTTCTCGGCATTTTAGCTCCCGTTCATACAATACCACCAACGGCAACTTGGTTGTCAAGTGTTTTTCACGGAGTCGATTAACAGAGTAACAGGACCGTCGTTGAGCAGGTGCACGGCCATGTGGGCCTGAAACACGCCGGTCTGGACGGGAACACCACGGTCCCGGAG
>JAIMAR010000074.1 GCA_023511855.1 Bryobacteraceae bacterium
GGCCTGCGGCGAGGTGTGCAGGGCCGCCCAGGAGCGCGGCATACCAGCGGTCACTGCCATGTACCACGAGAACCCCGGCGTACTGGAGCACCTGCGCCACGTGTACATCGTGCCCACGGGCGATAACCCCGCCGAGATGTCCAGGGCCATGGACGCCATGGCCCAGCGCTTCCACGACTGGGCGCCCAACATTGCCGTCAAGCTTCCCTGCACCTCCGCCGGCCTGGACGTCATGGAGGACTGTGTCGCCGACGGCATCACCATCACCATGACCGTAAGCTTCACCGTTCCCCAAGTGCTGGCGATCGGGGAGCGCCACCGGAAAGGATCCGAGCGCGCCCGGCAAAAGGGTATCGAACCGGGCAAGTGCTTCGCGGTGCTGATGATTGGTCGTCTGGATGACTACCTCCGCGAAGTAGCCCACGACAACCGGACGCCGGTGAGCGAATCCGACATCCGCCAGTCGGGCCTGGCCGCCACCAAGCGCGCCTACCAAATTTACAAGGAGAGGGGCTATGAAGCCGTTCTCCTGGTGGCCGCCCTGCGCGGACCGTATCACCTCACCGAGCTGGCCGGCGCCGAGCTGGTCATGTCGATCGCACCCGCTGCCCAGTCCTGGTTCGTCGAACAGGATCATCCTCGTGAAATCCGCATCGATAAACCTGTGCCGCAGGACGTCATCGAACGCCTCCGGAGCATGCCCGAATTCGTAAAGGCTTATGAACCGGACGGCATGAAGCCCGAGGAGTTTGTCGCCTACGGCGTCACCCAGCGCACCATCTGCCAGTTCATCGAGGCCGGCTGGAAGCTGCTCGAAACCACCCAATGAAAAGGCGCGGCGGGAGGGAATCTTATGGCCATCCCAGTCGAAATGCCGAAGCTTGGCAATACGGTTGAGGAAGCGATCCTCGTCCGTTGGAAGAAAGCCAAGGGAGAGCGGGTCACGAGCGGCGAGATCATCGCCGAAATCGAGACCGATAAGGCTACGTTCGATCTGCCGGCGCCCGCGAGCGGCACAATTCTGGAACTTTTCTTCAAAGAAGGCGAACTGGTTCCGGTCTACACCAACGTCTGCGTCATCGGCGAACCCGGTGAGGCGGTGGAGCCGTTCCGTCCAGGCGGCGCGGCGGCGGATGCGCCTCCGCGCAGCGAACCGGCGCAGGACGGGGCAACCGCCCCGTCCGCGGCGCCGCAAAAGGCCGCTGGCCCGGCCGTCCCCTCAGCTTCCTCTTCCGGTCCGGCGGCGCCGGTCAGTCCCAGGGCCCGGCGTTACTTGCAGGAGCGCGGCTTGGCCGCGCCGCCGATTTCCGGCTCCGGCGCAGGGGGCCGGATCCTGGAACAAGATGTGCGCGATTACTACGCCGCCGGGCCCAAGCTTTCGGCGCTGGCGCGCAAGCAGCTTCAGGAAGGCTACCAGATTGCCGGACCCGGCTCCGGCGGCGGCGGCCGCATCCTGGCGCGGGACCTGGAACCTGCCGGAGCTGAGATGCCAAAGATCCGGCAAATCATTGCGCGCCGGATGCGGGAGTCGCTGGCCAGCTCCGCACAATACACGCTGCACTCTTCCGCCGACGCTACCGGGCTGCTCGCCCTGCGCGCGCGGATCAAAGCTGCGGGTCCGGGCGCGCCGGAGGTGAACATCAACGACCTGGTGATGTTCTGCACCGTCCAGGCGCTGCTGGAGATGCCCGCCCTGAACGCCGAGTTGATTGACGGGAAGGTGTACCGCCGCGCGGAGATCAACCTCGGTTTTGCCTGCGACACCGACCGAGGACTTTTGGTTCCAGTGGTGCGCGGATGCGAGAAGCTCACCGTGGTGGAGCTGGCGGCGCGGGTGCGGGAATTGACTCGCCAGGCGCTGGCCGGATCCATCAGCCCGGACGACCTGACCGGAGGCACGTTCACCGTCACGAACCTGGGCAGCCTGGGCATCGAGTCGTTCACGCCAATTCTCAATACTCCCCAGGTCGCCATCCTCGGCGTGGACGCCATTCAACCCAAGCTGGTGCGTAAAGACAGCCGGGTGGAGATTGCCGACTATATCGGGCTGTCGCTGACCTGTGACCATCAGGTCATCGACGGCGCGCCCGGCGCCCGGTTTCTGAAGGTGCTGAGAGAAAAGATCGAGCAGGTGGAATCCATCGCGGGCTTGAACATCTGAGCCGCGTGGGATCCGCCTTCGCCGGGACGGGCTGTCTGGGGCGCCGCCGCGCTGCCGCATCGGTCCCGGCGAGCTCGCAGGAGAATAGGAAATGTTGGATCTGTTCGTAATCGGCGCGGGGCCGGGCGGCTATGAGGCCGCGGCCCACGCCGCCAAACTGGGCAAGAAGGTTGCACTCGCGGAGAAGCAGTACCTCGGAGGGGTCTGTCTTAACGTTGGCTGCATCCCAACCAAGACTTATCTCCGTTCGGCGCGGCTGCTGTCAGAATGCCGCCTGGGCGCCGCTTTCGCCCTCGAAGTTTCGGACGCTCGGCTCAATATGCCCGCGCTGGTGGAGCGCAAGGACCGCGTCGTGGGCACGCTCGTCAAGGGCGTCGAGACCCTGCTCAAGCGCACCGGCGTGGAGGTGATCCGCGGGCACGCGCGCATTGTCTCCCCCAATGCTGTCGAGGTGGACGGCAAGCGGTGGGAAGCCGCTAACATCTTGATCGCTACGGGTTCGCGGCCGGCCGTGCCTCCAGTTGCCGGCATTGATTCAGACAGCGTGCTCGATTCTAATACGGTTTTCGGTCTTCAACATATCCCCGCCCAAATCGCCATCATCGGCGGCGGCTACATTGGACTAGAGTTCGCCAGCTTCTTTGCCGCGGCGGGCTCCCAAGTCGTGGCCTTCGAAATGCTGCCGCAGATCGCCTCCGGATGCGACCGCGACATCGCCGAGCGGCTGGGCCGCGAGCTGAAGCGCCAGGGAATCGACATCCGCACCTCGGTCAAGGTCACTTCTATTGAAGGTAAGACCCTGCGATACAGCGGCCCGGATGGCGCCGAAGGCACATACGAAGCGGATTGGATCCTCAACGCAACCGGCCGCCAGCCCAATGTCGAAGACCTCGGCCTCGAACAACTGGGCGTGGACTTCGACCGCAAGGGGATCCGCACCAGCGACCGCGGCAGGACCAACGTGCCGGGGGTCTGGGCCTGCGGCGATGTCACAGGCCGCCGCCTGCTGGCCCACGCCGCCACCCGCGAGGGCATCGTGGCCGTGAATAACATGTTCGGGCGTCCGGACCGCTTGCGCTACGAGACGATTCCCTCGGTCATTTACACCCATCCCGAGGTGGCCTCGGTGGGATGGACCGAACAAGAACTCGAAGCCAAAGGCATCCCTTACAAGAAATCCCAGGTTCCCATGGCCTACTCGGGCCGTTTCATCATCGATAACCCCCAGGGCACGGGCATCGCCAAGGTGCTGGTTGGCGCCAAGTACGGCGAACTTCTCGGCGTGCACGTGCTCGGTGACTCATCCAGTGAATTCATAGTTGCGGCTGCGGCCATGATGGAGATGGAACTGCCCGCCTCCGAAGTGGCCGCAATCGTGTTTCCTCATCCTACAGTGTCGGAGGCGCTCAAGGAGGCGATCCTGCGCGCCGCCGAATAGGAGCAGTCAATTATGCCGAAATCATTGATGATTGATCCCGAGGTGGTCTTCGCCCCGGGCCGTATTACGTTCCATGACATCCCCATCAACGCCTACAACCGTACTCTTGAGGAGGAGCTGAAGTTCTGGTCCCGTGAGGACCTGGTGCACATGTATGCCGACATGTGCGTCATCCGCGAGTTCGAGACCATCCTGAACGAAATCAAACTCAAGGGCGTTTATAAGGGCATCAACTACAACCATCTGGGACCGGCGCACCTATCGATCGGCCAGGAGGCGGCCGCCGTGGGCATGGCCTTCACCCTGACGCCGGACGATCACATCTTCGGCTCCCACCGCAGCCACGGTGAGATTCTGGCGAAGGGGCTCTCGGCCATCCGCCGCATGTCCGACGAGCAGTTGCTCGGCATCATGCGGTCATACCTGGACGGCGCCATTCTCCGGCCCGTCGAGAAAGGACACCAGGGTTCAGTCAAAGAACTGGCCCAGAAGTTCCTGATCTACGGCGCTTACAGCGAGATCTTCGCCCGGGAGACCGGCTTCAACCGCGGCTTGGGCGGCTCCATGCACGCCTTCTTCACGCCGTTTGGCATCTATCCCAACAATGCGATCGTGGGCGGCTCGGGTTCAATCGCGCCGGGCGCGGCCCTGTTCAAGCGCGTCAACCGCAAACCCGGCATTGTCGTGTGCAACATCGGTGACGCATCGTTCTCCTGCGGTCCCGTTTGGGAGGGGATCACTTTCGCCGCCATGGACCAATACCGCGAGCTCTGGGATCAGGCGCTCGGCGGCGGGTTGCCCATCATCTTCAACTGCATGGACAACTTCTACGGCATGGGCGGCCAGCCCTGGGGCGAAACCATGGGCTGCGAGTTCATCGCCCGCATCGGCGCCGGCGTCAACCCGGAGCAGATGCACGCCGAGCGCGTCAACGGCTACGATCCGCTCCCGGTCGCCGACGCCTTCCTGCGCAAGCGCAAGGTCCTGGAGCAGGGGCGCGGCCCGGTTCTGCTCGACACCATCACCTACCGCATCAGCGGGCATTCCCCCTCCGATGCCTCCAGCTACCGCTCCAAGGAGGAGATTGAGAAGTGGATCCAGGCCGACTCCATCGTCAGCTTCCGGAAGAAGCTCACCGAGGGCGGGCACTTCTCGGCCTCGCTGCTGGATGAGACTCAGGCCCGGATTCAGGAGACGGTCTTCGAGATGTTCAAGCTGGCGGTCGACCTGGAAATCTCGCCGCGGATCCCTCTTACGAGCGATCTGATCGACCATGTGATGTTCTCGAACCAAAAGGTCGAGAAGTTCGACGGCCGCCCGCCGGAGCTGCTCCAGCCCCTGAGCGAGAATCCGCGCGTGAAGCAGATCCAGGGCAAGATCCGGACGCCAACCTTCGAGGGCAAGCCCGTGCCCAAGATGAAGGCCTACAACATTCGCGACGGCATCTTTGAAGCCTTGGTGCACCGTTTCACTATCGACCCCACCCTGGTCGCCTTCGGCGAGGAGAACCGCGACTGGGGCGGCGCCTTCGCTGTATACCGCGGGCTGACTGAGCTTCTTCCTTATCACCGGCTGTTCAACGCGCCCATCGCCGAGGCCGGCATCGTGGGTGCGGCGGTCGGATACGCCCTGGCCGGCGGCCGCGTGGTCGCCGAGCTGATGTACGCCGATTTCATGGGCCGCGCCGGCGACGAGATCTTCAACCAGCTCGCCAAATGGCAGGGCATGAGCGGCGGTTTGCTTCGCATGCCCGTCGTGCTCCGCATCTCGATCGGCGCCAAGTATGGCGCGCAGCATTCGCAGGACTGGACCGCTCTGGTGGCGCACATCCCGGGACTCAAGGTGGTCTACCCGGTCACCCCTTATGACGCCAAGGGCATGATGAACGCGGCGCTGGCCGGGACCGATCCTGTGGTCTTCTTCGAAAGCCAGAAGATCTACGACTTCGGCGAGATGTTCGTCGAAACCGGAGTTCCCGAAGGCTACTACGAGATCGACCTCTCGATGCCCTCCGTGAAGAAACTTGGCCGCGACCTGACCATCATCACCTTCGGACCGGCGCTCTACACGGCGCTGGACGCAGCCAGGATCCTGGAGGAGAAATACGGCCTTTCGGTCGAACTGATCGACCTGCGCACGGCCAATCCGATCAACTACGATCCAATCCTTGAGTCGGTGAAGAAGACCGGAAAGGTCGCGCTGGCCTCCGACGCCTGCGAGCGCGGTTCGGTCATCCAGTCCGTCGCCGCCAATATCACGCAGCTTGCCTTTGACGACCTGGATGCTCCGCCGGTGGTGGTGGGATCCCGGAACTGGATCACGCCCGCCGCGGAACTGGAAGCGATGTTCTTCCCGCAAAAGGAGTGGATCATCGACGCGATCCACGAGCGCATCCTTCCGCTCAAGGGCCATCAGCCAACCACGCGCCAGAGCCCCGGCGAGCTGGCGCGCCGCTGCCGGCTTGGCGTTTGATCCAGCCGCAGCAGAAGGCATGCTTGGCTCCAACTCGCTTTCGCTGAGGATCTGCGCCCGGAGGCGGCACGAAGGACAGCGGTGGCAGAGGCCAAGTCCATGGCTTGGGGCGGGGCACTGCCCCAATCCAGCCCCGTGGGCGTTCGGGAGCGGTTCGAACGCGTCCGAGTTGAGTCCACTCGCCCGCTAATCTGTTGCAACCGTAAATTTTCGCGCCAGGCTGGCACATTTTGCGGCGGATCAGCAGGTAGAGCTGGGCCGCATGTTCCCATTCGCGATCGAAATTCGTCTTTTTGGTAATGGCCCAGTTCTCACCACAGTCCCCGCAGGGCAACAGTGCCGCCGAAGGGGCTGGACCGCTGAACTTTTCGTGGAGGTTATTGCTGATCCTCCCGGGCGAGGGGCGCAGGGTCGCCTGGGCTTGGCTGTATCTGGTTAGCGTCTTCAGCGCTTACTACATCATCCGCCCCATTCGGGACGAGGCAGGAGTGGCGGGAGGCGTGGCCAATTTATCCTGGCTCTTTACAGGCACACTGCTCGCTACGATCGCCCTGAACCCGCCTTTCGGGGCGCTGGTCAAGCGCCTGCCGCGGCTGAAGTTCATCGGGATGACCTACCGGTTCTTCATGCTGAACCTGCTGATCTTCCTCGTGCTTTTCAGCGTCTCGAAGGGCAGCGCGAACATTTGGGTCGGCCGGGCATTCTTCATCTGGACTTCCGTCTTCAACCTGTTCGTCGTTTCCGTCTTCTGGGCCTTTATGGTGGACCTGTTCACCACCAGCCAAGGCAAACGCCTGTTCGGCATCATCGCCGCAGCGGCCACCGTGGGCGGCATCCTGGGCGCAGGCGTCACCGCCACCGCGGTCCAGCGCCTCGGGGTTCCCACCTTGCTGCTGATCGCAGCGGCGCTCCTAGAAGTAGGCGTATTCTCCGCTCGGCGGCTCGCCCGCCTGTCGCCGGGGCTGCCCTCCCGGCCCTCGGACGCCAACATCAACGCCAATCCAGAAACACCGATCGGCGGCAGCGTCATCGCGGGGCTGGTCAACGCCATACGCTCCCCTTATCTGCTCAACGTCTGTCTGTACATGCTGCTATACGCGATCCTTTCGACCTTCCTGTATTTCCAGCAAGCCGCCATCGTCGACCGGACTTTCGCCGACCGCGCCGCCCGCGCCGCCTTCTTCGCCCGGGTGGACTTGCTGGTCAACGTTCTTACGCTCGGAGGCCAGTGCTTCCTGACGGGGCGGACGATTTCCCGAGCCGGAGTAGCGCTCACGCTCACCTTCGTGCCCGCGGTGACCTCCGCCGGCTTTGTACTGCTGGGAATCATGCCCACCGCCGGCCTCGTCATCGGCTTCGCCACGCTCCGGCGGGCTGGGAACTTCGTCTTCGCCAGGCCCACACGCGAAGTTTTATTTACCGTAGTCAGCCGCGAAGACAAGTACAAGACAAAGAATTTCATCGATACCGTGGTGTACCGCTTTGGGGATCAGGTCGGCGCCTGGACCTCCAGCTTCGTGACGATGCTCGGGCTGGGCGTGGGCGCCATCGCCTGGACCGCCGTGCCGCTGGCGCTGCTCTGGGTAGGCAATGCCTGGTGGCTCGGCCGCCGCCAAGAGAAACTGGCCGGAACCGCCCGGCATCAGACGCGGCATGCCGTTGTGCCGGAGGTTGCCTGACGCCCTCACCGCGGTGCACCAACAGAGCAGAGGAGGACAACGGATGCAAACCTTAACACGCCGTAACTGGTTCAGGCTCGCCGCAGGCGCTTCGGCGCTTCGCGCGGGAAACTTGTTCGGACAAAAACGCCTGATGACCCGGCAGATCCCCTCCAGCGGAGAAGCCCTGCCGGTAATTGGTCTGGGCAGCTCGGCCACCTTCTCTCAGGTCGCGCGCTCCGAGGACGTGGCGGCTCTACGGGACGTCATGCGCACGCTCGTCGACAACGGCGGCGCGGTCTTCGATACAGCGCCCAGCTACGGGGCCTCGGAGGAAGTCGCCGGGCGCATCGCCGCCGAGGGAGGATTTACCGACAAGATCTTCTGGGCGACCAAGGTGAACGTCGCGCGGCAGGGAAAGGCCGATCCGGCCGCAGCACGGGCGCAGATTGACACCTCCTTCCGCAGGCTCAAGAAAGCCGTCATAGACCTCATCCAGGTCCATAACCTCGGTGATGTCCCGACCCAGCTCGGCATCCTGAAGGAACTCAAGGCAGCCGGCCGCGTGCGCTACATCGGCGTGACCACCACTTCCGATCAGCAGTATCCGGAACTGATTGAAATCATGAAGCGGGAACCCCTAGACTTCATCGGCATCGACTACGCGGTCGACAACCGGGGTGTGGAGACCGCCGTTCTGCCGCTGGCCCGCGATCGGAAAATCGGCGTGCTCGTCTACCTGCCGTTCGGCCGCTCCCGTCTGTTCCGCCGCGTGGGCGACCGGCCGCTTCCGGACTGGGCAGCGGAGTTCGACGCCAAGAGCTGGGCGCAGTTCTTCCTCAAGTTCGTTTTGGCGCACCCGGCGGTCACCGCGGTGACGCCGGCCACCAGCCAGCCCAAGAACATGCTCGACAACCTTGGCGCCGGCATCGGCCGCCTTCCGGATGAGTCCCTGCGCAAGCGCATGATCGAATTGGTCGACGCCTTACCGGCGGCCTGACCCGCGATCACAACCGCTCGCCGCCTCACTGCGTGCGGCGCGCTCGCTATCGCGTCAACCAGTCCAGACAGTTCTGGATGCAGCGCTGGATCATCGGATGGTTGATCGTCGCTACGCTATGGCCGGGGATCAGCACCGCCACCTTGCCCTTGCTGTAGCTGTGCGCCCAGCCTTGCGCGTGACGGCCGTGCTCGGGCGAGGTGCTCTCCAGGAAGACCGAGGTCTGATTCTCATCCATCTCCACCTCGTACTCCTCATCGGCCACCTCAAACGGCGTGACGCCCTGCGTCAGCTCCGGCATCTTTCCCGTCAGCTTCACCTGGATGGGAACAATGGGCGGGTGCCGGATGAAGTACGCCCGCGCCACGCGCGACACCCCGTTGCCCTTGGGATACGCGCCAAAGCCGTCGTGGTACAGGAACAACCTGCCCCCGGCCTGCACGTATTCCTCAAAACGGTCTTCCTGGGCCGGAGTGAGCCATCGCGCTTCGCCGCGGTTGGGCGGGTCCGCATCCCGTTCCCGGTAGTAGCGGACATACTCCCGTCCCTCGCGGCTCAGGATGATCAGATCGTACCCTCCGAACTCATTCCACGGAACGTCGTAGTCGATCACCGTCTCCGCCTGCCAGCCGGCCTTTCTGAGTCTCCCCACCAAGGCCGCATCCAGATAGGCCGGAGCGTGGTAGGCGTCGCCCAGGATCGCCAGCACCCGCCGCTTGCCGCTCGTGGCCCCTTGATTCGCGCGCGCCTGCGCCGCCGCGAGCGCGCCGGCGGCTGAAATCTGAATCATGCTCCGCCGTGTCGGCTTCATCGATGCACCTCCTTGTTAGGAGCGGCGCCGCCTTTCCTCGCCACCGCGTCCTACACATGACCATCCCGCGGCCGCACCTCGTAGGCGCTGCCCGCAATCTCCCGCAGTTCCCAACCCTTCCGGTATTCGCGCGTCAAATACTGGTTCGCCTCGCGGCAATTGGTGATGCGGAACGCCAGCGGGTCCCATTCGATCCGGTGCCCTACCCGCAGAGCGATATTGCCAAGCTGGTAGGCCTCGGTAAACGGCCCGGCGTAGCCGAAATGGCAAGGCGCCTGCCGCCCTGCCTTGACCGCCTCCGCCCAGTCCTTGTGCACCTCTTCGCGTCCCCACTCGCGCGGCGGCGGCGTCGGGTACGGCTCCGCCTCCTTCCCGTAGAACGGACCCCGGCCCGCCGGCAGGCTGCCTTTGGTCCCGATCCAGATCACGCCTCCGCCGCCTTGCGCCAACGGCCTCTGCGAACCCGATGGCCTGGGCGCTGCGCGGCTGATCTCCTCCGGAGGACGCTTGCCGCCGTCGTACCAGTAAATCTTCAGCGGAGGATGCACCCCCCGCGCGGCGTATTCAAAGCGCATCACGGTCCAGTCCGGGTACATCTCGCGGCGCATCCCGCTGGTCTCCACAACCTCCACCGCGCTGGGAGCGCCCAGATCGAGCGCCAGGAAGATCACGTTCATGCTGTGCGGCGCGATGTCGCCCAGGGCGCCGCTTCCGAACTCGGTCCAGCCGCGCCACACAAAGGGATGATAGACAACCCCCAGCGGCGGCACGGGATCCAGCCCAGCCACCTTGAAGTCCGACTGATGTTTCTTGTACTCCGGCGGGTTGTACACTGGGTAGCCTGCCGGGTACATCGCCTTGAACGGCCGCGGCGCCGCCGGTCCCAGCCATAGATCCCAATCCAGCGTGCGCGGCACGGGGTCTTCTCCCTCAGGGCGGTCGTAACCCTGGGGCCAGATCGGCCGGTCGGTCGCCACATGGATCTCGGTGATCTCGCCCAGCACTCCGGACTGCACCAGCTCCACCGTCCGCAGCGTCGACTCCGCGGTGCTGCTCTGCGTGCCCATCTGCGTGATCCGCCCGGTCTCAGCGGCCACGCGCGCCATGACCCGCGCCTCATGCACCGTCTGGCAGAGCGGCTTCTGGCAGTAGACGTGAAGCCCGTGCCGCATGGCGTAGATGCTGATGTAGGCGTGGCTGTGGTCCGGCGTCGCCACCACCACGCCGTCCAGCTTCTCCCGCTCGATCATGCGCCGGAAGTCGGTGTACTTCTTGGCCTTGGGATGCTCCTCGGCCACGCGCTTGTCCACCATCGTGGAGTCCACATCGCACAAGGCCACGATGTTCTCGCCCAGCTTGGCGAACGTACGCGCGTCGATCGCGCCCATCCCCGCCAGTCCGATCACCCCCAGGTTCAGCTTGTTGTTTGCCGCGTATCCGCGCACCAAGCCTTCGCGCAGAATGAGAAACCCGCCCGCCGCCTTCGCCACCGCTTCCCGGCGCGAAGGCAACCCTGCGCCGCTCATCTCTCCTCCTCTCCGCTTCCCAACTCCAGGAAGCCGTGCGAGAGCCTATAACAGCTCCATGGTTCGCGGATCCACCGGCCGCTTCTTCTCCGCCGAAAGCTGGCCTGCGAAGTAGATCCGCAAGGAGTTCAGATTGTCGCGCCCGTTGGTGAGCGCCGGACGCTTCTCATGCAGCGACTGCATGAACTCGCCCATCATCCCGATGAACCCGCCGATGGAGGCGCACATGTCGTAGCGCGGCCTGTCGAAGACATCCTGATAGGTCAGCTCGTCGGGCAGATTGTAAGAAACCCAGCCGATCTCTTTGGGCCAGTCGTAGGCGCGCACCTCCACTAGGTCCCGCTGCCAGCGCGAGCTCGGATTCCAGCGGTGATTGGCGCGCACCGCGCCGCGCTCAGCCCAAACCCGGAACGGCGTCTCGTTCCGGAAATTCTCCGCGTTGTGGTACTCGAAATAGTTGCAGACCATCCCGCTGGTAAACTGCAAGTGGTACATCGAGGCGTTGTTCCCGTTGGTGCAGTAGACCGAGGACGCCTCCCCGCCCGACAGCCACCGGATCGAGTCGATGGCGTGAATCTGCCAGGCCATCACCACCCCATCCGGCCCAAAGGCAAACTTCGGCCCTTCGAAGGAAATGTTGGCGAACTGAAGGAAGCCAGGCCGCCCAAACCGCTCCGGACTGAGAAACTGCTTGGTCAGGTAGATCGACGGATCGAACCGCAGATTCTGGTTCACGGCGAACGGAATCCCGTAGTCCTCGGCGATCTTCACCATCTCCTCGGCCGTGTTCCAGTCCGTGGACATCGGCTTCTGCATGAGAACCGCCTTGCCCGCCTTCGCCGCGTCCTTTACAATCTGAACCCGCGCGGCGATGTCTTCCGGAGTAAAGTGCACGACGGCGCAATCCACAATGTCCACGTCATCCCGCTGCAACAGCTCCCGGTAGTCCGCGTAGACGTACGGAATCCCGTCCAGCTTGGCTAGCACCTGCCTTTCGGGACGCACGTCGGCGGCGGCCACCACGCGGTAGTTCGCCAGCCGGTAAGCCGGCAGATGCTGCGCGCGCACAATGCCCGCATAGCCCACGATGCCGATCCCGTAATGCAATTTGTAAGTCTCAAGGGGCGGCCGATAAGAAGGCCACACAAAATTCTCTAGCGATGAGCTCGACATTTTCGATCCTCCAGCCTCAGAAATGCGCTCGGTCTGTCATTTGCTGAAAGTCGCCAGCGACGCGCCCGCCACCATAATGAGCACGCCGATGATCTTCATCATCGTGACGGGCGAAACCGGCGAGCCCAGCCACCCGAAGTGCGACATCAGCAGTCCGCCGATCACCTGCCCAGCCAGCAGCGTGATCATCACCGGCCCCGCGCCCACCTGCGGGATCAGCCAGGCGATCGCAAAGACCAGCGACGCGCCCAGCGCGCCCGCCGTTAGCAGCAACGGATGCACCTGCTTCAGCGGCGCCAGCGCTCCGCTGTGCCATCCGCTCAGCCCGATCAGCACAGCCGTCACCGCTCCGATGCACCAGAACAGCGCATTGCCGACCCGCGCGTTGTTTAACACAGCGCCCACTTTGCCGTTCATCGCCAGATGAACCGCCAGAATCACTCCCAGAAACATCGTCAGGATGTACAGATGCAGCTTCATGGTGTTCTCTCCTCAGGTCCTGTTTTCTTCCCTCGCCTCGGGGCGCGCCTTGCTTGGCCCTCCGCTTAATCCAAAGTTCGGATCCGGATGTTCCGGTACCACACCGGCGTGCCATGATCCTGTAACCCGATGTACCCCCGGCGCGCAAAGTCTTTCAGCGGCCGGGTGAACTTGTTCGCCGTGCCGTCCGGGTTTTTGCGAGCCTCCGTCCACTGGTTCAGATCCGCTTCCGCCGTCATCTCGCCGTTCAACAACACCGTCACTTGGCTGCCTCGGCACAGGATGGTATAGCGGTTCCAGTCGTTGGCCCGGAAAGGAATCCAGCCCGGAGCAACCAGGTCGTACAACCCGCCCAAGCTTCCTTTGCTCGCGGGCCGTCCCGAAGCATACCACGCCACCTGTACCTCGATGCCCGTCTGTACCGGGTCCTTCATATCGGAGGTCCGGAGGAAGATCCCGCTGTTGGTCCCTTCGATCGCTTTGAATTCCAGATCCAACACAAAGTCCCCGTATTGTTTTTCGCTCCACAGGTAGTTATCGTTGTGCTCCTGGCGGTCGGTGCGATTCTTTAGCGCGATGACCCCATCCTCAACCGTCCAGTGCGCGGCCCGCTGCCATCCGCTCAGATCCTTGCTGTTGAACAAGGAGACAAAGCCCTGCACCCCCGGCTGCGCCCGGCTGGTGTCCCACGGAATCCAGCTCGGGTAGTTCAATTCATCCGGCAACAAGTTCTTCTCGCGCTTCTTGCTCGGGTAGCCCTTGTTGTAAAGGATGTACAGCCCGCTTTTGCCCGTGGCCACTACGTCCAGCCGCCCGTCTCCGTCCATGTCCGCCACATTCAGCTTCATGCCGGCGCCGATCGCGTAATTCGGCGGCGGGTTGCCGGTGTCCACGGTGGGATACCACGGCAGATGACTGTAGCTCAGAGGGTGCCGCTCCCAGCGCCCGCCCGGATGGATCCGGTACCAGAACAGGAACAGCGGGTCGAACTCGCCGATGTCGCGGCCATGGTGCGGGAACAGGCGTTTGCCCGTCACCAGGTCGGGCCGCCCGTCGCCGTCCAGATCTCCCATCGCCATCGTGTGGAACCCGCCGAAATCCGTATCCAGCCAGTGATGGGTGAAGGTCCTCTTCCCCCCGGAGACGCTCTGCTCCAGCCACGCCAGCCCGTAAGTGTGCGAAGCGCCAATGATGATGTCATTCCACCCGTCGCCGTTGACGTCGTAGACCAGGATCGGGTGCGAAGCCGGCCCGCCTTCGAACTTGTAGTCCGGATGCCAGATCCACTTGTCTTCGGCGGCGCGCGGCGGGTTTTCCCACCAGCCCGTTGGCGTCACAATGTCGTTGCGTCCGTCCCCGTTGATATCCCCGAGTCCGTTCCCATGGCCCTCGCCTTCCGGACCCAGCACGTGCTCGCGGAACCAGGGCGCACGGTCCAGATGCTCCAGCCAGGTCAGCCCCTGGCCTTTCACCAGCGCCCAGTGGTTCACCAGTATGTCATGATCCCCGCGGCCTGCAATGTTGCCGTGGATCACGCCCTCCAGCGACAGAGCCGAATGGATCCGGTGCGCCTTCCACCTGGTCTTGTCCCCGGAGGCGAACCACTCCTTGCCGGGGTTCTCGTACCAATACACGCCTCGCATCCGCATCCACCCCGAGCTCACCACGTCCGGCCAGCCATCCTGGTTGACGTCCATGGCGAACTCGCTGTTGTTGTCGGTCTCCGGGCCGTTGGTCTCCGCTCCATCCCGGAAATCGCTGATCTTTCTCCAATCCGGCGCCAAGTAGAGGTGTCGTCCGGCGGCAATGTCCAATTTGCCGTCGCGGTTGAAGTCCGCTACCGAGGCGCACTCGCTGAAGGGACCGTACCAGTAGCTGAAGTTGGCCGGATCGTGCACCGGCCCGTCAATCTTGCGCGGCACGAAAACGATCTCGCGCGATTGCGGGGCCGTCTGCGCCACAAGAAGAAAACTCCCCATGACTGCCGCAGCCGCCGCGGTCGCCACCGCCGCCCGCCGGATCCTACTTCGCTGATTCCCATTCCTTTGCACCGCTTCTACTCCTTCCTGAGCGCCCCAACCGCCGCTTCCGCCTGTTGCAAGCGCAGCCGGCACTCGTCCAGCATCGTTGCCGTGCGCGTGGCCCCGCACCGCGATGCGCCCGCCGCGCGCACCTCCAGCAGCGCATCCAGCGTCCGGACCCCGCCCGCGGCCTTGACCTTTACGTGAGGCGGGCTGTACTTCCGCATCAGTTTCAAGTCCGCAATCGTCGCCCCGCCCGTGCCGTAACCCGTCGAAGTCTTCACAAAATCGGCCCCCAGCTCGCCGCAAATCTCGCAGAGCCGGATCTTGTGCGCGTCTTCGAGATAGCAGTTCTCGAAGATCACCTTGATGATCGCTCCTCCGGCATGCGTCACTTCGATCCCGGCGCGGATGTCCGCCCGCACGTAATCCCAATCCCCGCTGAGCACTTTGCCGATGTTGACCACCATGTCCAGCTCCCTGCCTCCGTCCGCCAGCGCCTGCCGCGCCTCCTCCACCTTGAGCGCGGTCTTGTGCCCGCCGTGCGGGAAGCCGATCACGGTGCTGGGAGCCACTGCGCTTCCCGCCAGCAATTCCGCACAGCGGCGCAAATAGTACGGCTTGATGCACACCGAAGCGACGTCGTACTGCCGCGCCAGCGCGCAGCCCGCCTCCAGCTCCTCATCGGTCAGCGTCGGATTCAGCAGCGAGTGATCGATCATTTTGGCGATGTCTAGATACGTGTAGTCCATAAACCTCCTCACACCCCAGCCGCTTCTGTTCTCCTCCGATCCACGCTTTCCCCGGGGTCACGACTGCGCCTCCCCGGCATCCAGGAATTTCCCCTGTGCGAAGCTCGCCGGCTGAATCCCGCCCAGCCGGTTGTGAAATTCATACGCGTCGCCGCGGTAGAGCGTGCGCTCGAACCACAACGGCCGCCCGCCGGTCAGGTACCCCACGGACCGGATGAGCAAGCCCGCCGCTCCGTCCCGCACCCGCAGCGCCCTCGCCTCCGGACCGCGCAGATGCACCGCACGGATCCGCTCATCCGCTCCTTCGATCTCCAGCCGGTACTTCTGCGTCCAGACGGCGTAGAGCGATCCTTCCAGATCGGCGCGGGTCAGCTCCGGACAGTATTCAGCCACGATGTAGCGCCGCTCATAGATCACCGGCAGGTTGTCCGCCAGCCGCAGC
>JAIMAR010000075.1 GCA_023511855.1 Bryobacteraceae bacterium
GATCACGCTGGAACCCCCATGAATAAGGACGTTGGAGGATATAACAAAGTTGCACCGAAATGTTTAAAATGGAAATCGGCGTTCGATGGCGCGAGCAAAGCCTGGGATGGATCCTTCGATGACGGATTCGGGGACGGTCAGCGAGAGTCGGAAGTAGCCGGGGCGGCCGAAGCCGGAGCCGGGCACGGCAAGGACGCCGTCCTCGAGCAGAAGGCGGATGAAGGCGACGTCGTCGGGGAGGGGAGATTTCGGGAACAGATAGAACGTGCCCTCCGGCTGGATGAACTCGTAGCCGAGGCGGGTCAGGGCGGCGCACATCCGATCGCGGCGGTGCTGGTAGCGGCTGATGTCGGGTTGCACGCCGATGGTTTCGGTGACGACGCGCTGCCAGAGGGCGGGGGCGTTGACGAAGCCGAGGACGCGGTTGCTGAAGGCGCAGGCATTGAACAGGGCGGCGGCTTCCGGCAGGCGGGGGGAGATGGCGAGATAGCCGATGCGTTCTCCGGGAATGGCGAAGGTCTTGGACCAGGAGTTGGCGATGACGGTGCGCTCGATCAGGGTCACGACCTCCGGGTGGGTGCGGCCGTCAAAGACGATGGGGGTGTAAGGCTCGTCGCTGACGACGGTGACGGGGTGGTCCAGGCTGCGGAGCAGGGCGTCGATGCCGCGCAAGACCTCGGCGGGATAGACGCGGCCGGTGGGGTTGTTGGGCGTATTGAGGAGGATCGCCTTGGTGCGGGGCGTGATGGCGGCGGCGATGCGGGCGGGATCGGGGAGGAATTGATCGTCCGTTTCGACTACGACCATGCGGCCGGCGTGGTTTTGGATGTAGAAGGGGTACTCGGAAAACCAGGGCGCCAGGACGATGACTTCGTCGCCGGGATCGAGCACGGAGCGGAGGAAGGTGTTGCAAGCGCCGGCGGAGCCGACGGTCATGAGGATGTGGTCTTGCGTGAAAGGTAGACCGGTTTTGGCGGCCAGGTGACGGGCCACGGCCTGGCGCGCGGCGGGGAACCCGGGGTTGGGCATGTAGGCGTGGATTTGAGGTGGATGCTCGGCGGCGAGGCGGGCCAGTGTCGCGAGCACTTCCGGGGGCGGGTCGACGTCCGGGTTGCCGAGGGTGAAGTCGAAGACCTTATCGGCGCCGCGTTCGGCTTTGAGGCGGGCGCCCTCCTCGAACATGCGGCGGATCCAGGAGGCGCGTTCGAGCTGTTCGGCGACGGAGCGGGCGATGCTCATGACTGGGCTCCGCCGTTGTAGATTTCGACCCCGGCCAGGACGTTGACGCCGGCGGCTTGGAGCCGTTCGATGGCTTCGTCGGGCTTGTCGAAGCGGAAAAGGATGACCGCTTTGTCCTGCCTGCCGAAGGGGAAGGCGTACATGTACTCGATGTTGACGGGGCCGGTCGCGAACAACTCCAGGATGGCAGCGAGCCCGCCGGGGCGGTCCGGCACTTCGACGGCCAGCACTTCGGTGACTTTGCAAGCGTAGCCGGCGTTGGCGAGCAGGGAGGCGGCCTTCTGCCAATCGGAGACGATGAGGCGGAGGATGCCGAACTGTTGCGTATCGGCCAGAGAGAGGGTGCGGATGTTGATGCCGGCCTGGGCCAGAAGGCGGCAGGGTTCGGCCAGGCGGCCGGGCTTGTTTTCGAGAAAGAGGGACAGTTGCTGAATCTTCATGGCTGCCTCGCTAGTCCGCCAGGTTGCGGCGGTCGATCAACCTCTTGGCCTTTCCTTCGCTGCGCTGGATGGTTTGAGGCTCCACCAGGCGCACTTGGGCGCGGATGCCGAGGACGTTTTCGAGTTCGCGCACGAGGCGGGCCTGCAATTCCTCGAGCGCGCCGATTTTGTCGCTGAACACCTCGGGGGTGACTTCGACCTGGACCTCCATTTGATCCAGGCCTTTTTCGCGGGTGAGGACGATGAGGTAGTGCGGGAGCGTGCCTTCGACGGCGAGCAGGGCGGCTTCGACCTGCGAGGGGAAGACATTGACGCCGGGGATGATGAACATGTCATCGCTGCGGCGGCTGATGCGGCGGATGCGGCGAAGGGTGCGGCCGCAGGGGCAAGGTTCCGGGATGAAGGCGGTGATGTCGCGGGTGCGGTAGCGGAGGATGGGCATGGCGCGCTTGCTGAGGGTTGTCAGGACGAGTTCGCCTTCGGCGCCTTCGGGCAGGGGCTCGCCGGTCGCGGGGTCGATGATTTCGGGATAGAAGTGATCTTCGAAGACGTGCAGACCGTTCTGGCAGACGCACTCGCTGGCGACGCCGGGGCCGGTGATTTCGCTGAGCCCGTAGATGTCGTAGGCGCGGATGCGGCTGTGGGATTCGATGTGGCGGCGCATGGAGTCGGTCCAGGGCTCGGCGCCGAAGACGCCGGTGCGCAGGGCCAGACCGCGGAGGTCGACGCCGAGTTCGCGGGCGCGCTCGATGAGGTGCACGAAGTAGCTGGGGGTGCAGCAGATGGCGGTGACGCCGAAGTCCTTCATGACCATGATCTGGCGGTCGGTGTTGCCGCCGGAGATAGGGATGACGGTGGCGCCGATGGCTTCGGCGCCGTAGTGCGCGCCCAGACCGCCGGTGAAGAGGCCGTATCCGTAAGCGTTCTGGACGATGTCGCCGGCGCCGATGCCGCAACTGGCGAGGGTGCGCACCATCGCGTTGGTCCAGACCTCGACGTCCTCGCGGGTGTAGGCGACGACGATGGGCTTGCCGGTGGTGCCGCTGGAGGCGTGGAGGCGGACGACCTCCTCGATGGGGCTGGCGAAGAGGCCGAAGGGGTAGGTGTCGCGCAGGTCAGTCTTGACGGTGAAGGGCAGGCGGGAGATGTCCTCCAGGGAGGCGATGTCGTCGGGGCGCAGGCCGCGCTCCTGCATGCGGGTGCGGAACAGTTCCACTTTTTCATACGCGCGGCGCACGACGGTGCGCAGGCGCTCTAGTTGCAGGTGGCGGAGCAGCGGAACCGGGATGTAGTCCAGGGCGCTGGCGGGATGAAGGGGTGCGGCAGTCCGGCAAGGTTCGGTCATTTTAAGTAAGAACGTTGAGCTCCAGCGAGCCAAGCGCGCGCAGCTTCGCGGCCGGCCTGGAAGGCCGCCAGGTTGGCCTCAAGCAGCCGCTCGCTGAAGCTGGCCCGTACGGCGGCAAGCCAATGCTCCTCGGCGATGTCGAGCCAAGCACTGAGGGCGCCGGTCAAGGCCACGTTCAATGAGCGGCGGGAGGGAAGCTGAACGGAGTCCAGGATGGCGGAATGGACCAGTATACCGCTTGGGGCCAGAAGTCCGCTAACCGCATCCTTTTGTCCTGAATCGAGCAGCACCAGGAAGTCGGCCTCGCCGGGGGGCACCATGGGGCTGAAGACGCGGCGGCCGAAGCGGACATCGCCGGTGACGGAGCCGCCGCGCTGGCTCATGCCGTGGATCTCGCCTTTTTTGACGTCGAAGCCGGCCAGGAAGGCGGCGCCGGCGATGATGTCGGAGGCCTTCAGCACGCCCTGGCCGCCCAGGCCGGCGATCACGATGTTGGTGACTTCAGGATTGGGGCTCACGGTGATCCTCGCACTTTTCGTAGGCCTTGATTTTGCCTGCGGCGAGCAGGCAGTCGCGCCGGGCGATGATGACGCAGAGGCGTTGGGAATCCAGGCATTGCTTGAGCAGGTCTCGGAAGCCGGCGGGCCGCAGGACCAGCGGATCGACCACATGAACTTGGTCCACGCCGAGGCAGCGGGCCAGATCGTCGTAGCGGACCTGACCGGTAGGGCGGTGGTCCAGGGTGCGGCCGGTACCGGGGTGCTCCTGGAGACCGGTCATGGCGGTGGTGCCGTTGTCCAAAATGAGGAGCACATGGCCTGTGGGCGGGGGGTTGTAGATCATCTCGACCAAGCCGGTGATGCCGCTGTGGACGAAGGTGCTGTCGCCGATGACGCTGACCACGCGGCGAGCTTGATCGGGCGGGAGGGCATGGCGAAGGCCGAGGCCGACGCCGATGGCCGCTCCCATGCAGACCAGCGTGTCCATGGCCTCGAACGGGGGCAGGACGCCGAGCGAATAGCAGCCGATGTCGCCGGCTACGATGCAATCGAGCTCGTGGAGGGCTTCGAAGACCACACGGTGCGGGCAGCCCTGGCAGAGGGCCGGAGGAGTGCCGGGCGGCGGGACAGGCTCCGGGGAGGCATCGCGGGCGAGGATGCGGCGGACGCGGGCCACGTTGAGTTCGCCGAAGCGGAAGATCTCCGGGGCGCGTTCGGCGGGGATGCGGGCTGCGGAAACGGTTTCGGCAAGGTAGGGATCGCCTTCTTCGATGACGACGAAGCGGTCCACGGCGGCGGCGAAGGAACGGATGGTTTCCACCGGAAGCGGGTAGGTGAGGCCGGGCTTGAGGAAAGAGGCGTGGGGGGCTGCTTCGCGGGCGTGCTGGTAGGCGACGCCGGTGGCGAGGATGCCCAGTTCGCGGCTGCCTGGGATGCGCAGGGTGGGGCCTTGGGTTTCGTTCCAGGTGGTGACCTCCGCCAGCTTGGCCCGGAGGCGGCGGTGGGCGGGGCGGGCATAGGCCGGAATCATGACCCGCGAGGCGATGTCGTGGACGAAGTGGGGCGGGGGCGGCGGGGGCAACGGTGGTTTGGGGATCACGACGGTTTTGGAGTGGCAGACGCGGGTGGTCATGCGGAGCAGGACAGGCAGTCCCCAGCGTTCGGAGAGTTCTATGGCGAGTAAGGTGTAGTCATAAGCTTCCTGGGAGTCGGAAGGCTCGAGCATCGGCACGGCGGCGGCGACGGCGTAGCGGCGGTTGTCCTGCTCGTTCTGGCTGGAGGCCATGCCGGGGTCGTCGGCGGAGACGACGATGAGGGCGCCGGTGACGCCGGTGTAGGCCGCGGTAAAGAGGGGATCGGCCGCCACGTTGAGGCCGACGTGCTTCATGGTGACGATAGCGCGGGCGCCGGCATAGGCTACGCCGATGGCGACCTCGAAGGCGACCTTTTCGTTGGGGGCCCATTGGGCCTTGCCGCCCACATCGGCGAAGTACTCGAGGATTTCGGTGGAGGGGGTGCCAGGATAGCCTGTGCCCAAGGCGACGCCGCCGTGGAGGGCAGCCAGGCCGACCGCTTCATCGCCGCTGAGAAGGAGCCGGGAAGGGGATGTCATGCGAGACCAGCTGGAGGGTCGCCGGAATCAGCAAAAGGCGGACCCGTGCGCACAAAGCCTTATTGTACCAGCGGGCGCGGGGAATGCATCTACTTAGATGACGGCTATACAATAGGAGTGCGCTTCCGATGGTGAGAACTCTCCGTAATGCGTTGATTCTGGCGGTGTTGGCATGGACCGCGCTCATGGCCCAACAGGACGGGCCGGCCAAGGCGCGGCAGCTTTATGAGAAGACGCGTTACGAAGAGGCCTTGGCGCTGCTGGCGGGGCTGCCGGTGGAGAATGGCGAGGTCTACGCGCTGATGGGCCAGTGTTATTACATGCTGGGAGACTACAAGCGCGCTTCGGAGTCTTTGGAACGGGCGGTGCGGCTCGAGCCGGGCAACAGCGATTACTACATGTGGCTGGGGCGGGCTTATGGCAGGCGGGCAGAGACCTCGAGCTTCCTCACGGCGCCCGGGTTGGCGTCCAAGGCTCGCCAGAGCTTCGAGAAGGCGTTCCAGTTGAACCCGCGCAATCTGGAGGCGGTGGGCGACCTGTTCGAGTACTACCTGGAGGCGCCGTCCTTCATGGGCGGAGGTTTAGACAAAGCCAGAGACCTGGCCGAGAAGACCCGGGAACTGGATCCGGCGGAATACCATTACCGGCTGGCGCGCATCGCGGAGAAGCGCAAGCAGGACAAGGACGCCGAGGAGCAGCTTCGCCGGGCGATGGATCTGGCGCCGCGGCAAGTGGGCCGGGTGCTGGACCTGGCGCGCTTCTTGGCCAAGCGCGGCAAGCACCAGGAGAGCGAGACTTTGTTTGAACAGGCGGAAAAGCTGGATCCGGAGAGCCCTAAGGTGATGTTCGAACGAGCTAAGGCCTATATCGAATCCAAGCGGAACTTGGACAAGGCGCGCGAGCTTCTGGTGCGGTACCTGAACTCGCCGTTGACGCCGGACGATCCTCCGCGTCAGGAAGCCGAGCGGCTGCTGCGGCAGGCGCGCACCGGCTGAAGCCCATATGCACATTGGCGAAGCCTTCCGATTCAGTGTCCGCGCCCTGGGAACGAACCGGGTCCGCTCGCTGCTGACGGCGCTGGGGATGGTGATCGGCAACGCGTCGGTCATCCTGGTGGTGACCATCTCCCTGACCAGCCGCGACTACATTTTGGAGCAGATCCGTGGGATCGGCTCGAACATGATCTACGCCTACTATGAGACGGCGGGGACGGCGGGCACGGAGGTGGAGGCGGATTTCGTCAAACTGGCCGACGTGGAGGCCGTGAGGCAGCAGCTCGGGCCGCGGATCGTGGCCGCCACCGGGGTCATGACGCAGTACGACCGGATGGTGATCGCGGGGCGGGAGGAGGACATCAAGGTCATCGGTTCCGATGAGCACTATCCCGCCGTGCGGAACCTGGTGCTGCTGGCGGGCCGGTTCATGGACTACAGCGACGTCTCGCTGCGGCAGAAGGTGGCGCTGCTGACCGAAAAGCTGGCCAACCGGTTGTATGGGAACCAGCAGGCGGCGATCGGGCAGATTCTGAAGGTCCACGGGATCCAGTTCACGGTGATCGGGACGTTCAAGGAGCGGGTGGCCAGCTTCGGCCTGTCGGAGCTTTCGGGCGAGACAGTGCTGGTGCCGATCACGGTGATCCGGTATTTCACACCGGTGGAGCGGATCGATCCGATGTACGTGCAGGCGCGGACTCCGGAGGACGTGCCCGCGGTCACGGAACAGGTGCGACAGATTCTGGAGAGCCGCCATCGGCCGGGCGCGCGCTATACGGTAGAGAACCTGACGGCGATCCTGGATGCCGCCAGCAACATCGCGCTGATTCTAACAATCGTGCTGATTCTGATCTCGGCGATCGCACTGGTGATTTCCGGCATCGGCATTATGAACATCATGCTGGTGACGGTGACGGAGCGGACGCGGGAGATCGGGATCCGCATGTCGGTGGGCGCCACGCGGAAGGACATCTTGCTCCAGTTCCTGCTGGAAGCGGTGTTGCTCAGCCTTATCGGCGGGATTGTGGGGATTCTGGTGGGAGTGGGCGGGCCGTTGAGCGTGCGCTACTTTGCCGAAGGTTTTCACATTCCGATTTCAGTCACGTCGATTGTGGTCGCGTTTGCCGTGAGCTGTCTGGTGGGGCTTGTGTTCGGGCTGTTACCGGCCAACCGCGCGGCACGTCTGAATCCCACAGAAGCCTTACGCTACGAGTAGTGCGGGAGGTGGTCATGCAGAGAGTTGTCGTGGTGGCACTTCTGTTCTCATCTTGTTTGGTTTGGGCGCAGCCGCGTACGGTGACGCTGCGCCAGGCGGTCGAGCTGGCGCTTCAACAAAACCCGGAGCTGAGGATGGCGCGCCTGGAGGAGTCCAAGGCGGTTGAGGCGGTGCGGGTGGCGCGGGATCCCTTCGAGCCCAAGGTGGCGGTGGGCAGCGGGCTGGCTTATAGCAGCGGTTTTCCGATGAGCATCGAGGGATCCACGCCCTCGATCATTCAGGCCCAGGCGACCAAGTATGTCTTCAACCGACCGCAGACGCACCTTGTGGCGAGCGTGCGGGAGGCGGCGCGAGGCGCGGCGATCGGCACCGCGGCCAAGCGCGAGGAGATCGCGCACCAGACCGCGGTGACATACCTCGAGGCGGAGCGGGCGGCACGGACGGCCGAGTTCTTGCGGCGCCAAGTGGACGGCCTGGCGCGGGTGGCGGAGGCGGTGCGCGCCCGGGTGAGCGAGGGACGGGAATTGCCGCTGGAGGCCAAGCGGGCGGAGCTGGACCTGGCGCGGGCGCGGCAGCGGCTCCTGGCGGCGGAAAACGAGCGGCTCAACGCCGAGCGGATGTTGGGCGCTTTGTTGGGTCTGGATGCGGACGAGACAGTGCGGGTGACGGTGGAAGAGCGCGCCGGGTGGGTGCTGCCGGAAAGCGAGGAGGCCTGCGCGGAGCAGGCGGTGGCGGGCAGCAAGGAGCTGCGGCGCTTGCAATCGGCGCTCACGGCCAAAGGATTTGAGCTCAACGCGGAGAAAGCCGCCAAGCTGCCGCGGGTGGATCTGGTGGCGCAGTATTCGCTACTCGGCCGTTATAACAACTACGAGGATTTCTTTAGTAAGTTTCAGCGGCATAACGGGCAATTTGGGGTGGCGGTTCAGATCCCGTTGTTTGCCGGCCCAGGGGTGGAAGCCCGGACGGCTCAGGCGGCGGCGGAGGTTGCACGGCTGCGGCTCCAGTTGCAGGCTGTGCGGAACCGCGTCGTGAATGAGGCACGGCGGCTGTACCAGCAGGTGAAGCAGGCGGAGGCGGCGCGGGATGTGGCGCGTCTGGATTTGGAAGTGACCCGCGAGCAGTTGTCGGTCCTACTGGCGCGGATGGACGAGGGGCGCGCGTCCTTCCGGGAGGTTGAGCAGGCGCGCATGGCGGAAGACGAGAAGTGGATGGCATTTCTGGAGGCCAATTATGCCCTGGAGGCGGCGCGACTGGACCTATTGAAGCAGACCGGCGACCTGCTGGCGGCGCTGCGCTGAGGGCGGCTAGTCCGGATTTCTGCTACCATAGAGGCAACTCAGAGGCTGCCCACCTTCCGGTTTCCGGTTCTGGCTGGCGGTCGAAGGCGGCTCAAGCGCCGCGCGAACTGGAGTATCGGAAGAATATGAACCTTCTCTGGATGTCCCTCGTTACGTTTGGGGTGCTTCAAGTCACCGTTTTTTGTACGACGATTTACCTGCACCGCTCGCTCACTCACCGCAGCTTGGAACTGCACCCGGCGGTGGCGTTTCTGATGCATCTGCACCTGATGGCCTTCACGGGTTTGATCCCTCGCCAGTGGGTGGCGGTGCACCGCAAGCACCATCACTTTTCGGACCAGGAAGGCGACCCGCACAGCCCGCTGCTGGTGGGCCTGTGGCGGATCCTGCTGGGCAACTATTTTTATTACCGGAAAGAGGCCGCCAATCCGGCCACGGTCCGCAAATACACGCCGGATTACAAGCCCGACCTGCTGGACCGGATCCCGCACAACGGCTACGGGATCGTGCTGGGATACGGGATCTTCATGCTGATGTTCGGGCCGGCGTGGGGCGCGGCGGCGATGACCGCGCAGATGATCCTGTACGTTCTGCTGAGCGCGTCCATCAACGGGCTGTGCCATCAGGTGGGCTACCGGAACTTCGACAACACGGCGACCAACTTGGTCTGGGTGGCGCTGCTGACCGGCGGCGAGGGGCTGCACAACAATCATCACGAGTTTCCGACTTCGGCCCGGTTTTCGCAGAAGGCCAGGGAAATTGACCTGGCATGGCCGGTGATCCGGCTGCTGGAGAGCGCGGGTTTGGCGAAGGTGAAGCGGCTGCCAGCGGCGAAAGCGGCGTGAGCGGGAGCGGTGCGGCCGGTCTTCTGAGCGCTACGATTCCGGCGCAGAGATGACCGATAATGGAAGCGTTATGGTTACTGGAATCGAACATACCGCGATTGCGTCACCGGATCCGCAGAAGCTGGCTCAGTGGTACGTTGAAACGCTGGGCTTTGTGATCAACTACAACTCCGGCAAGACGGTTTTTGTGAAAGCGCCCAACGGGACCATGCTCGAGATCATCACCAGCGAAGGCGAGGCCGCGCCCGCGGGAATGAAGACGCCGGGACTGCGCCATTTGGCGCTCACGGTTGCCGATTTCGATGCGGCGCTGGCGAAGATCCGCGAGAAGAACGTCCACTTTTTGACGGAGCCGGCCGACGCCAAGGGAGTGAAGACGGTCTTTTTCACGGACCCGGACGGGAACATCCTGCACTTGATCCAACGCGAGACGCCGCTGGGTTGACGGGCCGCTGAGCGGTCAAGGCGCCGCTGGGCCAGACCACAGGAGGCGGGGCTGTCACGCGCGGGCCAGGCGCAGGTGGCGGAACTCGGGGATCAGGTCAAAATCGGTCCGGACAGCGTGGACCGGCTCGCCGACTTGCCGGACGTTTTGTTCTTCCGTCTGGCCGGCGTCTTGGGCCATGCGCAGGTAGCGGATGCGGCGGGGATCGATCCCCATGACGCGGCAGGCGGTGGCGTCGACGGCGACGCGGTCGGCGCCGCCCACAATCACTCCGGCATGTTTACGGCGGCCCTGGATGGGGCCATTGCCCTCCATGCCTTCGATGCCGTCCACGATGGTAAACATATTGGGAACGGCGGAGTTGATGGCCACGATGCACTCGTGGATTCCGGCCCAGTGAAGGATGTTCTTTGGCCAGCCGTAGACTTGGCCTGGCACGAGGCCGAACAGGTTCTTCATGCCCAGGGTCGCGCCCACCCAGTGGTGCGTCTTCATCTTAGGCAGGGAGAGGAGCAGATCGCAGGCAAGCACGGTCTGCGGGAGCCACAGCGTCTCCAGCTCAGGGGCGGGGCGGGGAAGCTTTACTTCCTTAATCTCGTCCAGGTTCAGGTCGACAAAGGTCTTCTCAAACTCCGGGATTTCGGCGAAGTAGCCCGCGGCTTCGGCCAGATCCCAGGTGGGGCGGCGGTGACCGGGGCCTTCGGCGATGGTGACGGCGGCCGCGCCCAGGCTGCGGCATGCTTCCATGACAGCCAGAACCAGTTTGGGGCTGGTGTTGATCGCGGTGCTTTCGTCGTATTCGACCAGATTGGGCTTCAGGACCACGCGGCGGCCCTTCAAGGGAATCTTGTGTTCGACAAGCAGGCGGCGCACGGCGTCGAACAGGCCGGAGCCGTAATCGGCCTTGAGGATCGAGACGAGCGGTTCACGGCCCGGCGCGGGCCTCCGGTTGCATGCAGCGGTGTAGGCCGCGGCGCCTGCGGCCAGGATCGCTCGGCGGCGGGTCATCTCATGCGGCACGGCTCGCCTCCAAAAAAACGTGGTCGCCGCGCAGGGCGCGCGTAGCCAGCAAGCTAAGCGCAATTTCAGGGATGGTGCGGAGCGGCGGCGGGGCAATGCTGCTCGGGATGGAGCGGCCGTGCGCCAGAAGTCCGAGCTGCAACCAAGCGATGCCTTCCGCGGAACGGCAACGGCGTAGATGGCGCTCCGCGGCCGCCAACGGTTGCTCCAACCGACGGTCGCGCGTTCCTTGGAGGGCGAGCAGCGCCTGTCCGGTTGTTTCCGGGTAAGAGTCCGCTTCGTAGCCCAAGGCTTTGGAGGAGCCGTGATTCCAGCCGCCGTCGCGGCACAGCCGGGACCAGAGGTAAGCCTCTCCGTTGGCGAGCCGCCGTTCGACCGCTGCCTCCAGTTCGGTGCCGCGCCAGCGTTTCAAGGCCAGCATTGCCAAAGCAGTGGGGGTGAGCCAGCCGGCGGTGTTTGGAAACCAGGACCAGGCTTGCTCGCTTGGCACGTCGGGCTTGGCGCCGAGGAGAAACATTCTGGCCCTGTAAATCAGGCTGGAATCGCGATTGGTCTGGCGCAAAAGCCACTCGGCGCCTCGGCGAAGTACGTCTCTTTCGGTCCGGCCGTCGAGGGCCAAGAGCGCCAGCGAGGTGACATAAGTGCTCTGGCGAACGGCGGGGCGGGGCGCCCAGCCTCCGTCCGGGCGCTGGTGCGAAACGAGCCAGGAGGTTCCTCGAGCGCAGGCGTCGCCAGCGCCAGGATCGCTCCCGAGGGCCAGCAACGCTAAGGCGGTGGGTTCCGTGGCGGAACTTCCGCGAGAGAATCCCCACCCGCCGTCCGGGTATTGGGCGGCGAGGAGCCGAGACACAGTTACACTTCTGCCTTCGTGCATGGTCGGGGCCGCCGGCCGGTACAGGTATTTTACCCTGCCCGGCCGGCGGCGTGTGCTTCAAGATGCGCCTTCACTTGCTGATCAGACGCTTCCGGCGGCGAAGCAGATAGAGGCCGAGAACTCCTCCGGCCGCTATCCAAAGGATCGCTTGAACCATGGTGTCCATCGTGTTTCTCTCCCTTCTATTGAATTAACGTCCAAAACTCTGCATCATCGGATACAGGTTGCGGAAAAGCTGTAACATACCTGGCCCTGCGGTTACTAGCATCATGGACGGCATAATACAGAAGAAGATCGGGAATACTAACTTCACGCCGACCTTGGCCGCTCGTTCCTCCGCCTCCTGCCGCCTGCGGATCCGCATGAAGTCGGAGTGTGTGCGCAGCGAATCAGCAACGCTGACTCCGAAGCGATCCGCCTGAATCAGAATTGCAACCAACTTGCGCAGTTCGGCTTCGCCGCTGCGGTCCGCCAGATTCCGCAGAGCTTCCGCGCGGGGCTTGCCGGCCCGCATCTCCAGGTTGACCAGCGCGAGCTCCTCGCTGATGTCCTTGTGGGTGCTTTTCAGCTCCTGGCTGACGCTGTTAATGGCCTGGTCGAGCCCAAGACCGGCTTCGACGCACACGACGAGCAGATCCAGCGCATCGGGCAGCGCCAGCCGGATTCGCTCCTGGCGGGCCGCCACCATCCTTTCGAGCACGAAACCGGGGAGGAAGTAGCCCGCCAAGCCGCCCATCACCACCAGGATGTTGCGCAGAATCGGGTTGCCGGTGAGGGTTTCCCGGAAGAGGATCGTCAAAACCAGCAAGCCGATGCAAGACAACACCTTGGCTCCATAGAGAACACGGATGGCGTTCTCCGAGCGGAAGCCGGCAGCGATGAGGTAGCGTCGGGCAAGCGAAGCATCTTGGGGGGAGATCGGCATCTTGTCGCCGATGCTCTTCGCCATGCGCACCAGCAGCTTCTCTTTGGGCTTCTCGTCGATGCCGATCAGCACCGGAGCAGCCTCAGCCGCCTCGCCGCCGAGGCGGTCCAGGACCCGGGCTGGGCGAGCGTACCGCCGGTAGCCGAAGACGGTGATCGTGCCCATCAGTAAGAGAAATAGACCCGCAGCGACTAAGACCGCCATAACTCACACCTTAATATTGATAATCTTCCTCATGATGATATAGCCCAAGAACTGGGCGCAGACCGCCGCTACAACCAGCCACTTGCCCAGCGGATCGACAATCATGCTGCGGAGATAGTCCGGAGAAACCACCATCAGACCCATGGCCGTTGCCACAGGGAGGATGGTCAAAATCAACCCTGTGATGCGGCCGTGGGCGCTGGCTGCTTTCACCTGGCCTTTCAGTTTGAACCGCTCGCGGATCACGTAGGCGAGCTTGTTCAGGATTTCGCTGAGGTTGCCGCCGGTTTCTTTTTGCAAGGTTACCGCGGAAACGAAGAATCCTACGTCGATCAGCGGCACGCGTTCCGCGAGGTTTTTCAGAGCCTGATCGATCGGCGCACCCAGGTTTTGCTCGTTGTAGACTTGGCGGAATTCGCGGGCCAACGGTTCGGGGGCTTCATCGGAGAGCAGCTCCAGGCTGACGGAGAAAGCGTGGCCGGCGCGCATGGCGCGGGCCAAGAAGTCCAAGGCATCGGGAAACTGAGCTTCAAAGGCAGCCAGCCGCTTGGAACGCTTGCGTAGGACGATAAGGTACGGGAGAAGTCCACAAAGGACTGCCAGCAGCAGCATGCTGGCCGACGTCACCATCGCGACTTTCAGCTTCAGACCCAGAAGCGCTCCCAGCACGGCGGCGCCCAGCATTATGGTGGCCAGTTTGCCGGGGGTCCAGTCCAGTCCGGCTTGATGAATTCGAGCCTGGATAGTCTTTGTGAGGTCGAGTTTCTCCAGCAAGGAGTCTGCAAAGCTCTTGCGCAGCTCGGACGCGTCTTTGAGGATGGTGGTCTCAGCGGCGGCCGCTTTGCCGGCCACGGTATCAAGCATCCCGACCACTTTCTTCTTGCGGCGCGCTTCAACGATCCCCCAGCCCACGCTGAAGGCGACCAGCATTAGGGCGAAGAAGCCGGCGAAGACGAGAACGAGCAGAGTCGGGTTGTCCATCAGCGGATCTCCACCACGGTCTGGAAGATCGAGGCCGGCAACTGAATGCCGGAAGCCGCCAGACGCTCATAGAATTTGGGCCGGATGCCCGTGGCGCGGAACCGCCCGCGGACCTTGCCCCCTTCGCCGAGGCCGGTCCGTTCAAAAACAAAGATGTCCTGGGTGGTGACCTGATCGCCTTCCATGCCCACGCATTCGGTGAGATAGGTCACGCGGCGGCTGCCGTCGCTCAGCCGCGCGATCTGGACGAACAAATCGATCGCCGAGGCCACCTGCTGGCGGATGGCGCGGATGCCCATGTTGGCGTTGGCCATGCCCACCATGACCTCCAGGCGGCCGATGGCGTCGCGGGGGCTGTTGGCGTGGATGGTCGTTAAAGAGCCGTCGTGGCCGGTGTTCATGGCCTGCAACATGTCCAGGGCCTCCTCGCCGCGAACCTCACCCACGATGATGCGGTCCGGGCGCATTCGCAGGGCATTGATCACGAGGTTGCGGATCTTGATGGCGCCCTGACCTTCGATATTGGGCGGGCGGGTCTCCATGCGGGCCACGTGCACCTGTCGCAATTGAAGCTCGGCCGCGTCCTCGATGGTCACGATGCGCTCGTCTTCAGGGATGAAGCTGGAGAGGACGTTCAACAGCGTGGTCTTGCCGGCGCCGGTTCCGCCGGTGATGATCAAGTTCAGCCGGGCTTTGACGCAAGCCTGGAGCAACTGCATCATGCCCTCGGTCAGGGTGAGGTTCCGCACCAAGTCCTCGGCTTGCAGCGGGTCCCGGCTGAAGCGGCGGATCGAGAGCAGCGGCCCGTCCACCGCCACCGGCGGGATGACGGCGTTTACGCGCGAGCCGTCCGGCAGGCGGGCGTCGACCATCGGCGAGGCTTCGTCGATTCGCCTTCCGACGCGTGAGACGATCCTCTCAAGGATGCGCATCAGGTGCGCGTTGTCCTTGAACTCGACCGAGGTCTTGTACAGCTTTCCCGCCCGTTCGACGTAGACCAGGCGGGGTGTGGTCACCAGGATGTCGTTGACGGTCGGGTCGTTGAGCAGGGGCTCCAAAGGGCCCAGGCCAAAGACCTCGTGCAAGACCTCGTCGATGACCTGGTCCTTTTCCACCAGGCTGAGCGGGGTCTTCTCCTCATCGATGAGCTTGGAAAGCGCGCCCCGGATCTCGGTGCGCACCCGCTCGCCGGCCATGGTGGAGAGGGTCTCCAGATTAATCCGGTCGAGCAGCTTGCGGTGCAGAGAGAATTTCAGCTCCTGGTATTCCGGACTGTAGGAATGCCGGACGGGGGGCTTCAGGAAGGGGCCGCCATCGCGTCCGGCTCGATTGGTCAAACTGGGTTGCGTCGCCATCTTGCTCCTGTTCCGTTAATCGCCAAAGAGTGAAAACCGTTTCTTCGCGCCCCGTTCTTCAACGCCCGCGATCTTGGCCGCCATGCGGGCCATCTGTTTGCCGAGCGCGGTGTTCGCAGGGACTAGCTGGCCCTCGGCGTAGGCCTCGTAGATGGAGGCGTAGTCGTCCGGGAGCATGGCATAGACCGAGACGCCCAACAGGCCTTCCAGCTCCTCTGGCATGACGTCAGGGTTCTTCGGAACCCGGTTGAGGATGAGATGGAGGCGGTCGTTGGGATAACCGTTGTCCACCAGGCCCCGCACGATCTCTTTGACCTGGTGCAGCGCGGGCACGTCCAGCGTGGTCACCAGGAAGGCGTCGTCCACTTCTTCCAGACCGCTGACCACCAGAGGGTTCATGCCGCGGCCGAGATCCAACACGATCCAGTCGTATTGATAGCGGACGAAACGCAGCACCGTGCGGACATCGTTTTGGCGCGGCTCGGGACGGTGCGGCTGCGCGCTGGGGGCCCGGACGATTTGCAGGCGGGGAATACCGTTGGAGATGATGGCCCGCCAGTAGCTGAGATCCAGACGGTCGGTGTTGGTGAGGGCGTCCAGCACGCTGAACCGCGACTT
>JAIMAR010000076.1 GCA_023511855.1 Bryobacteraceae bacterium
GCTGCTTTCCGGTCCATGGTGGTGATGTTGTCGTAGTACTGCGCCAGGTCGTGGCGCACCTCCGGCGTATCGGGATAATAGGCCGGAACCCGCGCCCGGGCCGGATCGTGGACCAAGGTGTGCGGTCGTCGGCGCACCTGGCTCTCATGGGTCGTCGTGAAGTTAAAAATCGAAAAGAACGGCTGCCCCTTGCCGCGATTGCGCCAGTGCGCCTTGTTGCTGGAGTCGTCCCACACCTGCCCTGGCTTATCCAGGTTGTAGTCTTCCTTCACGTTATTGGAAGCGTAGTAGCCCGCGTCCCTCAGATACTGAGGGTACATCCGCATGCCGCGGGGCATCGGAATCATGCTCCGCATGTGCTCGGATCCGGTCGAGTTGGGGTAGACGCCGGAGATGATCGCCGTGCGGGCTGGCGCGCACACCGGCGCGTTGGACCAGGCATAGTCGTAACGCACGCCCCGCGAAGCCAGCTTGTCCAGGTTGGGCGTATCCGCGTAACGGTCGCCGTAGCAGCCGAGCTGCGGTCCAATGTCCTCGCAGGTGATCCAAAGGATGTTCGGGCGCGGAGCCTGGGCGCCGAAGGAGAATGCCGCGCCTCCGATGGCGGCGGCGAACGACCGCCGGGTGATGGTGAAAGTAGTCTCGCTCATTGCAGTGTCGCCATCCCTATCAGTACGAGACCCAGTGCATAGCCCGCAAACATCAGCGCCAGCGGCGCCGCCACTCCTTGCGCCCCGCGGAACTCGCGCCAGATCACTACGCCCCAGATCGCCGCCACCAGAGTGGCCCCTTGTCCCAGCGCGTAAGAAATCGCCGGGCCGGCGACGCCCGAGGCCACGATGTTCGCCGTGAGCGCAATCATCCAGATCGCCCCGCCCAGCAGTCCCGGCCAGTGAATCGAGGCGTCCCCTTTGAGATAGTCCCGGTATCTGAGCCGGTTCACCTTCAGGAAAATCGTGTTCACCACGACGTTGCTCAACAACACCCCCGCGCCAAACAGCGCCAGTGCCGAGTAGGGCGAAAGATACCCCGGCTGGATCGGCTCGCTTTGAAACGACGGCGAGATCGTCCCGGCCAGCCGCGGGTAAAAGAAGCCCATGAGACTTCCTGCGACGATCGCATAAATGATTCCCTTCAGCCATCCCTTTCCGGGAGTTTGCGCCAGCTTACGCCGCGCCACCGCCGACATCACCATCGCCAGCACCACCAGCGCAACCCCGCTGAACAGCAGCACGGGCGATCCTTTGGGCGCCTGCAAATAGCTCGCCACGGTGCCGATCACCAGCGCCAGACCGACGCCCACCGGAAACGCCACCGCCATGCCCGCCGCATCGATCGCCACGACCAGCAGAATGTTGGAGACGTTGAACAGAACCCCGCTCACCGCTGCTTGCACCAGTAGATCCTGCCGCGCCGCTGTCAAGTTGCGCGCCGCCTCCAGCCCTATGTATTCGGGCCCGCCCAGCGTGAGCATGAAGATCACGCCGGTCAGAAACACGCCGATCGCGTAGTCCCAATAGTAGAGCGGAAACCCCCAGTTCCTTTTGGCCGAGATCTTCTGCGTGTTGGCCCAGGATCCCCACCCCAACATCGTCACCACGCACAAGAGGATCGCCGTTCCAAGATCCTGAACTACGAACATGACTGCCTCCTTGCCGAACCGCTTCGCCTTCGCCTGCTGTGCTGCCGCATCCGCACTGCGCTAGTCGGCCTGGCGCAGGAAATCCTCCACCTCCCGCCGGGTAGGAATCGAGGTCTGAGCTCCGGGCCGGGTCACCGATAGCGCCGCCGCCGCGCACGCGAACCGCGCCGCCGCCTGCACACGCCGGCCCTCAGCCAATGCGACCGCCAGCGCGCCGTTGAAGACGTCCCCGGCCGCCGTGCTGTCCACCGCCGTCACGGGAAACGATGGGACGGCGCCCTCAAATCCCGCCGCCCGCACGTAACAGCCGAGGCTGCCCATCTTCACGATCACCCCCGCCGCACCCATATTCTGCAACTCCGCGGCCGCCTCCGCCGCGTCTTCATAAGTCTGAACCCGGTTCGCCGGAATCCCAAGCAGCGTGGCCGCTTCCGTCTGGTTCGGGGTCAGGATGTCCACCAACGCCAGCAGGCCTGTCGGCAGTCTCATGGCCGGCGCCGGATCCAGGATGGTCACCGCCCCGGCTGTTTTGGCTGCTTGCAGAGCCCTCTCATTGGCGTACATCGGGATTTCCAGCTGAAGGAGAACGTAGTCGCCACGATCGAGCAGGTCCAGCCTCTGGCAGACCCGGGAGGAATCCAGCGCGGCGTTGGCGCCGGGCGATATGACGATGGCGTTGTCTCCGTCTGGAAGCACGTAGATGCTGGCGCAACCGGTCGGCCGGGAGGCGCGGCCCACCCGGGCCGTGTCCACTCCTGCCTCTTGCAGGCTTGAAACCAGCTTTCCTCCGAAGGGGTCCTGCCCGACCTCCGCCACCATGAACGCCCGCCCGCCCAGCCGCCCCGCGGCGCACGCCTGGTTGGCCCCCTTTCCCCCGGGGAACAGCTTGAGGTCGCCCCCTCGCACCGTCTCGCCGGAAACTGGCAGCCGTTCCACCTGAAAGACCAGGTCCATGTTGGCGCTGCCCACCACAACGATCTTGGATGCCGTGCTCATGGAGATTCATCACATTATCACTAATCCGCCGTGCTTGAAAAGGTAACAAGCTTTCGGACTAGGCCCGTTTCGCACCGCGGCACGGCGTTAGGGGCGCCACGAGCGCCGGCTGCGCCGGTCGCCTCGCCGGCGCCACGCTGTCACGGCCGCGCCGCACCCGCTCCGGCTGTGGTACAACGATTCGCATGGAGCTGCTTGCGATTCCCCTTGAGATCCCCGAGGGCGGCAATATCATCCTGGGGCAAACCCACTTCATCAAGTCTGTCGAGGACCTCTACGAGGCCATCGTCAACACCGTCCCCCAGATGAAATTCGGCATCGCCTTCAACGAAGCCTCCGGAGCGTGCCTCACCCGCTGTGAAGGCAACGACGAGAGCCTCAAGGCATCAGCCGTCCGCAACGCCCAGGCCATCGGCGCCGGACACACCTTCGTTATCGTACTGAAAGAGGGTTACCCCATCAACATCCTCAGCCGCATCAAAGACGTCCCCGAAGTCTGCTCGATCTTCTGCGCCACCGCGAATCCCGTGGAGGTCATCGTCGCGCAGTCTGCGCAGGGAAGAGGCGTGCTCGGCGTGATCGACGGCTCATCGCCTAAAGGCGTCGAAAGTCCGGCGGACGTCGAATGGCGCCACGGGCTGCTGCGCAAGATCGGGTATAAAAGATAAATATATCCTAAAGAGATCGATTATGGTATAATCTGCCTTTTCAGCTTCCGTTCGATTTCAGAATCACGCCATCGAAAGGCAAAAGTTGGACTTGACAGATCAGACCCGTTCATTTGGTTTCCATACACGCTCGCTGCACGCCGGCTATCAGCCGGACCCCACGACCAAGGCGCGCGCCGTGCCGATCTATCAAACCACCTCCTACGTGTTTGACAGCTCCGAGCACGCCGCCTCCTTGTTCGCGCTCCAGCAGTTCGGCAACATCTACACACGCATCATGAACCCCACTAATGCGGTTCTGGAGGAGCGTGTGGCCTCGCTGGAAAACGGCGTCGGCGCTCTGGCGATGTCGAGCGGGCAGGCAGCGCAGTTCATCGCCATCAGCAGTCTGATGCAAGCGGGCGACGAGATGGTGGCGGCGAGCACGCTCTACGGCGGAACCTATACCCAATTCGACATCAGTTTCCGCAAGCTGGGCTTGAACGTAAAGTTCGTCGACCCCGATGATCCCGAGAACTTCCGCAGGGCCATCACACCCAAGACCAAGTGCCTCTATGGGGAAACGATCAGCAACCCGCGCGGCAATGTCCTGGACATTGAGGCCGTGGCACGCATCGCCCACGAGCACAACATCCCGCTGGTGATCGACAACACCTTCGCCACCCCTTACTTGTGCCGTCCCATTGACCACGGCGCCGATATCGTCGTTCACTCCCTCACCAAGTTCATGGGCGGCCACGGCACCAGCATCGGCGGCATCATCGTCGACAGCGGCAAGTTCCCGTGGGAGAAGGGCGATTTTCCGCAACTCAACGAACCGGCCCGTTCCTACCACGGCCTCAAGTTTCGCGAGACCTTCGGCAACCTCGCTTACATCATCAAAGCCCGCGTGGAAGGACTCCGCGACATGGGAACGTGCATGAGCCCGTTCAACGCTTTCTTGTTCTTACAGGGGATCGAAACCTTGGGCCTCAGGATGGAGCGCCACGTCTCGAACGCCCTGGCTGTGGCGAAATTCCTGGAAGGCCACAAGCGGGTGACCTGGGTCAAGTATCCCTCCTTGCCAGGGAACCCATACTATGCGCTCGCGCAGAAGTATCTGCCCAAGGGCGCCGGCGCCGTCTTTTCCTTCGGCATCAAAGGTGGCTATGACGCAGGGCGCAAGTTCATCGACAGCGTCAAGTTGTTCTCGCACCTGGCGAACGTGGGCGATGCGCGTAGCCTCGTGATTCACCCCGCCTCCACTACGCATCAGCAATTGAGCGCCGCCGAGCAAGAGGCCGCCGGCGTCACCCCCGATATGGTCCGGCTGTCCATCGGACTGGAGGACATCGACGACATCCTCTGGGACCTCGACCAGGCCCTCGAAGCCTCCGCCGCCGCATAGCGCCTGGGGACGGCGGCTCACAGCAAGCGTTCAAACAGCGCGATGAGATGTTCCTCATCCAGCGGGGCGGTGCGCTGCGTGCGCGGGTCAAACCAAACCCATCGCGGCTTTTCCCCTTCCAGGCAGCAGAACAGCAGGCGCTCGGGCACAACCGCCAGATCCAGCATCTCCTGGTTGAAGGCCCGCACGGCCCCTTCCAGCACGTAAGGAGTGCGGAAACGCTCGGTCGAGATCAGCGTCTCCGGCGCGCGGAACTCCAGATGCACGATCCGCCCTGCCATCGCCAATTGGAAGACGTTCGGAGCCGAGTCGCGATAGTAGGCATCCGCCCAGTCTGGCGGCGAAAGCTCCAGCATCGGTTTTTCCAGTAATTGGTTCACCGATTCCACAAATTGTGCGCATAACGCATGTAACTCGGCGGCTGCCCGGAGCCGGATCGCCTGGATGGCGTCGGCCTGACGTCGGCGTTCCTCGTCCTTCCGCGCCATCTCCTGGATGCGCCGCGCAAACTGCTTCAGCTTCTCTTCCTTGCCGTTGCGCCGCCCTAGCTTCATCGCCGTGTGAGCAGAATAGCACAGGCGCGCTTCGGCGCGCTCCATTGATACGCGGCTCAATCAGGAACGGCGTCACGAGGCTGCTTCTATGTCCCCCCGTATGAGCGCCTTGGGAAAACGGCGCGCCGACCTAGAGTTATCCGCCTGATCCACACGCACGGCAGCGCGCCAAGATGCCTGTCGAGTGTCAAGTCTGCGAAGAAGGAGTGTTCGCCAGCCGCACCCACTGGTTCTTGGCCGGATCCAGACTTAGAATATGGAACGTCCCGATTGCCCACAGCGAGTTCCCCACCGGGACAATCCGCTTGAAAAACAGCCATTGATTGATATCCAGGGACGCCCACTTGCCTCCGCCGTCCTTGCTTATCAGGAGATCATTACCCGTCGTGGCCAACAGGCGGCCGTCGGAGGCCCGGTATACCGACGTAATCGTCCCTTTGGTGGGCACGTTGACCAGGCGCCAGTTTTCGCCTCCGTCCTGGGTGAAGAGCATCTGTCCGAACATGCCGGTGATCCATCCGGTCTTCGCGTCTTGAAAATAGACGAAACTCAGGGACCAGCTCGCGTCGGCGATCTTGACCGAATGCCAAGTTTTGCCAGCGTCGCGCGTGCGCAGAACGACCCCCATCCACCCCACCGCCCAGCCGTTGTTCTCGTCCACGAAATGGACGGAAGCCAGCCCCTGGGGAATGTCAGTTTTTTGCTGGACCCAGGTTTTGCCGCCATCAGGGCTGTGCAGCACGGTCCCGTTTTGGCCCACAATCCACGCGCGGTCCTTCACTACGGAAATGTCCGTGAGGTTCTCTTTGGTGGGCAGCTCGCGTAGGGACCATGTCTTTCCCCCATCTTCGCTGACCAGCAAAGTCCCGGCGTCGCCCACGATCAGGCCCCGCCGCTCATCCGGAAAGGCCAGCGCGCGGTAGAGCACGTCTGGTGGTAAATCCACGCTCTGCCAGCTCTGACCGGCGTCAGCGGTGGAATAGATCCGTTCCCGCCCACACAGCGCCCAAATCCTTCCGCCTGCGGCTACTGCATCCTGGACCTGGCACATGGCGCCGAAAGCGGGAACGGCGGCTAACCCCCACGCCAAACACAAGATAAACCGTCGCAGATGGCCGCATCCTTTACCCATTCAAAAAACCTCCAAGCTTATTAAAGACGCTGCTGACCGTCGCGAAGTTAAGGGACACGGCAAAAATGTCCTGGCCCGCAAGTCACCAAACCGCTTGCTCAAGCGTTGCGGACCGATTGCCGCTCGGGCCCTAGTCCAAATCGATGTCCCGTTGCGGCGGAACCGTATCCGGGCTCTCCTTGGCCTGCTTCAGCAGCTCATCGAATTTCCGAGACAACACCTCTTTAGACTTGCGGTGCGCCTCCACGGACCTCTGGAAAGCCTCCTCCCGGCGCGACGCTTCACCTTTGAACAGGTTCATCGCCGCGTCGATATCTTCCACCGTCCGGGGCTTCTCGTGGGCTTTGTGGCTGATGACCGCCTCGGTCTTCGGGTCGATCTTCAGCGTTGCCTGACAGCAAGGACACTGCACTTCAAACAGAGCGCCACGGCCTTTGCTCATGGCATTTATAGTAGCGCACCGGCGGCCGCCCTGAGTCTTTCAGCCTCCGGCCAGAAACTTCACCAGCGGCCGGTCCGCCTCCAGAAAATCGTATCTGCTCAGTGCCTCCCGGCGCTCCCAGCGGATCTCGCCGAAGACTCGATTCCGCGGCTGACCCTCAAAACCCAGCACGCGGTAAAACAGGAGCTCTACCCCCCGACCGCCGGGGTAACCGAAGTGAACATGCGCGACCTGGGGCCCGATCCGGGCGCGCACGCCCAGCTCTTCCTCCAGTTCCCTGGCCAGCGCCTCCTCCGGCGCCTCCCCGGCCTCGATCTTGCCCCCCGGGAATTCCCACTTGCCCGGGTGGCTGTCGCCCGACGCCCGCCGGCAAATCAGAATCCGCCCTTCCCTTTCCAGGATCCCGGCGGCCACCCGGACCTTGCGTGCCCCACCTGCTCCTCCCCCCACGGCGCCGCTCACTTTAAGATCTGAAACAGGTTGCTGTAGTCGTCTGTCCAGAGGCGCAGTTTGGCCTTGGGTTTGACCGGCTGCCCCAACTCAAAGCCGGGTTTGTTGAACACCCCCCGGTTTGCCACCAGCACCCAACTGGCGCTATACACCAGATTCTCCCCATTGTCGCTGTCCACCAGCAAGTTGTCCTTGCCGAGGGCCGTAGCGATGCGCTCAACGACCGGCTCCAAATCCAGATGGCGGTTGCTGACATGGACGGCGAGAATGCCCTCCGGCTTCAGGTGCCGGAAATAAACGCGGAAACTCTCCAGCGTCAACAGGTGAACCGGGATCGAATCGCTGCTAAAGGCATCGACGGCCAGCACGTCGAAGTTCTGCGGCGGTTCCCTTTCCATCGACAAGCGCGCGTCGCCCAGGACGACGTCGATCTTCGCCGGAGAATCCGACAGATAGGTGAACTCCCGCTGCGCGATCTCCACCACTTTTGGGTTGATTTCGTAGAACCTGTAATAATCTCCCGGGCGGCCAAACGCCGCGATGGTGCCTGTCCCCAAGCCGATCACGCCGACGCGCTGAGAACTGCGCCGCGTATTATTGATCGCCAGTCCTAGCCCGCTCTTAGGGCCGTAATACGTGGTGGGAAGCCTCCTAAGGTCGCCGTTAAGGTACTGGATGCCGTGGGTGATGGTCCCATTCACCAGTGTCCGCGTCGCATATGGGTCGTCCGGCTGTCCGTCTTGCGTTACCCGGATGGCGCCATAGAAATTCCGCGTCATCAAGTACGCATCCTTCACCACCGAACGTTCCTGGGTCCAAAGCGTGTAGCCGATCACCAGGGTCAGCACGGTCCAAGCCGCCGCCAGCGGCTTCTGCGCCCGCCAAAAAGCAATCACCGCCAGCAGCGCGCAGGCAAAAATTCCGACCGGAAGCTCGAAAAAGCCCCGGAAGATGCGCGGGGCCACTGCCCCCACGAAAAGCCCGCCCAGCGCCCCCCCCAGCGCGATCGTCAAATAGAAGCCCGTCAGATACCGCGCGTGCGGTCTGCGCCGCGCCAGCTCCCCATGGCAGAACAGGCAGCAGACGAAAAAGGCGCCCGCAAACAGCGGAACGACGTAGCGCAAATTCGTGCCTCCGTCAAACTTAGCCAGCCCGTAGGTCATGCCGCTCAAAGCCAGCGCCAGCGGGCCTACATAGGCGCTGGGGCGGTACCAGCGGTCGTGGTCAAAAGTGAGAATAAAACTCAAAAGATACAAACTTAGAGGAAGAATCCACAAAAATGGAACCGGTGAAATATTCTGTGTTACATGGTTGGTGACCGCCAGCAAAAGCGTGCTCGAACACGCAGCCAGCGCCAGCCAGTAAAAGTAGATCCAGCGCGGAGGGGCGCCGTTGCCCAAGGCGGATTCGGATTCCGGCGGCGCCTCGGGCAGCTCGACGGCATGGCGGCTCCGATAAGCCGCCGTCGCGCACGCCGCGCAAAACAGCACATAACCCGCGCTCCAGATCCGCGCCTGGTTGCTGGCGGCGACAAACGGCTCCACCAGCACCGGGTAGCTCAGCAGGGCCAGCAGGCAGCCCAGATTGGAAACCGCGAACAAACGGTACGGAAACGCCACGCGGTAAGCGCGGGCATACCAGGCTTGCAGCAACGGGCTGGTCGTCGCCAACATTAAGTACGGCAATCCTATGCTGGCGGTGAGCAGCACCAAGATGCGAAACACCGGGTCTTCGCCGCCCAACGGCTTCAGCGCCGGGCTGGGCGTCACTCTCAGGGCGAGCAGGCTCAGAGCCAGAGCTGAAACGTGAACCACAAACTGCATCCGGGGCTGCAATCGCTTTACGACCAGGTGGGCATACAGATAACCTAACAACAGCACGGCTTGGAAAAACAGCAAACAGGCCGACCAGACCGCCGCCGCCCCGCCGAACCACGGCAAGATCAGCTTTCCCATGACGGGCTGTATCTGGAACAGCAAAAAAGCGCTAAGAAAAATAGTCAAGCCATACAAAATCATGTCGTCTTTTCACCAGCATATTCCACGATCAGTAAACTCAAATCGTCCTTCTGAACCGCGCCTTCGGCGAACGATGCCACTGCTGTTCGCAACTGCCCGAGCAGTTCCTTGCATCCCCGGCGGGAGCAGGAAGCCGCGATTTGGCGCAGCCGGTGTTCGCCAAACCGTTCGCCGGAGCTATTCTCCGCGTCGGTCACTCCGTCGCTGTATAAGACCAGCAGGTCTCCCGGCTCCAGCCGCACAATGGCTTGTTCATAGCGGGCTTCCGCCAGCAGGCCAACCGGCAGGCTCGTCGCCGGCAATGCCTGGATGCTTCCTCCGGCGCGCACCAGCAGCGGCTCGCAGTGGCCCGCGTTTACATAGCGAAGTCCACCGTCCGGCTGCACAACGGCATAGAACAATGTAGCGTACTTGTCTCCCCCGGTGCGTTCCAGAAGAAAGCGGTTCAACTGTTGGACCGCTCGGGCAAGCTCCTCTGGCGAATGCGGCCACGCCGCAAAAGCGCCCTGCAACAGCGACGCCAGCAGCGCCGAGCTGACACCCTTCCCGGAGACGTCCGCGTGGATCAGCGCCCATGCAGGTCCCGCGGCGGGCTCCACATCAAAATAGTCGCCCCCCACCTCGTGTGAGGGTTCGCTCAGCCCCGCCGCCCTCAGCCACCCCTCCGATGGCAAGGCCTGCGGCAGCAGGCTCCGCTGAATCTCCCGCGCGATCCGCAGTTCCTCTTCGAGACGCTGCCGCGCCCGCTCCCTCTCCAGCAGCCGCGCGTTTTCCACGATGATGGAGGCTTCCAGCGCCAGCGTCTGGAGCAGCTCGCGGTTGCCGCCGCTCAAGTCCGCCTCCCCGGCCCGGCTGTCCAAGTAGATCAACCCGACCGTGCTCCCTGCCGGCCAATCGCCTCCTTCGGCCGGCTCGGCCGTGGACGCCGGCCGGATCAGCGGCAAGCACACTACACTCCTTAGCTCCAGCTCGGCAATCGTGCCGCTAACCTGGGACGTTGTGCCCTGGCCGCTCGGGAAGTTCATCGACAGCAGCTCCCGGCGCCCGTCCAGAGCCTGCTCAAGCACGGCGCGGGGAACCCGCAACTCGCCCTCGCCCAAGGGCTGGCCGCTGCGGTGCCGGGCCAGTTTCAGCTCCAAGCCCTGTCCGCCGCGTAAGAAAAGAAACCCCCGCTCTGCTCCGGTGAACTCCAAAGCCGCGTCGATGAGTGACGCCAGGACCTCGTCGAGCGAAAAAGCCGTCTCGACCGTGCGCGCCACTTCCAGCAATGTCCGCAGCCGCCCGATTCGATCGCTGCCGGGCCGAGGCGCAGCCATCCGATCGGCCAAATTCTCCCAATGGCGGCTCGCCGGGTAGAACCGCAGCATGCAACCGCCTGGAATCCCGAATTCGATCCGGTCCAGCGCCGCCAGCCTCTGCCGCTGCACCCGTTCCCCGTTGACGAAAACCCCGTTGCGGCTGCCCGCATCTTCGATGTAATAGTCCTCCCCCTCCTGAAGGATGCGCGCGTGCAGCCGGGAAATGCGGGCATCGCGCAGCACCAGTTCGCAGTCCGGCGCCCGGCCAATCCGAAAGGGGAAGTCTTTCAAGGCCACCCAGCGCCGGTGCTCTCCAGATTCTGTTACCTCCACGGCGGGGCAAGACTCGGCCATCGTTTTGAGTTTCGGCGGCTCCGGCATGGGGTCTAAGAGCGTTCCATGCGCCCAGCGCTGCGGGCTGTTTCCTTCGCTAAAGAAGGATCGGCCTCTTCCCCATGGGCCTGACACTCGGCGCAGTAGCCTCCAATCTCGGTGCGGACCGTCAGCACCTTGAAGCCCAGAGAACCTTCCACCTTCCGGCGGAGCTGCCCTAGCGGCGCGCCGTAATACTCCTGCACCTTCCCGCACCGCATGCAGACCACGTGCGCGTGCTCCTGCTTCATCCGGGTCTCGTAATAGTGCTGATCCCCGGACCAGTGCATCAGGTCCAGTTCGTCCACCAGACCCGCATCCTTCAACATCTTGATCGTCCGGTAGACGGTCACGCGGTTCAGCTTGGGGTCCTTGGCCGAAGCCAGCGCGTAGAGGCGTTCTGCGTCCAGATGCAAGCCCGTCTCATCGATCACATCGAGCAGAATCTGCCGCTGCCGCGTCAAGCGGATCCCGCGTTTCCGGACCGTTTCTTTGATGCTGGCAGGAGCCATAACCAACCCTTCCCTCGTCCGCTGCTTCCTTCGCCTCAACCTGGCCGTGCGGCAGCGCATCCCGTAGCCCCGGTTGGATCCGCCCGCAAAAGGCCTTCGCATCCCTGGCCTTACGGGGGCACGCTAGGCTGAAACGCATCTAGCTCCACTGTATCATTGGCGGCCGCCGCCGGGAGAACTATCATAGAGAGGATGAGCGAGACCGGGTGTCCAAAATGTGACGGGAGCGGCTGGGTTGAGGTCGAACGCGACGGCTACGTCGCGGCCGAGCGCTGCACCTGCATTCTGAATGACCGTTCCGGACAACTCGAGGCGGCCGCCGGCATCCCACCTCTTTATGCCAACGCATCTTTGGAGAACTTCCAGAACTTCGGCAACCCGGCGCTGAGCGAAGTCCAGAACATCGTGCGAGCGTACGCCCGCGAGTATCCCTACCTTCCCAAGCCGGGGCTGCTGCTCATCGGCGAGCCGGGCACCGGCAAGACGCACTTGGCCGTCGCCGCCCTCCGGCGATTGATCGCGCGCGGCTTCGAAGGCATGTTTTTCGATTACCAAAACCTGCTGGACCGCATTCGAGCCGGCTACGATCCCGCCTCCGGAACCAGCTCCAGGGATGCTTATGAGGCCGCCATGGAATCCGAAATTCTGCTCCTCGACGACCTCGGCGCCCACCGCGTCACCGAGTGGGTCGAAGATACGGTGACTTCCATCATCACCTACCGCTGCAATCACAAGAAGGCCTTGATCGCCACCACAAACCTCGTGGATGCCGACGCGGGCAGTCGCTCCCCCGAGCGTAACTCCCTCACCCCCGGGAGGGCGGAGTGGAGGATCACCCTCGTCGAGCGGATTGGCATCCGCGCCCGCTCGCGGCTTTTTGAGATGTGCCGCATCGTGCGGATGCCCTCTGTCGGCGATTACCGTCTGCGCAGACAGACGCTCTAGTAGCATGCCCCCTGCCTGCTCCATTTTTTCCTTTTGGGCCTCTCTACGAGAAGCGTCCTTCGTCCGCTGTGGAGCAAGCCCCCAGGTTTGCCACGTCGGCAGTCGTGCCGGCGGATGGCGGCTGAGTTCTATTCATTCCTCTCCGTATCCCCCAGCGCGCAAGCTGCTCCACGGAGCACCTGAAGTGTGATTGTCCGCTCGGACCGCCGCAGCCGCGGGCGCACCTTCAGCGTCGCGCGGGGAGCGCCACCGCTCCGGTAGCTTCCCTCCGCTGCCCAAATTCATGATCCGGAATGACCACTGCCACCCAAGGGGATTCCTGCGTCACGACCTTGCCTTGGAACGTCACGCTCTGCGGGCTGCCCGGCTTCAGGTCCAACTGGCGCTCCGGCTCCTTCAGATTCAGATTGTCCGTCTGCACCGAGAGGCTGTGTCTCCCTACGCCCTCCACCGTCACCGTCAGCGTCACCGTCCCGTTACTGCCGGTTTGGGAGGAAACCCGGATATCCAGATGCCGCTCCGGGCGCAAATCCAGCGTGTAACTGGCGCCGGGCAGCACCGTGATCTGCTTCTTCATCATTCCACGGCTGACTTCGTATACGCCCTCCGGCAGCGCCGTCTGGAAGCGGAACGTCGCAGGCTCGGTGCGGACGCTGGTCACAGCCCCTGTGCTGATCTCACGAAAGATGACCGGCTCGCCGGCGTCGCCGGCCACGAACCCGGTGACCTTTGCCGGTCCCGCCAGATCGCGCATCAGCCAAAACCATCGCGCCACCGGATGCACCCACACCTCCTTCCAGTTGTGGCAGTTCTCCGTGGGCCAATAAGGCAGGTCGGTATTGCCCCGGGTCTGAATGCCTACGGGCAACGAACCCACCAGGTCGCCGGACATAGCCGAGTATTGCGGAGCGTAATCGTAACCCTCGCCCCACATCGTGCTCTGAACGAACGGGTTCCGCCCCACAACCCACTGGAGCTGCTGGTGCGCCAGCGCCGCCAGCTCGAGATTCCCGCGCAGGTGAGCGGCAGCCGAGATGGCCTTGGCCTGCGTGAGCACCGTCCCATGATTGCCGCGGAATTCAAACCACACCGGAAACAGCCGGACGTAGTGATGTGCGGCCACTTGAATGCCGGCCAGGACCTGCTCGCGGAAGGCTTCCGGCGTCGCCCCTCGGCCGCTGGGGGCCTGCTTGTACTCTTCGTCGTGGAAGACCGAGTTCGCCAGCATGCCGTAGGGCTGCGTGAAGGCCGCCATGGCTTTCTGAAAGTACTCGGAATAAAGAGTGACGGCCGAATACCAGCGCATCCAGTCCGGATGCTCCGGAAAGAGTTCGCACAACCGGATCAGGGCCACCACGGGAGCCGCCTCGCGGCTGATGTGGTTGTAACGGAGCACCCTCGTCTTATCCGGCCCGGTGTAAAAAAATCCGGTCAAGGGATAAGTGGCTTCCGGCAGGAACGTACGCTGTTGAGAATCCAGGATAATTCGCGCTAGCTCCTGCGCCTTGTCGGCGTACTTACGTTCACCCGTCGTCTGGAAAAGCTCGAGCGCCGCCGTCACCGCATGTCCCGCCAGTTCCGTCTGTGCTCCCCGCGGCTGCTTCTCCATCCCCGCCAGGGCGAATCCCCAATCCTCCACGGCTTGCTTCAAACTGTAGCCGGCCAGGATCGGGTCCGTCGGGCGGAGCACGCGCGCGGCCAGCGCCTCGGTTGCCGCTGCCGAGAAGTTCCCGGAGGGACTGTTGGTCGCTTGGCAAACCATGTCGTCCACGTCGCCCACGATTCCATTGGTCCAGCGGTCCATCGTGCAAAACCCCGGCCGGAAGCCGTCATGGAAGGTCGTCTTCAGAATCCAGTCCAGGCCCCACTTCGCTTCCTCGAGCAAACGGGCCAGCAACGCCGGATCCTCGTTCCGCGCCTGAAGCCGCTCAGCCAGGCTGAACATGGCATAGGCCGCCTCTGAGGTGTTGACGAAAGACTGCGACAGGTCGCCGGCGTCATGCCAGCCGCCGTTCACCACCATCCGCTTGTCGCCGTGCACCAGCATCCAATCCCGGTGGCAGATGTCGTGCAGCCCCGGAATCGCATGGCCGCAGCGCTCGGTATAAAAAAAATTGATCGCTTTCCAGATGCTGGACTTCCACACATCCTCCCCGATGCGGAAGGGACGGGAGGTGCGGTCGCCCACCCGCAGGATATAAGTGCCTGGCGTGCGAATTTCACTGAAGTCCATTACTTGGAACCGGCCGATCTTCGATTGAACCTCGGAGACGGCCTTGGTCAACACGGGAACGCCGCTCTCCACATTGATCAGCTCAAAGGTCTTCGCCTTTAGGTCGCTGGCAATCGCGCTCTTGGGAAATCCTGTCTGGTAACCGGAATGGCTGAAAGAGATTTCTCCGGGCGCAACAGTCCAGCCCAGATAATGATCCGCGTTGACCTTTTCCAGCTCCAGTTTGTCGATATCAAACAGAACTGTGTCCGTCGCCCCAGGCTCATTGCCTTGAACCCGGTAAGAGAACACCACGGCGGTCACCTTATCGCGCGGCAAGTTGGCGATTTCCCAAACGACCCGGTTCCATTGATGGTTTTGAAGAATTACATAATTCATGCCCATCTTTCCATAAACATCCGGAACCGGTTCTTTCCCTTCGTTGCGCAAAATGAGCAACAACGAAACAACGCGGAAGCCGGGCAGGTCCGGGTAAATCCACACCGACAGGCGGTTCCACTCGGACCAGTCTTCTCCGTCGACCACCCGCACCGCATCCGCCGCTCCGTAGTAACGAGTGGTGGGGATCGGCTTGTCGCCTGTGGTGGGGCTCGTCAGGCGCACGGAGCTGGATCCGCTCACCGCGCGCTCCCGCGTCAGCGTCAGCTGCCCGCGTGCCTGCCCGCTGTTGGCCAACTTCCACGTCGACAGGCTTTCGGCGTCATCCAGAAGCCGGGAGCCAAGCACCGGCTTATTCAACCATCGCGTCTTGATGGAATTCGTATAGTCGTTGGGCATCGGCATCCTGGGGGGCGCCTCGGAACCGGTGAGGAATAGGGCAAGGGAAGCGCAAATCGCAAGAATCCACATAGGTACACCTCCTGTACGCTGAGCTGCGTTATGACTGCGTTTTCAAAAAAACGGGCCCCGGCAGCGCGCCGGGGCCCGTAGCTATCCGATGGATTTCAAACTACCACTCCAAGCGGGCCGAAAGCTGGCCGGTGCGCCTCCCGCTGGCATTGATGATATTGCCAAAGTAGGCGTTGTTCATGTTCATGT
>JAIMAR010000077.1 GCA_023511855.1 Bryobacteraceae bacterium
AGACCCCCTCACGGCGGCTGACTGACCCACTCGTGCCCCGCGGGACACGGCGCGGGATCGTCCACGAGAGCCCCCTCACGACGACCGCACGTCGACCGCGCAGCGAACGGGCCCCGTCGGCGGTGCAACGCGGATGTCGTGGACGCTCGAAGCGCTGCGACAGACCGCGGAGCAGCGCCCGGCACGGGTGATCGCACCCTCGGTGCCAACTACCCTTCGCGGTGCCTGCTCCGGGCCGCTGGGGCAATGCGGGCCGCAACACCATCCCGGGTCCCATGCTCTTCAGCCTGAACGCCAGCGCGGGCCGCGTCTTCCGGCTCGGCGAACGGCGTAGCCTGGATTTGCAGCTCCGCGCCAACAACGCCTTGAATACCGTCGTGATCAACCGCTGGAACACCCAGCTCAATACCAACACCTTCGCGCTGCCCACGGGAGTCGCCCCCATGCGCAGCGTCACCTCGATGCTCCGGTTGAGGTTTTAGCCATGAAAAGCTATGGGCTGGTTGCCATTGTTTTAATGGCGTTGGTCTTGGCTGCCCTGGCCCAGCAGGGCGACAGGCAGCCTTCCGCCAAACAGGAATTGAATGCGCCGCTGCTGAAACCTACGGTCAAGTTCGAGACGACCACCCAATTGGTCATCGTGAACGTGGTGGTGAAGGACAAAGACGGCAGGCCGATCGAGAACTTGAAGGCGTCCGATTTTACCGTTTTCGAGGACGGCAAGCCGCAACAGATCAAAGTCTTCGAGTATCAGCGCCTGGAAGATGCGCCTCTGCCGCCCCCGGCCAAGACCTTCGCCACCCGCCCGGAGGACAAACCCCAAGAGGCGGAATTGCCGCAGCCGGCGCCCCGGGTGACCTCGGCCGTCCAGTCCACCATCACGCCGGCCAAGCCCGGCGAGATCAAGTACAAAGACAGCCGGTTACTAGTGCTCTACTTCGATTTCCAAGGCATGCCGGTCGAGGACCAGATCCGCGCCCAGGAAGGCGCCGTCAAGTTCCTCACCACCCAGATGACCGCCGCCGACCGGGTGGCCATCATGAGCTACACCGGACAGCTCAAAGTGCTCCACGATTTTTCCGATGACCGCGATTCGCTGATTCGAACCGTTAGAGGGCTGGTGCTCGGCGAAGCCAGCGAAATGGCCAACGTGGTCAGCGACGAAAGCGCCGAAGACACCGGCGCGGCCTTTACAGCCGACGAGTCCGAGTTCAACATCTTCAATACCGACCGCCAGTTGACCGCCCTCGGCCAGGCCTTAAAGATGCTCGGCAGCCTCCCCGAGAAAAAGGCGCTGGTCTACTTCGCCAGCGGCATCGCCCGCAGCGGCATCGACAACGACGCGCAACTCCGCGCCACCATCAACACCGCCCTTCGAAGCAACGTCTCCATCTATCCGGTGGACGCTCGCGGGCTGGTGGCCATGGCCCCCGCCGGCAACGCCAACCGCGGATCCGGCGGAGGAGCCGGCAACCGCGGGAACTTCTCCGGCGGCGCGGGCCGCTCCATGATGAGCAATCTGTCCGGATCCCAGGACACCCTCTACGCTCTGGCTGCCGACACCGGCGGAAAAGCCTTCCTCGACAGCAACGACCTGGCGATGGGCGTCGCCCAGGCCCAAAGGGACATCGCCAGCTACTACATCCTCGGCTACTACAGCACCAATACGGCCATGGACGGCAAGTACCGCCGCATCAAGGTGCAGATCAACAACAACCTCAGCGCCAAGCTCGACTACCGCACCGGCTATTTCGCGAGCAAAGAGTTCAAACAATTCACCGCCTCCGACCGCGAGCGGCAACTGGAAGAAGCCCTCATGCTCGGCGATCCCATCACCGACCTCACCCTCGCCCTCGAGGTGGCCTACTTCCGGCTGGCTGCGGACCGCTACTATGTCCCCGTCACGGTGAAAATGCCGGGTTCGGATCTGGAGCTGGCCAAGCGCGGCGGCTCTCAAAGCACCCGCCTGGATTACATCTGCCAGGTGCGCGACACTCGGGGCCGTCTCGTGGCCAGCGCGCGCGATTTCATCACCGTGAAACTGAAAGAGGATACCGCAGCAGATCTGTCCAAGAAAACCGTGGCCTACGACGTCGGCTTCGCGCTCCAGCCCGGGACCTACACGCTCAAATTCCTCACCCGCGAGAACGAGACCGGCAAGATGGGAACGTTCGAAACCAGATTCACCGTCCCCGATCTGACCAAAGACGTCGGCATGCTTCCCATCAGCGCCGTCGTCCTCAGCAACCAGCGCGAGAAGCTAGACAACGCCATCGGCAACGCTGGCCTCAACCGCCGCATGTTTAGCTTCAACCCGCTGGTGCGCGGCGGCGAAAAGCTCGTCCCCAGCGTCACCCGCGTATTCCGCAAAGACCAGCAAATGTACGTCTTCCTGGAGGCCTACGAGCCCAACGCCGAGACCACCCAGCCGCTGGTAGCCACACTCGGACTCTACCGCGGCAAGGTGAAGGCGTTCGAAACCGAGCCGGTGCGGATCACCGAGGGCCTCCACCCGCTGACCAAGGCCGTTCCCGTCCGGTTCAGTTTCCCGTTGGAGAAGCTGGAGCCGGGCCGCTACATCTGCCAGGTCAACGTGATCAACCCCAGTGCAGGCCGCTTCGCCTACTGGCGCGCTCCCATCATCGTTCTCCCATAGGTAGCGCAGGCTGCCAGCCTGCGTCCAGAGGCGGACCGGCCTGTCCGCCCCAATGTCCTGAACCCGCCCGCTGCGGGGCAGGCCCTCCTTGTGTGTCAAGCTGCTTTTCTGGGGCAGGCCCTCGTTGTGAGGCAGGCGCTCCGCGTGGGACAGGCCCTCCCCTTGTGGGGCAGGCTTTCCAGCCTGCGGCCGACATTCCTGTCGGCCTTGGCCCCTTAACCCGCCGCCCACTTCCGTCCCAACGAGCATCTCTGTACCATGTTGCTTCAAGGTTGGCACATATCCCGTGCTACACTGGATACGTGCCAGGTAAAAAGCAAAACTTGACCTTGGTCGTCGACGAGGAGCTCCTTCTAGCCGCCCGTAAAGCCGCCCTAGACCGGCGCACCAGCGTCAACCAGCTCGTCCGCGACTTCCTTGCCTCACTCGCCCAAGAACCCCTGCGGCGCCAGATGGCCCGGGTCCGCCTGGAAGCCGCCTTGGAACAGGGCCTCGTGGAAGTGGGTCCACGCACCTGGACCCGCGACGAACTATATGACCGCTGACAAGCCGCTCGCGCTGGTCGACACCAACCTCCTGGTGTACGCCTTCGAAAAGGGCCATTCGGATCGCAATCAGGCCGCCCGCAACCTGCTCCGCGATCTCATGGCCGAAGACCGCCTCTGCCTCAGCACCCAAGTCTTGCAGGAACTCTTCGTCACCTTGACCCGTAAAGTGCGGCAGCCTTGCTCACCCACCGAGGCCCTCGCGGTTCTCGAAGACTTGTCCGCTTGGCCCGTGATGACCGTCGATTTTCCTGCCATTCGCACCGCCGCCCAACTTTCCGGCCAGTCGGGCTTGTCTTTCTGGGACGCGCTCATCGTCGTCGCCGCCGCCCGCAGCGGCGCTTCGGTCCTTTACACCGAAGACTTGAACCACGGCCAGGAAATCCTAGGTGTCCGCATCGTGAATCCATTCGCCCTCGCCTGATTCTCCTCCCGACTCCACCTCTGCCCTGCTCTCGAAAAAGCCTCTCCGTCCTGCGCGCCAAGTGGCGTAAGCCGCCCGCTGTGGGGCAAGCTATTCTTGTGGGGCAGGCCTCCCAGGCCTGCGGCCGGCATTCCTGCCGGCCTTGGCCCCCTTCACCCCCGCCCTTTTCCATCCTCGCTGTGCGCGCCCCCTCATGATCTGTTCCCGTAGCGATGTCCTCTGTCGCCCCCCTCCCTTAGGCAGCCTCGTAGTATACTAACCACGGCCTGATTCCCTAGGAGGAACGTTCATGCTGCCTGACTACCTCACCAAGACAACTCCGGTCCCGGCCGCCAAACGCGCCCCATGGTATGTCAACACCGCGCCCAGCTACGCCGGGATCTTCCTGTGGGTCGTGTTCTATATGGAAATCGCCGCCGGCACGCTCAACCGCGCCGGCCTTGGCCTCTCGCTGCTGGCCTTGTTGGTGGCCGCGCTGCTGTGCTACGCGCTCTTCTACCGCGCGCCGGCCATGCTCGGCATGCAAACCGGCTACCCGCTCTACGTCGTGGGAAGCTCCACCTTCGGCGCGAAAGGCGGCTACCTGATGCCGGGCTTGCTGATGGGGCTCTTGCAGGTCGGCTGGCTGTCGGTCAACGCTTGGGTTTCAACCACCTTCATTCTCAGCGGCTTTGGCTCCAAGGCCGGCCCGGGATCCCTGCCGTTCATGGTCATCTCCGGGCTTTGGGCTTACGGGATGGCCTATGTGGGCGTGAAGGGGATCCAGTATGTGGCCCGCTTCGCGCTGTACCTCAACTTGATTCCCCTTCTGATGATCTTGATCGTGTTCTCCCGCACGGCGGGCTCGGCGGCGAACTTCACGCCGGCCGAAGGGAATCCCTATGTTGGGTTTGTGCTCCTTATTCAAATCGTGGTCGGCTTCTTCGCCACCGCGGGGGCTGCGGGCGCCGATTTCGCCATGAATAACCGCGACGCGCGGGATGTCCGCTGGGGCGGACTGACTGGCATAGCCTTGGCGATCGTCATCGCAGGCGGGCTGCCGCTCATCTCTGTGGCGGGCGCACGCGTGCTCTACAACCTCGACAGCTTCCGCTACGACGCGGTGATCTCTGCGATGGGCGGTTTCCTGGCTACGGCGATGTTCTTCCTGTTCGCCATCGCCAGCATCCCACCCGCCTGTTTCTCGTCGTTCATCATGGGCAATAGCTTCGCGACGATGATCCCAGGGGTCCCCCGCATGGGCTCGAGCATGGCCGGCGCAACGGTCGCCTTTCTTTTAGCGATGACCGGCGCGGCGGGCAACCTGGTGGGCGTGTTCACCATCATCGGCGCCTCGTTCGGCCCGATTTGCGGCGCCATCCTGGCGGACTACCTGCTGTCCGGCAAGAAATGGGCCGGGCCTCGCCAAGGCATCAGCATCCCCGGTTACGCCGCTTGGGCCGTGGGCTTCGTGATCGGCATTCTGCCCTTCCTGCCCATCTCTCCGGAGGTCAAGCCGTACTTGCAACCCGCGGCCGTCTACAGCTTCATCGCCGGCTTCCTGGTCTACTACATCCTGGCTAAGGCCGGACTGGAGCCCAAGACCGTTCCCATGCCCTCCGCGTCCGCCGCGGATTGATCCACGCGGCGCGGCTTAGCGCCTCGTGCCGCGCCGATAGGCGCTCAAGACCAGCGGCGGGGAGCGTTACACTGCAATCTTATGCTCGTGACCCAACTCCCCGCCGTGGACTCCGCCGCCGAAATCTGCGATCTGCGCTCGGCTCTTGGCTTTCTGAAGACCATTTCGGGCCAGTTGGCCTGGACGGAACATCCGGTCGATGCCCGCGAAGAGCTTGCTGCGGTCTATAAACAAGTCGGCGCCGGCTCTCCGCTGCCCCCGCCGGTGGGCGCGGGACCGGTTCTGATCTTCGAATACGTCAAAGGCTTTTCCATGCCCGTCGTCGCTGGCCTGCTCGCCTCGCGCGAGCGGACGGCGCTCCTGCTGGGAAGCTCGCCCGCAAGGCTTCCTTTCGACCTGTTGAATGCCCTCCACCACCCCCTGCCCCCAATCACGGTTTCCCGCGGCGCCGCCCCGTGCCAGGAGACCGTCTTGCGCCCGCCGTTCGATCTCCGCACGCTGCTGCCCGCCATCACCCACACCAGTCGCGACGCCGGACCCTACATCACCCTTGGCCTGCTGCGGGCCGAAGATCCCCAGACCGGCGAAGCGGACGTCACGATTCACCGCCTCTGCCTCCAGGCAGCGGACCGTCTTAGCATCTACTTCGTCCCCGGCCGCCACATCGACCAGTTCCGCGCCAAGGCCGAAGCCGCCGGCCGCGCCCTGCCCGTCTCGGTCAGCATCGGCCTGGATCCGGCCATCTACGTGGCCGCCTGCTTCGAACCTCCAACTACGCCGTTGGGCTTGGATGAATTGACCGTCGCCGGAGCACTGCGGCGCCGTCCCGTGGAGCTGGTGGATTGCGTTTCGGTCCCGGCCAAGGCCCTGGCCCGCGCCGAAATCGTCCTGGAGGGTGAAATCCTGCCCGGCGAGCGCATCCGCGAAGATGCCTCCAGCGGCTCCGGCTGCGCCATGCCCGAGTTCCCCGGCTACATGGGCGTCGCCCAGCCGGAGCTCCCTGTTCTTCGGGTGACCGCCGTCACCCACCGCCGCAACCCAATCTTCCAGACCCTGGTCGGCCCTGCGCTCGAGCACACCAACCTCACCGGCATCCCCACCGAGGCCAGCATCCTGAGGCTGGTCGAGGACACCATGCCCGGCCGTCTCACGGCCATTTATTGTCATCCCGCCGGCGGCGGCAAATACCTGGCCATCCTCCGGTTCCGCAAGCTCTCGCCCAGCGATGAAGGCCGTCCCCGCCAGGCCGCCCTGGCTGCCTTCGCCGCTTTCCCGGAGCTGAAGCACGTCATCCTGGTCGACGATGACGTCAATATCTTCGACACCGACGACGTCTTCTGGGCCATGACCACCCGCTACCAGGGGGATGCAAGCACCGTTTTCATCCCGGGCGTGCGCTGCCACCCGCTCGATCCCTCCCAGTCGCCCGAGTTCAGCCCCTTCCTGCGCGCCCCGGGCCTGTCCTGCAAAACCATCTTCGATTGCACCGTTCCCTACGGCATGCGCGACCGCTTCCGCCGTCCGGACTTTATGTCTGTCGATCTTGCGAAATACGAGATCCGGAGTTGACCGCCCGCCACAGCAGCCACCCCGCCGCGGGCCCGGCCGCCGCCATCAGAAACGCCACATCCCAGCGGTTGGCGTCAATCAGCCTTCCGAACACCGGCATCGCCGCCGCCACCCCCGCCGACCACGCTCCTGCGCCCAGCCCCGCCAACAGTCCCGAGTGCGCCGCCGAGTACACATGCGTGGCGTACGCCACGGTGAGAATGATGAAGCCTCCCGCCACAAACATCGCCAGCCACAGCAGCCCCATCACCGCGGGAAGGTTCCGAATATGCGGCGCCGCCGCCAACGGTGCGGCCAGCAAGCAACCGGCGGCCATCAGACGGCCCAAACCCCGCACGCGGCCTTCTTTCGGCAGCCGGTCCACAAGCCACCCCCAGAAAAAGTAACCCGTCTCCCACCCCAGCGGCGGAATCCAGAGCAGCTTCCCGATCAGCGCCTGCGACGCCCCAAAGCCCCGGTTCAGGTACAATGCCGCCGCGTAAATGACGAAAGCGATCGGCAGGGCCCCCAGCGTGTATGCCCCCATGTAGCTCCACAGCCTTGCGTCCCGAAAGCTGGGCCGGCTCTGCCCGGAGTGTAATGCGGCGATCCCTCGGTGCTCGCGTACCTCCGGCCTTCGGCTCACGACGAGCCATAGCGACAACCACAAAGCCCCAACGAGCCCCGTAAACAAGAACGCCGCGCGCCAGCCCCACGCCAGCGCGATCGGGGTCACGATGAGCGGCGTCAGCACGGCTCCCAGCGATCCGCCGCTGTAGGCCAGCGCCACCCCGCGCGCCCGTAGCTGGACGGGCAGCGTCTGCGTCACCGTGCGCAGTCCGCCCGGAAACGTCGCCCCCTCCCCGAATCCCAGCACCGCCCGCGCCGCCGCAAAGCCCAGGAAACCCGCCGCCGCCGCGTGCGACACCGAAGCCAGCGTCCACAGCGCCACTGCGGCCATCATTCCGGCCCGCACTCCGAAGCGGTCCAGCCACCGCCCCCACAGGGGGTTGGCGAGCATGTAAGCCATGGAGAACGCGGAAATGACAAAGCCGTACTCTTCCGCCGTGAGGCGCGTCTCGCGAAGGATCGTCGGCGCCAGAATTGCCAGCGTGTTCCGGTCAATATAGCTGATCAGGGACGCCAGCAGCATCGTCGCTGCTGGAATCCAGACGCCGACCCGTCTCACGCTCCGTTCCAGCGGCGGAAGGCCACCACCGCGTTGAGCCCTCCGAAAGCAAAGGAGTTCGACAACGCGTACTCGACCTGGGCAGGCCGTGCCGCATTGGGAACATAGTCGAGGTCACATTCCGGGTCCGACTCGGTGAAATTCGCCGTCGGCGGCAGCACGCCGTGATGCAGCGCCAGCACCGTCGCCGCCGCTTCCAGCCCTCCCGCAGCGCCCAGCGCGTGACCGTGCATGGACTTGGTTGAGCTGACCGCCAGCCGATCGGCGTGCTTCCCAAACACCTCCCGGATCGCCCGGGTCTCGGTGGGATCGTTGGCCGGGGTCCCCGTGCCGTGCGCGTTGATGTAGCCCACTGCTTCGGGCGCGATGCCGCCATCGGCCAGCGCCATGCGCATCGCCCGCGCTGGCCCCTCCACCGAGGGCTGCGTGATGTGGTGCGCGTCGCTGGACATGCCAAAGCCTGCCACCTCAGCGTAGATCCGTGCGCCCCGCGCCAGGGCAGCCTCCAGAGTCTCCAGCACTAGCATGGCCGCACCCTCGCCCAGGATCATCCCCCGGCGGTCCCGGCAAAAGGGCCGGCAGGTGTCCGGCGACACCACGCGCAGCGCCTCCCAGGCTTTCAACAGCCCCATGCTGAATGGCGCTTCGCTGCCCCCCGTAATGGCCAAATCCGAAATGCCCTGCCGCACCAGCCAGAAGGCTTGGCCGATCGCATGGTTAGAGGAAGAACACGCCGTCGAGATCGTGTAAACCGGCCCGTGCAGCCCATACTCCAGTGAGATCCGGCTGGCCCCCGCATTCGCCATCGTGCGCGGGATCGTAAGCGGGTGCACCCGCGGCCGCCGTTCCAGATAGAGATCTACGAAACCCTGGTCCTGCGTGCACTGCCCGCCCACGCAGGATCCGGTCACCACCGCCGCGCTCTCCCGCAACTCGGGGGTCCACTCAATGCCCGCATCCGCCACCGCCTCCCGCGCCGCAATCAGCGAAAACTGCGCAAACCGGTCCAGGAAACCCGACTCTTTGGGATCCAGGTACTCGTCCGGGTTGTAGCCGCGCACCTCCGCGCCGTTCTGAAAACGAAGCTGGGAGCAATCCACCGACTCAATGGGCCCAATCCCGCTCCGCCCCTCGCGCAGCGCCTCCCAAAAAGCCGCCCGGTCCCGGCCCAAGGCCGAAATCACTCCCAGGCCGGTCACCACCACGCGCCGCAGTCCCATCGCCTAACTCGCACCGCCGGAGGCAGCCACCAGCTTTCCGATCCCTTCGATCATCTGGGCCACGCTGCGAATCTCGCGCGTGTCCTCATCCGGAATGCTGATCTGGAACTCTTCCTCCAGGGCGAACAGAATGTTCACCGAATCCAGGCTGTCGAGCCCCAGCTCCTCAAACGTGCTCTCCGGCGTAATCTTCTCCTTGGGGATCCGCTGGGTCTTGGCGATCACAGAGATGACTCTGTCGGTTAGGTCGTTGGACATAGAATCTGGCTCACCGTCTTCAAGCTGTAGCCTCTTGCCTGAAGCTCCGGAATCAGGAGCCGCACCGCTTCCACCGTGGCGCGGATATCCGGCCGGGGTTCCCCCGCCCGTCCGTCATGCAGGCAAAAGATGGCGCCGTTACGAGCATACCGCAACAGCCGCCTCACAATCTTCCCCGCGGGCAGCCGCCAGTCCATGCCGATCGCGGTCCACGCCACGCCCACGAGCCCTAGCTCGCTCAGCGCCCGCCGCATCCCGAACCAGCGCCCGCCGTAAGGAGCCCGAAACAGGCGAGGCTTGACCCCGGTCACGGCGGCGATCGTCTCCTGCGCCCGCCGGATCTCATCCGCCACAAAGCCCGGAGACCGCAAGTACAACCGCCTGTGAGAGTCCGCGTGATTGCCGGCCTCATGGCCTTCACGCACCACCTGGCGGGCAATCTCCGGCAGCCGGCGCACGCTGGCCCCGCAGAAAAAGAACGTCGAAGGGGCGTCCAGGCGCTTCAAGACTTCAAGCAGCTCCGGCGTCGACTCGCTCGGACCGTCGTCGAAGCTCAGCGCAATCCATGGCTGGTCCCGGCGTCCGCGCCAAACGTTCGGCCCGAACACCGGGCTGGACCTGCCTCCCACCGCCCATGCCACCCCGCAGGCGCCCAGAAGCGCAGCCGCCCCCACACTCTCCACCAGCATGCCGCGAATTGTAGCACACGACGACTGCGTCTCCACGGAGCCGCACCGCCGCCCGCCGGAATCACGCGCTCAGGCTGCAATCCACGCACAAGCTCTCCAGCGGACGCCCAATGGCCAGCGCCAAATCCTGGATGCTGTTGTACTCCAGATCCTCCACCCCCAAATACCGAGCGCGTTCCGCAAGCGACGGGATCCGGTCCACCAGCAGCTCGCCTTTCCGTGTGGTCTTGCCCCACCGGCAGTGGCTGCGCAGCTCCGGATTGGAAATCCGTAGATGGATCTCCTTCACCCCCGCCTGCCGCAGCTTCGGCACCAGATCGGTCTGCGTCTGCGTGCCCCGCACGATCGAGTCGTCGCAGATCACGACCACCTTGCCGGTGCAGTCTTCCCCGCTCGCCAAAAGTTTGATGCGTGCCTCTCGGTCCCGCTGGGCTTGGTCTTGGGGAATGAAGCTTCGTCCCGCATAGGGGTACTTCAGCAGCAACTCGTCATAGAACGGGATCCTCCGGATCTTGCCCGCCATCATCTGGCGGCAAAACTCCTGGTGGTAGCCGATGGCGTGAAACCGCCCCGAATCCGGAACCGGAATCACGATGTCCGGGATGAACCCGCGCTGGATGTCTTTGGCCGCCAGCGCCGCTCCCAGCCGCTTGCGCACCAAAGAGCCCGGCACGCCGCCCGTGGCATTGTTGGGAAAACCCGTGTAGACCCAGTAGAAGCTGCACACCTGCTGGCGCGGCGACTCCAGCTTGCATTTGGTCTCGTAGCGCCCGTTTTTCAGCAGGAGAATTTCGCCGGGCTCCACGTCCCTCACCCGCCGGAATCCCAGGTTCTTGAAGCCTCCCGATTCGGAAGCCACCGCCACCGCCCCCTCCTTCTCGCCGATCACCAGCGGCCAGCGCCCCATCGGACAGCGCGCCGCATAAATGCCCTCTTCGCTCAGGATGAGCACGGAGACGGCGCCTTCCATCTCGCGCATCAAATGCTGAATCCCTGCCGTCACGTCCGCGCCCTGGGCGGCGAGCGTCAGGATCATCTCAATGTCGTCGCCCCGGGTGAAGATGTGCCCCTGCTGTTTGTAGCGCGCCAGCAAGACGGGCAAGTTCGTCAAATTTCCCGCGAAGCACGCCGCCATCCGACCCAGCCGTGACTCCGTATAGTATGGCTCCCGCACGCCCCCGCAGTAACCGATCCCCTCGGTCCCCTCCAGCCCCTCCATGTCGCTCGAAAACGTCGCGCGGAACCGCCCGCGGTGCGTCCGGATCCGGAACTCCCCGTCCCGGAACGTGGACAGCCCGGCGTAATCTTCGCCGAGGTGCTGATGATAAAAGGTTCCCCAAAACAGGTCTTCCAGAAACGCGCCCTGGTATTTCGTAGGATCGATGCTGAGTCCAAACAGTCCTGCCATCTTGATATCTCCCAACGGGCAATGAAAACAGGAAGGATAGCGCGGACAAACCCCGCTGCGCCAGCCACGCAACGTTGTATACTGGCTGCTTTGCCGGCCGCTTGGTCCGGCCCGCTGAGTTCCAGATGCCCAAGCTCCTTTGAGGTGACCGTCCATGAAGATTACGGAAATCCCTGCCTCCAGTCTCGATCCCAAACCGTTCATCCGCGCTCAAACCGAGGCCATCGCCGCCGCGGTGGGAGACGCCAAGGCCATCACCGCGCTTTCGGGCGGCGTCGATTCAGCCGCCGTCACGGTGCTCGGCCATAAAGCCCTGGGAAAGAAGTTGATCGTCTGCTTCATCGAAAACGGCCTGATGCGCAAAGGCGAGCCGCAGCAGGTGGTGCGCACCTTCCGGGAGCTGGGCATAAAGGTCAAAGTCATCGACGCCCGGCAAGCCTTCTTCGACGCCTTGCGCGGCATCCGGGACCCGGAGCAAAAGCGCGAGGCCATCACGCGCACCTTCTACCGCGATGTCTTTGGGAAGCTGGTCCGGGAAAGCGGCGCCCGCTTCCTGCTTCAGGGCACCATCCTCACTGACGTCGAAGAAACCGTCGCCGGCGTCAAGCGGCAGCACAACGTGCTGGCCCAGTTGGGCATCGACCCTCAGGAAGCTTACGGCTACGCCGTCATCGAGCCGCTGGTGCAACTGCGCAAAGACGGCGTGCGCAAGCTGGCCAAGGCGCTGGGGCTGCCCAAGTCCACTTACGAGCGCATGCCGTTCCCCGGTCCCGCGCTCGCCGCTCGCGTCGTGGGAGAAGCCACACCGGAATCCATCGAGCTGGTCCGCAAGGCCACCGCCATCGTGGAGGAAGTGCTGGCCAACGTGCGCAAGTTCCAGTGCATGGCCATCCTGCACGAAGACCAGTTCACCGGCATCCGCAAAGGGAGGCGGGAATTCGGCCGCCAGATCGAAGTGCGCTGCTGGGATAGCGTCGATGCGCGGACCGCCACCCCGGTCTGGCTCACTCCGCGGCTCTTGTCGCTTTTGGCGGCCCGGCTGACGAAGGAAGTTCCCGGAGTCGTCAGCGTCACCTATAACATCGCCTCCAAGCCGCCCTCGACCATGGAAGCGGTATAGCCGCCGGGCGCTCCTTAGCGCGCTTGCGGAGAGGCGGCCGCCGCAGCGCTCCGCTTGAACCCGTGCCGCACCTTCGGCGCGGGCAGACTGGCCTGGTACGCCAGCAGATCCCGGTCCGTGAGTGTGTACACCGAGGGCGCCCCCGTCCCCGCCGGTTCCTCGTTCAGACGCTCACCCAGCAGGCGCAAACACAGCGCCGGCCCCAACTGAAGATTCACATGGCGCCGGGTGAACAGCTCCAAATCCGCATGCACCGTGAACGCTGCCTTCTGCTCTCCGGGAACCACGTGCTCAAAATGATAGTGCCGGATGTTTCCCTGCTGCTCAAAGCCCAGATAGCGCAGCTCCGCCGCTCCGATGCGTTTTTCTCTTAACCCCGCCGGCCGCCGCATCCGCTGGACCACCACATGCAGCGCCTTCGGCTTCCGCCCCGCTTCCAGTTCGAAACTCACCACCTGTCCCACAGCCAAACTCGGCACATCGTAGGCCAGCACATCAGCGGGACAGAATTCCACGGTTCGCCCGTCCTCGGCCGCGATGAGGCCAGTGGCGTCGCCGTCATCCAGACTCTTAATCGTGCCGTTCATGAAACGCCGTCTCCTTTCCTTTCCGGTAAGTTTGTGGCGCGGCAACCGCGCCGGGAAGCTCTCCCTGTCCCGGCTGCCGCGCCTGGAAACGAGCCGCCGGGATTACCAGCGCCTTCCGCGCCGCTCTCCCCCTCCGCCGTCGGTCCTTGGCCGGGCTTCGTTCACGTTCAGCGAACGGCCCCCCAGCTCCGTCCCGTTGAGGGCCTCAATCGCGCGGTCGGCTTCCGCCGCATCCGTCATCTCGACAAAAGCGAAGCCTCTCGGCCGCCCGGTGTCGCGGTCTGTAATCAGGTTGACGCGCTCAATGGCTCCATACGGCTGGAACAGCGAACGAATCGATTCTTCGGTGGCGCCGAAGTCCAAATTGCCTACAAAAATGTTTTTCAAAGTTTCTCCTTGCGATTTGAAGGCGGGCTGTTCCAGGAAGAGAATAAGGTCGACCCAGTCGGCGGGGCACTCAAACGCACCCTCAGTATAGCACGGTGTTGCTGCTATCATTCTTTTAAAGTGCTTTCGAACCAGATTCCAAACGGCGGCAAGCGCATCGTCCTTACCGCGCCGCTTACTGAAACGATCGATCACGCCGGCTTCTTCATCCAGATGGGCGTGGCCTCCATGCCCAAGCGATTCGAGGCCATTTTCAACTCCAAGTACCCCGGCTGGAAGAATGTTGAGCGCAATCCGGACGGCTCCGCCCGCACCATGCCCGCCGGGGTGCGCACGCTCGAAGCTGCGCTGCTCCGCGAGTTCCCGGAAGAGGAGGTCGTGGCCTGCTATCCAGAGGACCTGGATCTCCACATTGGCCCCCGCACACGCCTGGTGGCCGTTTCCACGCACAACCCCCTAGGGGTCACCTTCGCCGCCGGTGTCTACGCCTCGATCTTCGGATCCTCCGCGGAGCCGGTCAACGCTTATTACGCCACGCAGCTCTTCCGGCGGATCCATGCCAACCCGCACCGGCCCAACTTCAAAGTCATCGCCGGAGGTTCGGGAGGATGGCAGATTGTCCATACCGATGCCTTCGGCCAGTTGGGAATCGACTGCGTGGTGGAAGGGCGCGCCGAATCCCCAGAAGTGATGCAACTCATCCGCCGCGCGCTCGGCGGCGAGCCGCTGCCCCGCCATTTCCGGGCCGCTCATCCGCGCAGCCGCGATTCCATTCTGGTCCCCGAAAAGCGCACCTCGTTCGGCGTCATCGAGATGACCACCGGCTGTGGCCGCCGCTGCCACTTCTGCGTGCCCGACCTTAGTCCTCAGCTCGATGTGCCCAAGGAGAAGATCCTGCGGGCCGTACACGCCAACCTGCGTCAGGGCAACCGGCAGATCTCCCTCGCCACCGAGGACATGTTCATCTGGGGCCAGGTGGGCACCGGCGTGCCTTTCTACTTCCCCAATCGCGAAGCGCTGCTGGACCTCTACTCGGAGATCGCCGCGGCGCCAGGCCTGGAGCACATCCTGCTGAGCCACGCCACGATCGCGCCCGCCGTGGTCGACCCCGCGCTCATCGCTAGACTCAGCGAAATCTTGCTCGACAAGAGCCCCCTCCACCTGCCCGCCTTCAGCACCCACCCCCGGAAGAAGATCCTCAGCCCGCTCATGGGCCTGGAAACCGGCTCCGTCCGCATGGCCCGCGCCATCATGCCCAGCAAGGCTGTCCCCTTCTCGATCGAAGATTGGCCGAGCGTGGTGATTCAGGCGCTGACGGTGCTGAACCGCCACAACTGGTTTCCCGTACTGACCCTCATGATCGGCAACCCCGGCGAGACGGACGAGGACGTGATGTCCACTCTCGATCTGGTCTATGAGATCGAGCGGAGGGGCTTGTTCGCTTTCCTGGTTCCGTCGATCTTCACGCCTTTGCTAAGCACCCGCATGGAAGGCAAAAAAGGCGTCACGCACACCCGCGAACTCACGCCCCTCCAGTGGCAACTGATGATGAAGTGCTGGAGCATGAATCTGAGCCCCGGCCTGTACAGTTGGTGGGGACCGCTCGCCTGGCGCCTGGGCGCGATTCTCTTATGGCTGTTCCGGCTGCGGAGGCTGAACGGACCGGCCTTCACCTGGCCGCTGCTGCTTTTCGCCAACGCGCTGCCCGAGCGCCTCATGCAGCGCCTCGGGAAGCTTTACGCTCCCCGGCCCCTCACGGTGAAGAGCCGGAAAGAGCTGCTGGCCTCGATCAAGCCGGAACACAGAAAGTACCTGCGCGCCGACAACGGGGACCTTCCCTGAGCTGGCGTCTTGCTCGCCGCAGCCTACCCCGTCCGCGCCAGTAGCGTATGCATCCCTTTGTGGGGCTGGCCTCCGGCCTGCGGCCGGCATTCCTGCCGGCCTTGGTTCCCTTTACCCACTGCTCTCCCTTCCGCGAAATCTTGCGCTCTGTA
>JAIMAR010000008.1 GCA_023511855.1 Bryobacteraceae bacterium
GCTGGAAATTGTTCCAGTCCTTGTTGTGCAGTTTCGCCGGGTGGGTGATGACGCCCTTGGCGCCTTGCACCACGTTGTCCGGCGCGTTCGGGTCGAAGCTGGACTGCTGCCCGTACTTGTTGTTCATCACGCTCTGCACCTGCCAGCGGACCCCCAGGTTCAGGGTGAGGCTGGGCAGGACCTTCCAGTCATCCTGGAAATAGAGAGCGTGCATCCAGTTTCGCGGCAAGTTGCTCAGCAGGTTGGTCGTGAACGTAGCGGTGGAAACCGATCCCGACATGAGCCGGGTCAAGTCGTGCCCGCCGGTGTTCGGAATGCTCGAACCGTTCGGTTGAAGCCCGTTGGTCGTCGTGAGCGTGAACGTGCCCGCATTGTTGGTGATGCTGTAGCTGTTGCCGCGGAACCGCATCAGGTCGTAGCCCATCTTGAAGGCGTGCTTGCCCACCAGCTTGCTGACGTCTTCCTTGAAATTGATGGTTTCCTGAACATTGAGACTCGGGTTGGAGACAAAAGGAATCCCGGTGATGTTCGGCATGCTGCCCTTGCCGATGTTGGGAATCCCCAGAAGAGCGCCGTAGTCGGTCCCGAAGGCCGGCCACCGCCCTTCGTTCCGGTAGCGGTAATAGCTGAGGCGGGTCTCGCTGATCATGGTCGGACTCAAGGTCCAGATGGTCCCCAGTCCGGCGGTCTTCTGCGCCTCCAGTGTGGTCCGCGTCGAACTGTCAAACAGCGGATCCTTGATGCTCATATCCGGAGTCCAGCTCTCGCGAGTGTTCCAGCTATAGGTGAAGAAGGTCTTGATGGCATTCGTCAACTGGTGATCAAAGCGCGTCGAATAGGTGAAGAAATCAACGGTCTTCTGACGAGTCGCCAGCAGGTAGTTGCTGAAGCCGGTTCCGGTGAAACTCCCCGTCAGGTTCGGCTCGGTCCAGACCTTCCGGCCCAAGAACTTGGTGGCCACCGGATCCCAGCTTGCCTTCGGGATGATGTTGCCCACATAGGGATCCCGCACCCACTGCCCGTTCACTTGCCGTGTGGTGCGCGGATCGTAGATGGCGTAAACGCCGGAGCGGCCGCCGAAGCTGAAATCGCCGTTCAGCATTTCCGGCGTCGGCACGCTGTAGTTGACCGCTTCTCCCTGGCGCTCGATCAGCCACTGCCCGGCGACCATGAAGAACGTCCGGTTGCGGCCGTCATAGAGCTTAGGTATGTAAACCGGACCACTCACGTTGGTATCCGGCATGTGGAAATGCAGCGAGTTTCCTAATTGTTCGAAGCGCTCGCGCTGGAAGAAACGGCGGTGCTGCATGGGCCGTTCCCGGAAAAGCTCCGAAACCAGTCCGTGCAGCTCGTTCGTTCCGCTCTTCTTCACGATGACGATGGCGCCGCCGGCCGAGTGTCCATACTCAGCGGGCATCGCCGTGGTGATCACTTTGATTTCGTCAATGGTGTTCTGAATGGTGTCCGTGGTGTTGCTACCGCCCGGTTGCACACCGTAAATGCCGTCCTCGAAGTAGCCGATCTGGTCCGAAGAGTTGCCGTTGATTTGGAAACCTCCCAAAGCGCCGCCCCAACCAAAGCCGTTGACGTTGACGCCCGGCGTCAGGTAGAGGATGGAGCGCGACCAGCGCTGGTAGAGCGGCATCCGGTAGAAGTACTCGCCCTTGACCAGCGTGCCGGTCGAAGAAGTCTCCGTCTCGAGCAGCGGAATCGCGGCCCTGACTTCGACCGTGTCCGCAACTGCGCCGATCTCCAATGCGGCGTTCACTGGCACCGTGGATCCGACGCTCAACGTTACATTCTCGCGAACGAAACGCTTGAAACCGGTGGCCGTGATGACCACCCGGTAGGTGCCGGGCCGCAGGGCCGGAATGCGGTAGATGCCCTCGGCGTTGGTCACTGTCGTGTTTTCAATGTTGGTTGCGAGGTTGGTCACCGTCACTTGAGCGCCCACCACCACCGCGCCCGTAGGATCCGTGACTGTGCCCGTAAGGTTTGCCGTGTCCTGAGCGAGCAGGGGCACGGTGAGCAATAGCAAAAGGGTCAATAACAGACCCAGTCTCTTTTGGTTCATGTTCCTCTCCATTTTTGTGTAGCCTCTTCGACCCCTTCTCACGGCCGGCGGAAACGGGATTCGTCCCGTGGGGACGCGAATTCCCTGAAGCAAGGGATCTGGCTCTCCTGGCCGATTATAGCCCCGAGAATCGATTCAAAGCAAACCGGCACAATGGACGGCGGCCGGAAGCGAGGCCTGCCTGGGACCCGCCTTGGCGCCAGCGCCCCCGGCTGCATCCGCGGCTGCCTCAGCCAAAACGCGCGCATATTTCGCTTCCAGCCGCTTCGGACGCAGCTCCCGGTCGCAGATCACGTGTTTGGTGTAGCCTGTCGCTAATATCGCCCCGTCGCCGACCCGCCGGATCTTGTATTCAAACTGGACCAACCGGGCCGTGGCTATCGATACCCGGGTTTCGACCTCAACCTCCTCGTCGTATCGCGCCGGTTGCACATAGCGGCAGTGCGCCTCGGCCACCGCCAGCAGGTAACCTTCCCGCTCCAGATCCCGGTATCGCACCCCGAGCTGCTTCAGCAATTCGACACGCCCAACTTCCATCCACACCAGGTAGTTCGCATAGTAGGCCACGCCCATCTGGTCCGTTTCCGCATAGCGTACCGTCAGGCGTGCCGGCTGTCGGCTTTGTTCCATGGGCCTATTGTCGCATCCGCTTGCTAATATGGAGGCAGCAGTGCGAAGCAGAGTTCAGCTCATCCGGGGGGCGGCGGTCGCATCGATTCTGCTCCTGGGAGCGTCTCTCGCCCAGGAGCCGGTCTTCAAGGCCGATGTGAAACTGGTGCGCGTGCTAACCACTGTGCGGAACCCCGCGGGCGAGCTGGTCGGAACGCTTTCCAAGGAAGATTTCCGGATTTTCGACAACGGCGTCGAACAGGAGATCGCCGTTTTCGAGCGGCAGACCGTGCAGCCTCTCTCGGTAATGCTGCTGATCGACACAAGCTTGTCCACCGCCAAAGATCTGCGCTATGAGACCGAGGCCGTTTCCCGCTTCGCCCGCGCTGTCTTCGCCGAAGGCAATCCCGAAGATGCGGTGGCGCTGATCAGCTTCAATTATGAAGTGCGGCTGCTGGCGAATTTCACCCGCCGGCTGGACCGCATTGAACGAGAGATGCGCACCTTGAAGCCGGCCAGCGGCACCTCCCTGTATGACGCGATTTATTTGGCCAGCCGGGAGCTGGCGGACCGCGAGGGGCGCCGCGTGTTGATCGTCGTCACCGACGGCGGCGACACCACCAGTTCCAGGCGGTACCACGACGCCCTGGAAGCCATCCAGCGCGCCGACGCCGTGATGTACGCCATCCTGGTCATGCCTATCACCAACGAGGCCGGCCGCAACGTAGGGGGCGAAAACGCCATGGCCGGGCTGGCTGCGGGCTCCGCGGGCCGGGTCTTCCGCCCCGAATCCATGGGCGCAGCCGTCGACGAAGCTTTCCGCGACATTTTGCGGGAGCTCCGCACCCAGTATTTGCTCGCTTTCTATCCCCGGGGCGCGCCTCCCGGCCCGGGCGGGTTCCACCGCCTGGAGGTCCGTCTCCGCAATCCCGATTTGCGGGTGAACGCCCGCAGCGGGTATTATGAGGGAGTCAGCGCCGGTTCCGCCCCTGGGTCAGGGGGCTGGAGGAGCGCGCCGCCCAGGCCTCGCTAGAGGCAGCTGCGGAACGTTGAGACTTCCCCGGATGAAAAAGAGCAAAACCAAACCGAAAGCCAAACCGCCGGAGCAAACGTTCGAAGAGGTGAAGTACTTGCGCTACCTCATCGATAACGATGTCCCGATCTGCGTCCGGCTCACCAACAACGAGGAATACAAGGGAACCATCGAGTTCTACGATGCGAGCTTCATCCGACTGACCCGGGAAGACGGGCCCAATCTGTTCATCTTCAAACACGACATCAAATACATTTACGAACTCGAGGCTTAGCCTCCACCCCGCCGCACAATGGAATCCTATCTAGAGGCCGCACAGCAAATCGCCCGCGAAGCCGGCGCGCTGCTGGTAACGTTTTTTCACCGGCGGATCGGCTATAACTTGAAGGGCGACTTTGACCTGGTGACGGAAGCCGATTTGGCCAGCGAGAAGCTGGTCATGGAGCGCCTCCAGGCGCGATTCCCCTCCCACGCCATCGTGGCTGAGGAAAGCGGGGGGCGCGAGTCGGTTTCCGAATACCGCTGGTACATCGATCCGCTGGATGGCACCACGAACTTTGCTCACGGATTTCCGGTCTTCTGCGTCTCGATGGGGCTGGAGCGGTCCGGCCAGATGATCGCAGGTGTAATCTACGACCCCCTGCGCGAGGAAATGTTCAGCGCAGAGAGGGGAGCGGGCGCCTGGCTGAACAACCGCCGCCTGCACGTGTCCAGAGCCGCCTGCCTTAAAGATGCGCTGGCCGCCACCGGTTTTCCCAACCGCAAGCGCCACAAAAGCATCAACGTGCACTTCTATCATCAAATGGCCATGGCCACCCACGGCGTCCGCCGGGCTGGCTCCGCGGCTCTGGATCTGGCTTATGTCGCCGCCGGCCGTCTGGACCTTTTCTGGGAGTTCGGCCTCCGGCCTTGGGATATGGCGGCGGGCCTGCTCATGGTGGAGGAGGCGGGCGGGCGCTGCACCGACATGTTGGGCGCTCCCCACTCGTTGCTGACTGCTCCTCATTTACTGGCCGACAACAGCCTGGTGCATGAAGAGACCCTCCGGCTTTTCCGGGACATCTTCGAAGGCCGCTACGCGGTCCCTCTGCCGGAAGTGAAAACGGCGGTTTGACTTCCGTCTCCCCCGCCCTTCCCTTACTCTCAGGCGATGGTTGGTTCCTACCTCGCCCCGGCGCGGGGGCAGGCGCGCGGATCATATACAATATGGTGGACCCAGGGAAGAATCTGGAGAAAGGTAATCCGGACTATGAATAAGCCATTGAATTCTGATCCCCTCAGCAGGCGGTCCTTCCTGCGCGCGGGGGCCGCCGGCGCCTCCGCCTTCACCATCATCCGGCCCGAACTCGTCCGCGGAGCGGGCGCCGAGCGGCTGCGCGCCGGCCTGGTCGGCTGCGGCGGCCGTGGCACGCAGGCTGTCGTTAATCTTCTCAGCGGCGACCCCAACGTCGAATTAGTAGCTGTGAGCGACGTTTTTGAGGACCGCATGAATACCTGTCTGGCGCAGCTAGGCGATCCCAAGTACTTGCAGAGCAATACCCAGCGGGTGGCCAAGTTCACCGGCAAGCCCGTCGAAGAGCTGATGGACTCGGTGCGGCGCCGCGTGCGCGTCGACCCCGATCACCGTTTCGTCGGCTTCGACGGCTACAAGCGCCTGGTCGCCTCCGAGGTCGATGTCGTCCTGTTGTGCGCCCCTCCCGGCTACCGGCCGATGCATTTCGAAGCCTGCGTCGAGGCGAAAAAGCACGTCTTCGCTGAAAAGCCCTTCGGGACCGACCCGGTCAACACGCGCCGGTTTATGGCTGCGGCCAAGAAGTCCGAGGAGTTGAAGCTCACCGTGGTGTCGGGCGCCCAGCGCCGTTTCCAGAAGGAGTATATCGAGACCATCGCCAAGATCAAAGACGGAGCGATCGGCGACGTCGTGGCGGCTTACGCCAACTGGATCGGCAGCCCGGTGCTTCAATTTAACAGCCCCACCTGGCCCGGACCCAAGGGACAGCGCGACCCCAAATGGTCCGACATGGTTTGGCAGAACCGCAACTGGTACTCCTTCGTGTGGATCTGCGGCGACCAGGTGGTTGAACAGCACCTGCATAACATCGACGTCATCAACTGGATCATGGGGACGCACCCGGTTCGCGCCGTCGCCTCCGGCGGCGCGGCCTGGCGCCCCCGCGAAGAGGCGTATGGCAATATCTACGATCACCTGGTGACCGACTTCGTTTACCCCAACGGGGTGCACATGACCAGCCACTGCCGCCAGTACCCCAGCGGAAGCTACCAGGATGTCAGCGAGCTGGTGGTCGGCACAAAGGGACGGAGCAATTGCCGCGACCTGGGCACGCCCGGCCTGGACCCTTACGTCCAGGAGCACATCGATATGTGCAAGAGCATCCGCGGCGACGGCCCCTACATCAATCAAGCCATGGCGGTGGCCGAAAGCACCATGACGTGCATCATGGCCCGCGAGGCCGGCTACTCCGGACGGGAAATCACCTGGGACATGATCATGGCCTCCCAGCAGGACTTGCTGCCGAAGAACTTCGACTACGACGCCAGCATTCCGGTCCCGCCCCTGCCGGTGCCAGGCCAATATAAGTTCGTTTGAGGATCGTAGCGGCGCGCCGGCGAACCGGGGCGGCGCGCGCCTTCGCATGTTAAACTTGCGTCTTGACCGGCAGGGCAAGGACGGCCGGGACGCGCGGCGATGATTCGCATTCTTCGAGAGATTCTTCCCTCCAACGTCATCCTTTTAGCGATCACGGAGGCGGTGATCGTACTGGCCTGCTTCCTGCTGGCTGCCTTCCTGTTGCTGCCGGTGGACCCGGTGGTTTATCTGCTTTACGACGGCGGGCTCGCCCGGATTCTGATCGCCGTCGCCAGTATCATCGTCGCCCTGTATTTTCACGACTTGTATACCCAGATCACGGTCCGCTCCCGCGTTCTGGTATTGCAGCAGGTTCTCCAGGTCATCGGTATCACCTTCCTTTTTCAAGCGCTGCTGTTCTACGCCAACTCCGATCTGATTCTGCCGCGCTGGATGATGATGCTCGGCGGCGGAATGACGCTGGCGGCCGTGACCGGCTGGCGTATCTTTTACAGCTCGGTCGTCCTCCAGGCCCTGGGCGCGGAGCGCATCCTATTTCTTGGCTGCAACCCCCTGGTCGAACAGATCGTCCGGCACATCGCGGCCAACCCGGACCTGGGGCTTTCCGCGGTGGGCTACTTGGACGCTCAACCCAATCCCGGCGTGGAAGGCCTCATCCCATACCTCGGCCGAGTGGAAAAGCTCCGCGAGCTGGCTGAACAGCACAAGCCCGACCGGATCATCGTCGGGCTCACGGAGCGCCGCGGCCAGGTTCCTGTGGCCGAGTTGCTGGAATTCCGTTTCTCGGGCATCCGCATTCAGGAAGCCGCCGTGGCTTATGAAGAGGCATCTAAGACGATTTCGCTCAAAGAGCTGCGGCCTTCTCAATTGATCTACACCGGCGGCCTGGGGCCGCGGCCAGGCATGGTCGCTTTGCAAGTGGCCTACTCGAGGCTCATCGCCCTGGTGGGTCTCGTGGTGGCCTCGCCGCTCATGCTTCTAATCGCGGCGGCGGTCAAGCTCACCTCCCCGGGACCGGTGTTCTACCGTCAGACCCGCGTCGGCTGGCGCGGCCGGAACTTCACGCTTTACAAGTTCCGTTCGATGCGCGCCGATGCCGAGGCCGCCACAGGAGCAGTTTGGGCGTCTAAAGACGATCCGCGGGTCACCCCCGTCGGCCGATGGCTGCGCCGCCTGCGGCTGGATGAGCTTCCGCAGTTCTTCAATATCCTTCGCGGCGAGATGTCGCTGGTGGGACCGCGCCCGGAACGCCCGGAGTTCGTCGCCTCTCTGGCTCAGCAGATCCCTTACTACCGCCAGAGGCTCGCGGTCCGCCCCGGCATCACCGGCTGGGCGCAAATCAACCACGAGTACGGCGACAGCGTGGAGGACGCGGCGCGCAAGCTGGAATACGATCTTTACTACATCAAGAACCTCTCGCCGGCGCTCGACGCCTACATCATTCTCCAGACCCTGAAGACCGTCCTACTTCAGCGCGGGGCGCAATAGAGCCGCCGCTCCTGTTTCTACCGGCAAACCTGATAGCATCAGAGGGGGGTGAACTGGAGGCCCCGGGGCAACCGGCCCGAAACAGGAATCAAAATACTCCAGGACAAGCAAACTTCAGGAGGCAACCATGGCAGAAATCACCCGCCGGTCTGTAATGCAAGGGACCCTGGCCGGGCTGGCCGGCACTGGACTCAGCGCCAGCCTGCCCGTGTTGGCCGTGCCGCGGCAACCGGCTAAGGTTGGCTTTAAGCTCTGTGAACTTTTCGGCAGCCCCACCAGCAACGACGTCGTCATCGCCAAGCAACTCGGCGTGAACCACGTCATCACGGGTATGGGCTTTGGCCGCGTGCGGAAAGAACAGTACTTGGAGGTCGCCCAGAAGACCAAAGAAGCCTGGGAGGCGGCCGGAATGACCATCGCCGGAGTCGAGGGCCATCCGGTGCCGTTCGAAAATCTGAAAGCCGGCACGCCCGGCGCCGACGAAGAGATCGAGAACACCAAGTGGGCCATTGAAGCTCTCAGCAAAGTCGGCATCGATATGATCTGCTACAACTTCATGGCCGGCCTGGGCTGGACACGCACCAACACCCGCGTGCCGCTGCGCGGCGGCGCGCTTACCAGCGAGTTTGACGCCACGGCGCCCCAGATGCAGCAGCCCACGCGCTTCGGCGAGATCAGCGAAGAGAAGATGTGGGCCAACATCACCAAGTTCCTCAAGGAGGTCATCCCGGTCGCGGAAAAGTTCAAGGTCAAAATGGCCCTGCATCCCGACGATCCGCCACTGAGCCCGCTGCGCGGCGTGGCCCGCATTATCACCAGCGCCCGCAACTACCGGCGGATCTTCGAGATCGCTCCCAGTCCGTACAACGGAGTGACCTTCTGCCAAGCCAACTTTAAGTTAATGGGCGAGGACATCTTCGCGCTGGCCAAGGAGTGGCTCCAGAAAAAGAAGATCTTCTTCGTTCATTTCCGCGACGTGGAAGGGACTAAGACCAAATTCCACGAGACCTTCCATGACGACGGCCCCACGGATATGGCCAAGATGCTGGAGGTGTACAGCAAGAACGGCTTCGACGGCCCGATCCGCCCGGACCATGCGCCCGCGCTGGCCGTAGACAACGTGGGCGAGCGCGGCTCGACCGGCTATACCATCGGCGGGAAAATCTTCGCCTTCGGCTACATGAAGGGCATCATGGACGCGCTCCATCTGCCCTATGCCTGATGGCACGCCTCGGCTGGACGGCCTTCCGCGCATGCGATATCCAACGGGCGGCTGGCCAGGGCCGCCGCCCGTTTTGTTACGATGGAATTCTCCCGCGATCCATGATTGTCGCCACGCAGTTTGTCCGGTTTGACTCCTTGCCGCTCGACTGCGGTGCTACACTCGCGCCGGTGGACGTCGCCTACGAGACCTACGGCACGCTCAACGAGAGCCGCTCCAACGCCATCCTCATCCTCCACGCGCTCACAGGTGACGCCCATGCGGCCGGCATCAGCCGGGAAACGGGCAAGCCCGGCTGGTGGGACAACTCGATCGGCCCCGGCAAGGCTTTTGATACCGACAAGTACTTCATCATTTGTTCCAACGTGCTGGGCGGCTGCCGCGGCACCACCGGTCCGCCTTCGATCAATCCGGCCACCGGCCGCCCGTATGCCATGTCGTTCCCGGTGATCACCATCGCAGACATGGTCCGGCTTCAGAAGAAGCTGATCGATCATCTCGGCATCCCGCGTTTGCTGGCGGTGGCCGGCGGTTCGATGGGCGGAATGCAGGCTCTTCAATGGGCGGCCGACTATCCCGATTCGGTTGCCGCGGCGATCCCGATTGCCACCACATGGCGTCACAGCGCCCAGCAGATCGCCTTCAACGAGGTCGGCCGCCAAGCCATCATGGCCGACCCGGACTGGAATCAGGGCGACTATTACGACTCGAAGCCCCCCGCGCGCGGCCTGGCGATTGCGCGCATGATCGGCCACATCACGTACATGAGCGACGAGTCCATGCGCGAGAAGTTCGGCCGCCGCCTGCGGGATAAAGACAAGTACGGTTTCGATTTCTCCATCGATTTCGAAGTCGAGAGCTACCTGCGCTACCGCGGCGCGCAGTTCGTCGACCGCTTCGACGCCAACTCCTATCTGTACATCACCAAGGCTCTGGACTATTTCGACTTGACCAACGGAGGCGGATCGCTGGCCGACGTGCTCGGACAGACCACCGCCCGCTTCCTGGTGATCAGCTTCACCTCCGACTGGCTCTATCCGAGCTACCAGTCTTTAGAGATCGTGCGCGCCCTGCGCAGTCGCAACCGCGACGTCACCTACTGCGAGCTCTCCTCCAACTACGGCCACGACGCCTTCCTGGTCGACATCAGCGAGCAGACGGAAGTCATCCGGAGCTTCTTGGCCAGCACCTACCGGGAGAAAGCCGCCGCATGAGTTCGGTTCTGGAAGAGCGCAAGAAGACCTCCGTCCGCGAGATTCTGGGCCGGAGCGATTACGCCATCATCAGCAGCCTGGTGGAGCCCGGGACCAAGGTCCTCGACCTGGGTTGCGGCGACGGCGAACTGCTGGCCTGGCTGGTGGAAAACAAGGGCGTGGAGGCCCGCGGCATCGAGATCAACCGCGCCCGGGTTCAGAAGGCCATCGCCCGCGGCGTCACCGTTTTTCAAGGCGACATCGACGAGGGCCTGGCCGACATTCCGGACCAGTCGTTCGACTATGTCATCTTGAGCCAGACGCTCCAGGAAACCCGGCACCCGCTGAGGGTCCTTCAGGAAATGCTGCGGGTGGGACGGCACGCCATCGTGACCTTCCCCAATTTTGGGCACTGGTCGGTGCGCCTCTCGCACCTGTTCAGCGGGCGCGCGCCCCGCACGCGCCTGTTCCCTTACGAGTGGTACGACTCGCCCAACATTCACTTCCTGACGGTCAAGGACTTTGAGGACCTGGCGCGGGCGCAGGGCTGGACCATCGAGCGGCGCATCTTTTTGGCCGGCCATCACATGGGCCGCTTCCTGGCGAACCTCATGGCCGAGACCGCGGTGTTCATGCTGAGGCGCTGAGGCCGGGCGCGAGGCTGCCTCCGGTGGGAGCTATGCGGGAGGCTTCCCGCTGACGGCTACCAATTCGCCCGGGTTCCGTCCGGCAGGGACATGCACTCGTCCCGCCACACGACCCCTCGCTTTGCGGCCTTCTCCACTTCCTTCCAATCGATGCGCACGCCCAGGCCCGGCAGCTCGGGGACTTGCAGGTGCCCGCCTTCATCCAGAGTGAACCGGCCCCAGTCCCGCTCGTCGATATAGCGCAGCCAGGGATCTACGTCTCCCTCGGCGCCGCTGACGTTGTAATGAATCCCCTTGGACCACTCCAGGATCCAGCCGGCCCGGCTCTGCACCACCACTTGCAGGCAGGCCATGAAGGCGATGGGCGAAAGCGGGCAGTGCGGGGCGATGGCGATCCCGTTGGCCTCCGCCATGGCCGCGATCTCCGCCGTATTCGCAATCCCGCCCACATGCACCACGTCCGGTTGAAGGATGTGCGCCGAACGGGCGGCGATCACGTCGGAGAACTCGGCCGGCGTCGTCATGCGCTCGCCGGTCGCGATGGGCACATGGGTGATCCGTGTGACCTCCCCTAGCCACCGGTTATAGTCCGGCCGCACCGGCTCCTCATAGAACAGCGGCCGCGAGAACTCCAGCTCCTTGGCCAGCCGGCGGGCCATGGGAACGTTGCAGCGTCCGTGAAAATCGAAACCGATTTCCACCTCCGGCCCCACCGCCTCCCGTACCGCACGGGCGCGCGCCACGGCCAGTTGGATTCCCCCGTAGGTGTCGATCGCCGCCAGCGGCGGGCAGGCGTTCATCTTGATGGCCCGCGCGCCTTCGGCCACCACGCGCGCGGCTTCTTCAGCTGCCGCCTCAGGCGGGTTGTTATTTCCCCCCGCCCAGCGGTACACCTTCACCCGGTCCCGCACCTTGCCGCCGAGCAGGTTGTAGACCGGCTGGTTCCGTGCTTTGCCCAGCAAGTCCCACAGCGCGATTTCGATGCCGCCGAGGGCGCTCATGAAGTGCGCTCCGCCGTGGTAGAAGGCCTGATCGTACCAGCCCCGCACCAGCCGCTTCAGGTCCCGCGCGTCCTGCCCCACGAAGCGCGGCGCCATCTCCCGCACCAGCGCCTCAGCCGAGTCCAACTGCCCTTCCACGGTGTACTCGCCGAAGCCCTCCAGACCGCCTTCCACCAGAACCCGCAGCAGGCCCCAACGCGGGGGCACTTGCACGGTCTCAATCCGTTCGATTGTCAGCTTGATCTCGCTCATCAGAGCACGCTCCACCTAAGAAGATTAGCAGCCGCGCCGGCGCCGGCGCACTCCCGCCTGCGGAATCACCGAGTGCGGGGCGGCTGTTACCGCGCCGCAGGATCGGCCCGCACTCAGCGTTTGAAGAGCGCGAAATACAGGACGTAGATCCAGCCCAGCAGGCCGTGGATGATCGCCCAAAGAATGGACTTATTCGCCGACCAGGAAATCGCGATCGCCAGCGCGCTGCCAAAGGTGATACCGCTGCGCGCTGCTTCGTGTTGAACCGCCATGACACACTCCTCCCCGGCCAGTGTGTCAGGTTTTCCGGCGGGACGCTACTTGTGCTCCAGTGGCTGCAACTCGGGCGCGCCTTCCAGGTGTGCGCTGATATTCATCGAGCAGAACTTCGGCCCGCACATCGAGCAGAAGTGGGCCTCCTTGAAGCCCTCCTCCGGAAGCGTCTCGTCGTGCATGGCCTGGGCCATCTCGGGATCCAGAGACAACTCGAACTGCCGCTTCCAGTCGAAGCGGTAGCGGGCGCGGCTCAGCTCGTCGTCCCGGTCCCGCGCGCCGGGGCGCTTGCGGGCGATGTCGGCGGCGTGCGCGGCGATCTTGTAGGCGATGATGCCCGCCCGGACGTCTTCTTTATTCGGCAGGCCCAGGTGCTCTTTGGGCGTGACGTAGCACAGCATGGAGGCCCCGTACCAGCCGATCATGGCCGCTCCGATGGCGGAAGTGATGTGGTCATAGCCTGGGGCGATGTCGGTCACCAGCGGCCCCAGCGTGTAGAAAGGCGCCTCGTGGCAGAGCTCCATTTCTTTTTCGACCTGCATCTGGATCTGGTCCATGGGCACGTGGCCCGGCCCCTCGATCATCACTTGGACGTCGTATTCCCAGGCTTTCTTGGTCAGCTCGCCCAGGGTCTTCAGTTCGGCGAACTGCGCCTCATCGCTGGCGTCCGCCAGGCAGCCCGGCCGCAGCCCGTCGCCCAGGGAAAAGGTCACGTCGTATTTCTGGAAGATCTTGCAGATGTCCTCAAAACGCTCGTAGAGCATGTTCTGGCGGTGATTGCGCACCATCCACTGGGCCAGAATCGAGCCGCCCCGGCTCACAATCCCGGTGATCCGCTTGGCCGCCAGGGGAATGTACTCCACCAGAATCCCGGCGTGGATGGTCATGTAGTCCACGCCCTGCTCGGCCTGCTCCTTGATCACCTCCAGCATCAACTCCGGAGTGATGTCCTCGACCCGCCGCACGCGGGCGACAGCTTCGTAAACCGGCACGGTGCCCACGGGAACCGGCGAGTTGGCGATGATGGCCCGCCGGATCGCTTCCAAGTCGCCGCCGGTGGAAAGATCCATCACCGTGTCGGCGCCGAAGCGGATCGCGTAACGGAGCTTTTCGAGTTCTTCGTCAATGTTGGAGGTGACCGCCGAGTTGCCGATGTTGGCGTTAATTTTGCATCGCGCGGCGATGCCGATGGCCATCGGCTCCAGGTTCGTGTGGCGGATGTTGGCCGGGATGATCATCCGCCCGCGGGCCACCTCCGAGCGGACCAGTTCCGGCGGGAGATTCTCCCGCTGGGCCACGTACATCATCTCTTCGGTGATCACGCCCTGCCGGGCGTAATGCATTTGCGTCCGCACCCGGTCGGAAAGGCGCCGGGCGACCCATTCGGTTCTCATAGGAGTTCCTTTCTCCCCGCCCTCTGCTATTCCCAATTATGGCACAGAAAGCCTGAGAACAGCTTGACTCCGAAATTGCCGGGGGCGGCCTATTTCCCCAAATCCCGGTGCGAGATCTTCACGCGGAAGCCTTGGCGGGACAGACGCCGTCCCATCTCGCCGGCGATCATCACCGAGCGGTGGCGTCCGCCGGTGCAGCCGAAGGCGATCGTCAGATAGCTCTTCCCCTCGCGGATGTAATGCGGCAGCAGGTAAGTCAAAATCTGCGTGATCTTGTCCAGAAACTCCTGGGTCTGCGGGAAGCTGCGGATGTAGCGCGCCACGCTGGGATGGCGTCCGCTCAAGTTCTTGAATTGCGGGATGTAGTTCGGGTTCGGCAGGAAGCGCACGTCGAAGACCAGGTCGCTGTCGGGCGGGATTCCGTAGCGGTAGCCGAAGCTGGTCACATAGACCACCAGCGCCTGGCCGCTGTCGCCTCCGAACTTTTCGGCGACCAGCTCGCGCAGTTCATGCACGTTGAATTTGGAGGTATTGATGATGTGCTCGGCCAGAGCCCGGATGGGAGCCAGTTGGCGCCGCTCCCGCCGGACGCTGCGGAGCACCGACTGGCTGGTTCCGAGCGGATGCGGCCGGCGCGTCTCGCTGAAGCGACGCACGATGGTGTTGTCATCGGCCTCTAAGAAGACCAGCGTGCTGGAAAGCGTGCGCCGCAACCTGGCGTAGACTTCCGGGAAACGCTCCAGAGCCGCGCCTTCGCGCACGTCCACAACGAGCGCCGCCCGGCGGATGTGCGGGCTATCCCGGACCAGCTCGGCGAACTTGGGAATGAGGTCGACGGGGAGATTGTCGACGGCATAGTAGCCGAGGTCCTCGAGGCACTTCAGCACCGTGCCTTTGCCGGAGCCGCTCAGGCCGGTCAGGATGACAAATTCGGCCTGCGCCGCCGCTCCGCCTGAAGCCCGCCTGGCCATGCCGCCGCCGTCAGGCTTCCACCAAGTCGAAATGGCCGTCCCGCCGCCGCACCAGCACGCTGATGCGGTCCCGTTGAGCGTCGCGGAAGACCAGATAGTCCCGCTCCGGGCCCATCTCCAGCAGGGCTTCCTCCAGGGTCATGGGCTTGCGGGAATCGTGCTCGTCGACGTGGAACACCAAGCGGCCGCTCACCTCCTCCGAAGAGGCCTCCGCCAGCGCGGGCGCTTCCTGGGGCCAGGCTTCTTTGGGCCCGCGCTTGGTGTCCCGTTTCTTAGCGCGCAGTTTAAGGACCTGCTTTTCCAGCCGCTCGATGGCGGCCAGCAGCGCCGCGTACTGGTCCGCGCCCGTGCCTACGCCCACCACGGGGTGGTCCAGCATTCGCACCGTGATCTCCGCCTTCCGCAGGTGGCGTTCGGTGGTCAGGATCACGTGCGCCTCCCGTTCCCCTCCGCGCAAATCCAGGAGCTTGGCCAGCTTGGAGAACTTCGCTTCCAGCTTCTTCTTCTGCGCCGCCGTGAGCTCTTCCTGGCGTCCGGTATAGTGCACCTTCATGGGATCCTCCCTACGGGCATGGGTTCATGGGCGTCTCCGCCGGTGATGCGTGGACGGAATCTTCATATCCTCGCGGTACTTGGCCACCGTGCGGCGGGTCACATGAATCCCCTCCTGCTGCAAACGGGCGGTGATCTGCTCGTCGGTCAGCGGGTGGGCCGGGTCTTCTTCCTCGATCATCTTCTTGACCCGGCGCTTCAGCAGCAGCAAGGGGACTTCGCCACCCTGCGGGCCCTGCACCGCCTCCGAGAAAAAGTAGCGCAGCTCAAAGACCCCCTGCGGCGTGTGGGCAAACTTGTTGGCCACCGCCCGGCTCACCGTCGAGGGATGCACGCCGATTTCCTCGGCGACGTCCTTGATCATCATGGGCTTCAGATGATCAATTCCGTGGTCCAGAAATTCCCGCTGCCGCCGGACGATCGCCTGGCAGACCTTGAGGATCGTCTGCTTGCGCTGCTCGATATTCTTCATCAGTTGGATCGCCGAGGCGTAGCGCTCCTTGACGTAATTGCGCACGTCTTTGTCCGGCTCTTGATTGCGATCCAACATCCGCCGGTAGTCGCGATTCAGCCGGAGCTGCGGCAAGTCCTCATCGTTCAGCTCGATGAGGTACTCATCCCCTTCCTTGAAGATCATGACGTCCGGCTCGACCGCCCGGGCCCCCGGACCCGAGTATTTTAGGCCCGGCCGCGGGTCCAGCGTGCGGATGACGTGCTCGGCAATTTGAACATGCTCCAGCGGGCGCCCCAATAGCCGAGCCAGTTCTTTCAACTGGTGGGTTTCCAGCAGCTTCAGGTGCTTGTCGACGATCTGCCAGGCCACGCCGCCCCGCCCATTGCGGCTCTCCAACTGGAGCAGCAGGCACTCCCGCACGTCGCGAGCTCCGACTCCTGCCGGGTCGAGCGACTGCACTACCTTCAGCGCCCCTTGCAGCTCCGGCAGCCCGGCCTCTCCCGGCTGGACCAGCTCCTCGAGCGGAACCGTCAAGTAGCCATTCTCGTCCAGGTTTCCGATGATCAGATCCGCCGCCTGGCGCACCGCTTCGGGAAGGACCATCACGCTGAGCTGGGAATAAAGATGGTCCGCGAGGGTCACCGGCGAGGAAAGGAAGGTCTCAAAGGAGGGCTTTTCGACAACCTCGGAAGAGGGACTCCGATAGCCGGGATCGAGATACTCCTCAAAGTAGGTGCCGAAATCGATCTCCTCGAAAGGATCCGCCACCGGCTTGGCCTCGGCCGCCTCCGGCGCCTCTCCAGGCTCGGCCACCTCAGGGGAGCCGGCAGCCGGCGTCTCCGCTTCCAAGGGTTCCTCGGCGCCCTCGTACATCTCCTCGGCCTGGACCACGGCTTCCTGCACGGTCTCCAGGATAGGCTGGTCGGCGGGCGCCGGTTCGGCCGGATCCCGCTCCGCCTCCAGCAGCGCCTGGACCTCTTCCGGGGTCAACTCCTCGCCGCCGTTCTCGGCCGCCTCCTCCAATACCGGATTTTGTGCCAGTTCCTGGTCGATCAGCTCCTTCAACTCCAGCCGGTTGAGCTGGAGCACGGTGACCATCTGCACCAAGCTCGGGGTGAGGATCGGCTTTTGCTGGACCTTAAGTTGGAGTCTGGGCGAAAGCGAGCTCATCCGCCCCCATTTTAACAGACTGCCGCTCGCATCCAGCCCCCAATCCGCCCTAGAACCGGGGACCCGTTCCCCTAGCCGTGCTGGGGGAGAGTCCTCCGATGGCTGTCAGACGGAGGCGATCGCCGCCTGCAACATCGCCCGGGCATAGGCCACGTTGAACACCCACCCGGCGTACTGCCCCGAATTGGGCTGCTCCCGGTCGGCGTCCAGCCCACGCGGGTGCTCCGGATAGATCAGCCGGGGGTACTTCTGCCGCACCAGCTCTTTCATCACGCCGAACATGTCGACCTCGCCTTCGTCCGGAAACACCTCGGTGTATTTCTGCCGGGGGATTTTCATGCGGACATTGCGGAAGTGGACATGGTTGATGCAGTCGCGTTTTCCGAAGTAGCGGCAAACCTCCACCGGGTCCTCTCCCAGCTCGCGGGTCACCCCGCAATCGAAAGTGATGCCGTTGTAAGGACTTGGCACGATGTCCACGAGACGCTTCCAGCCTTCCAGGCTTGCCATAATCTGGCCCGAGCCCCGGCTGACCGGCGCCGGGGGATCGTTGGGGTGCAGCGCCAGGCGCACGTTTGCCTCTTTGGCCACCGGGACCACGGCTTTCAAGAAATAAGTGATATTTGCCCACATCTCCTCTAGCGAGTGGGCGCCCTCCTCCGGCAACGGCGGCAGGTCCTTGATCTTCTCGTAATCGAACGACAACATGCCCGCGCCCGCCCGTCCCGGCTCTTCGTAATACCCCTCGGTGGCGCGATGCGCGTAAAAATTGTACTCGACGACGGGCAGTCCCACTTTGCCCGCCGCACGGATCGACTTCCGAACGTTTTCGATCTCCTGGTCCCGCCCCGGCCTCCCGTAGAGCGTGTTCGGAAAGCCGCTGATCATCATGTTCCAGACCGTGAGGCCCCCTTCCTTATGGCGGTCCAGGATGGCGCGCAGTTGGGCCTCCTCCCAAGGGATTCTCGGACCGCTCATAAGGACGTAATCCACGCCGAGCTGTTTGATCCGGCGCATGCCGCGTTCGTTAGGGTTCGGGGAGGAGATCATGCAAAGTTTCGGCGTGTTGGGGCCTTCTGTGATGGGCCAGCGACGGGCGGCGGCGGCCCCTGCACTGTGCGTGGCGATCATCGCGGCGCCGACAGCCCGCGCCAAGTCTCTTCTCGAGAGTTCCGTGCTCATTGTCGTCCTCCAGGCGGCGTTTGGCCACCTGGCAGTATACTCCAGGCGGCAGGCGGCTTACCCGCAATCAAGTAAGGACGAGGTCCTGCCCTGTCGCGAGGCCTACGGGAGCACAGGAGCCCCGAGCTGGAAACCTTCTCCAAGGTAGATGCGGCGGACCTCCGGATCCTGCCCGAGCGCCTCCGGCGTGCCCGCCCGGAAAATGGCTCCGTTGTGGATGATGTAGGCGCGGTCGGTCACGGCGAGGGTCTCCCGCACGTTGTGATCCGTGACCAGCACTCCGATGCCGCTCCGTTTGAGATCCGCAATGATGCGCTGAAGCTCCAGCACCTGGATGGGGTCGATTCCGCTGAACGGCTCGTCCAGCAGCAGGAAGGACGGCTCGATGACCAGCGAGCGGGCGACTTCCACCCGCCGCCGCTCCCCGCCGGACAAGGCATAGCCCTTGTTGTGCCGGACCTTGTCCAGGCCCATCTGCTCGATGAGCTCCTCCATGCGTTCCCGGCGCTGACGCCCGTCGAGCGGGAGAGACTCCAGGATGGCCAGCAGGTTCTCCTCGACGGTCAACTTTCGGAACACGGAGGGTTCCTGCGACAGGTAGCTGATCCCTTTGCGCGCCCGCACATACATGGGCAGCGAGGTGATGTCCTCGTCATCCAGGAGGATGCGGCCCGAGTCGGGCCGGATCAGGCCCACCACCATGTGGAAAAACGTGGTCTTGCCGGCCCCGTTCACCCCCAGCAGCCCGACGACTTCCCCCTGCTCTACAAGGATGGATACGCTATCGACCACCTTGCGGCCGCTGTATGTCTTGGATACCTCGCAGGCTTGCAGTCGTCTCATGGGCGCTTCTAGCGGCGCAGGCGGCTGGCGGCCGGTTCTTGCGCGCCGCCTTCCACCAACAGCCCGTCTTTCTCTTGATACCACGTAATGCGCGTTCCGCGGGTGGCGCCCCGCAAGCTGTCTTCGAATTGCGGCGCGCCGCCGTACAGCACCGCCCGCCCCTCGGCGGCGTAATACTCGGCGTGCTCGCCCGTGCCCAGACGGGTCCGCCCCGCCTTGGTCTCCACGATCCGCGCCCGGCCGTCGGCGTAAACCTTGTCCAACTCCGTTTTCCCGTCCTTTAGAAGGAACAAGGCGCGTACGGTCTGGGCCGTGACCTTCAGGGCCCCGCGCTCCAGCTCGGCTCCCCCACTGTAGACCGCGGTGCGGTCCTCATCTCGGTACTCCAACAGCGTGGCCCGGACCACCGTCAGCACTCCCGGGCCTTTGCGGCCGGCCGGCGGTTCTTCCAGGAAGCGCGAGACCACGTTGCCTTTGGCCAACAGGGTCCGCTTGTCGCGGTCGATTTCCACCCAGTCGGCCTCGATCCGGTTCGCCCCCTGCCAGAGCACCACGGTGCCTTCGTAGCGGATTAGGCGGCGCGCGCCGGGGGCATACATTCGCTCGGCGCGCACTTGGTAAGGCTCCGCTTCCGACAAGACCGCCGTGGGCTTCTTGGAAGCTTCCGGCATCCGCGTGGCCGCTACGTTGCCCGTAGCCGTCACGTCTCCCGCGGCCTCATCAAGAAAGATGCGGTCCGCGGCCAGCGAGCCGCCGGCGTCGATGGTCCGCGCGCGGCCTTCCAGGGTGATCCAGTTCTTGCTGGAGTCCAGCAGGGCCTTTTCAGACCAGCCCTTGCGCTCACCCTGCTCGAAGCGGAAGTCCCCGCTTTGATACACCCGCAGCAGTTCGCTCTGGGCGGGATCGAATTCCGCCCGCAGCTCGCGGCTCCAGGTCCGCATGGGCGGAGTTGGCGGTCCTTTGGGCGGCTTGGGGTAGTCGGTACGCGTCGCGACGGTTCGTGCTTCCAGCACCTCTATCTCATTGCGAGAGCCGTAGACGGCCCGGATATGCTCGGCCTCCATGCGGCGGCTGCGCTGGGACGGCGCGTTGGGCAGGAATTCGATGACTCCGGGGGCCTGCGTTTCGGCGCTCTCGATCTCGCGCCCGTCCGGCCGCATCCGCATTTCGATGCGCTCGCTGCGGAGAATGCGTGTCTCGCGTGTGCTGTTGGGCCCTACGGGGCGGCTTTCGACCACGCACTGCCCTACGGTCCAGACCGAGCGTAGCCGCGCTTCGCCGCCGGCGGCGTCAAACTGCATCTCGGTGCGTTCGGCGGAAACGGCCGTCCTTACGCCGGAGTCCTCCGATACCAGGCGCGTCTTGCCGGTACCTTCGATCTTCTCCACTTCCCCGCCGGCGGTGAGGTGCACGAACAACGCCTGGGCCTGGAATTCGGCGGGGCGGCCTTTAGCGGGGCGATGAAGTCCTTTCGCCTCAAAGGCTTCGATCCTCTGGATGGCCGACTCCTTCAGGTACACTCCGGCCCGCGCGCCCTCAACGGTTAGGGCCCCACGCTTCAATCTGCACCAGGGCCAGAGCAGGATGACCGAATCCAGCTCCTTATACATCGCTTCGCCGGCTTCGATCTGCATTGGCTCGGAGCGGCCGTCTTTACCGCGCCAAATGACGGCCACGTCGCTGCGCATATCGAGCTCACGGGTGTTGGGATCGTACCAGGCGCCCACCGACCGGCCTTCCCCTTGCTCGAAGACGAACGACGAAGGCCGGTCCGTGGTGGCCCGGCCGGTGCGGCTTTCGAAGGTCAGGCCGGAGGTCTGGATTTGAACCCGGCGGCCTGCGGGGGCTCCTGGCTTGGCCGGCTCGCCGGTCGCGATCTGGACATCGCCGTCCGCAAACAGGATTCCGGTCGCGGGGTCGTATTCGGCCCGTTCCGTGCGGAAACGGTCCAGCGTCATCTGGTCCTTGCGGTGGATTTCCACCTCGACCTTCGCCAGGTACAATCGTGGGGGCTCCTTGACCTCCCGCAGTTCTCCTGCGCGCACCCGCACCACCACGCCCTGCTCGTTTTCCTGGACCCACTCCCAGGGCCCGGCCGTGGCGACCGTATCGGGGGGAAGCGGCTTGGGGCGGGCAGGGGATTGGTGCTGCTCGATCTCCCGCTGGACGTAGTACATCCATCCAACCAGAGCGACGAGCAGCAGGATTGCGACGGGGAGGAGAGGGCGGAGTCGCCGCATCGAAATTCCACTCTAACAAAAAGCGGCGCGGGGGCGGACGGAAGGGCGGTTTCTTGAAATCATGGAAATCTCCATCGCATTCGGCGTCAAGCTAGCGATTGTGTTACAGTGTTAAAGCGCATTAAGGAGTATTGCCGTGTCTTTACCCCCATCCACCTGAAAACTGGAAGGTCAGCGCCCTGAAGACGGTAAGGTCTTGATCGTGGACGATGAGGCGGCAGCCGCCACGCTTCTTTCCCGGACGCTCCAGTCCGATGGGTTTCCGCCTCCGGTCATCGTGAATGATCCAAGGCTGGCGCTCTCAGCCTTCCTTGAGCACAAACCGGATCTGGTGGTGCTCGACCTAATCATGCCCCATCTCGACGGCTATACCCTGGCGCGCCAACTCCGTAGCCGGATCCCGGCAGGAACGTTCCTTCCGATTTTAGTCTTGACCGGTGACGGCTCCCGGGAAGCGAAGCGCAAACTGCTGGCCGCCGGAGCGGACGATTTTTTGACTAAGCCTTACGACTCTTTGGAGATTCTGCTGCGCATCCGGCGCTTGTTGGAGACTCGCACTCTTTACCTGCGCCTGGAGGCCCACAACCAGGCGCTGGACGAGATGGTGCGGCAAAGAACCCGGGAGCTGGAAGAGGCCCGCGACGAAATCCTGGAGCGCCTGGCTTTGGCCGCCGAGCACCGCGACGACAACACGGCACGCCACAACCAACGCGTTGGCCGGTTGAGCGAGAAACTGGCGCTGGCCTGTGGGCTTCCCGCGGAGGAGGCCACGCTGATCGGCAAGGCGGCGATCCTACACGACCTGGGCAAGGTGGGCGTGGCCGACGCGGTCCTTCGCAAGCCGGGCCAGCTACGGCCCGAGGAGTTCGAAGCGATCAAGCCTCACACGGTGATTGGAGCTGGGATCTTGGCGGGCAGCCGCAGCCGCCTACTCCAACTGGCGGAAGTGATTGCTCTTTACCATCACGAGCGGTGGGATGGCAAAGGGTATGCCGGTCTGACAGGCGAGGCGGTTCCCCTCGCGGCCCGGATTGTGGTCCTGGCGGACGTTTTTGACGCTATGACGCATCCGCGGCCCTACCGGCCGGCCGGCACTTTGGAGGACGCCGTCCAAGAATGCAAAGCGCAGAGCGGGAAGCAGTTCGACCCTGGCGTAGTTGAGGCTCTTCTCGAGCTGCACGCGAAAGGGGAGCTTGCTGGCTTGGACGAGTAGCGCACGCATCCAAAATGAGCCAAGGGCCGGGCTTTGAGCGACGGCCTACTCCGGCTTGCGTGAGGGTGGCTGGAGGACTTCTCTCAGCATGGCCGCCAGGTCCGCCACCCGGAAGGGCTTCTGGAGAAATGGAGTATCGGGGGCCAGCACGCCGTGATGCGCGATGATGTTTTCGGCATAGCCGGACATGAAGATGGCCTTCAACCCCGGTTTGGCCTTCCGCATCGCCTCCACCATTGCCTTACCATTCATTCCGGGCATCACCACGTCGGTAAGGACGAGATCCGGGACCAGCTTTCCACTTTCGACGAGCGCCAGTGCTTCGGCGGGGCTGCCCGCGGATTCCGCCCGGTAGCCGAGCCGGCGCAGCATCTCGCAGGCCAGCTTGCGCAGCGCTGGTTCGTCCTCCACCACCAGAATCGCCTCGCCCATTCCTCCCGGGGCAGCTTCCTCTCTTATCGGACTCGAGGGCTTCTCCTGTTCCGTGGTGCGGGGCAAGTAGACCTTGAACGTGGTCCCTTTGGCGGGTTCGGAATACACGCTAATGTGCCCGCCGGATTGCTTCACGATCCCGTGCACGGTCGCCAGGCCCAAACCGCTGCCTTGGCCCTTCGTCGTGAAAAACGGCTCGAAAATCTTCGCAAGCGTCTCCGCGCTCATGCCACAGCCGTTGTCGCTCACCGTGAATTGCACGTACTCGCCCGGCGTTACGTCTTCCCGGCTCCTTGCGTAAAACTCGTCCAACGTGACGTTGGCCGTCTCGATCACCAGCTTGCCCCCCTGGGGCATGGCCTCCCTCGCATTGACCACCAGATTCAAAACCACTTGCTGGATTTGTCCCGGATCCACATGAACGCGCCACAAATCGTGCGCCAGGCGCAACTCCAGTTCGACATCCTCCCCAATCAGCCGCCTCAACAGATTCTCCTGATCGGCGAACAGGCCGGTTCAGGTCCAAGACCTGTGGTTGGAGCACCTGTTTGCGGCCAACAGCCAGGAGTTGCTGCACGAGGTCCGAGGAATGCCGGCTGGCTTTGAGGATGCTCTCCATGTATTCGCGAAGCGGGTTCGGCGGAGGGAGCATTTCCAGCGTCATCTCCGCGTATCCGCGGATGACCGCCAACATGTTGTTGAAGTCGTGCGCCACTCCGCCAGCCAGGCGTCCGACTGCCTCCATCTTTTGGGCTTGAAGATATTGCGCTTCCAGCCGCTTGTACTCGGTCCGGTCTTCGGCAACCTCGACCACACTCACCACGCGGCCGGCCTCCTTCACCGGAAACGTACGGACTTCCACCAGCCCGCCGCCTGCCAGAGAAAACGTCTCGCGTTGAGAGTCTCCCGTCTGAAACGTCCTCAGGGTCGGGCAGGAATCGCAAGGTTGTTCCAAGCGGTGCAGGACACGGTAACAGTGTTGGCCCACCATGCCGGCTTGCTCCTGGCCCGCCCATTCGGCTGCCGCACGGTTCGCCCACAAAATCCGCAAGTCTTCCGCTAGTAGAATCACGCCATCCTGGATCGCGTCCACGAGCGCCGAAAACTGCATGGAGAGCTTCCGGTGCGCCTCCTCGGCGCGGCGGGCTTCGGTGACATCCTGATAGAGGATCTGGAACCGCTGTTCGCCATCCCAGAGGATCGGCCGGCGGTAAACCTTAAGCGTGCGGAGCTGGCCGTCCCTGCGGTGGATTTCGATCTCATACTGGGAGGGACCGGGGTCTCCCTGTAGCCTCCGTTGTTGCCGGGCCGAGTATTCTTCGCGGGTCTTCGGGGTGTAAAGGTTCACGGGGGGAAGCGTGGCCAGCTCCTCCAGGCTGCTGTACCCAAACAGTTCCAGGTAACGCGCGTTCGCATAAAACGTACGGTCATCGAGCGAGACGACGCGAACGCCGATGGGGGATTCGTCCAAGGAACGCCGGAAGTTCTCTTCGGCCTGGCTCAGCTCAAGATGAAGGTTCACAAATTCTGTGATGTCGTTCATCCTGTGCACTAAGCCGCTTAGCTGTCCGGAAGGTTCTACAATGGGATCCACGCTTACTTCGAAAAACCGGCCCTTGACATAGAGCTGGCAAGTTTCCGTCTGGAGGGTCTGCTTGGCCCGCAACACCGCCTCCTTGAGAATGACTCCCGCCGAGCCTTGTACGATCTCCCAGCAGGGCCATCCGGCCAACTCCGCACCAGAACGGCCACAGAATTCCTCAGTGGCCGCGTTCGCCTCGACAATTCTGAATTCCGAGTCCGAGATCCAAACCGGGTTGCGGATCGAATCAAACGTCTGCTTCCAACGCTGCCCGAGGCGGATGATGGTCTCTTCACGCCAGCGGAGTTCCGTGACGTCGACCAGCGTTACGACGCTCTCCCTAGTGCCTGGAATCAAGCGGGCGTGGACCATGACGTCGCGGGCTTGCCCGGCTTTGTTGAACATTCTCGCCAGGTAGCGGGAAGGCGCTTTTTCCGGGTCTTCCCGCCGGAGCTTGTGGTAGGCGAGCATCATGTCAAGGCTTTCCGGAGCGACGTAACAAGTCCACCTGGTGCCCAGAAGTTCCGCCGGGCTGTACCCCGTTACGGGCAGGCATTCCTGGTTGGCCCGGAGAATCGTGCCGTCCTCCCCAACGAGAATGGTGGCGGTTCCCGTGGTTTCAAACAGGACCTGGTGCTTGGTTTCGCACTCACGGGCGAACTGTTCACTTCGGCGCCGGATGCGCAACAGCGTCTTGAGCTTCGTGTTCAGTTCTGACTCGCTGATTGGGGCACGCAAACAATCGTCGTAGCCGCTCTCCAGCCAAGGGTCGATCTGGTCCTCCCGGTTGAGAAGCACGACAACAGGGAGGAACCGGTCCGATTGGGACTTTTGAGCCAGAACCCGCATGCCTACCCGAGCGGCGGAAGCAGCGTCGAGCAGAAAGAGATCCGGCTGCGGCTCCGTTCCCTCATCGGCCGATACCGTTTCATATCCCAAACCGGTGAGAATGCCCGAAATGCGGTTCCGCAAATGGACGTCAAGCAGGCACAGGCCTACCGTTGCGTTCGGCATGTTCGCACTCGCTACGAATGTGGGTTTTGAATAATGCCTCCAGCATTTTACCCTAATCGGAGGGCGCAAGGATCCGGTGAGGACATAGCCAAAGGCGCGCTGATTTTAGGCCATTCACTTTCTTTAGCTTGTATGGTAAAAAATCTTCTGCTCTAACCTGGTTTTATTAGTACTAGAACCATGCAAAGTACTACGAAAGGGGAGATTCACCGGGAGCAAGGCGACTCGGAGAGCGCATCCACAAAGACCGCCGCGGGCATGCTCCCGGTCTCCCCTTTTGCCGCGGGGCTGTTGGCGATCACCGCGTTTATCTCGTTGGGCATCAGTATCTCCCTCCTGTTGTTTGCCCACTCGGGAGGATTGGCGGAGAGCGGTTGGCGCGCGGCCATGTCGGCAATGTGCAACGGCAAGGCGGGGGGCATCGCGGCCTGGTACAAAGAGCGGGAAGCGGATCTGTACGAAATCCGGGCCTCGTTTGAAAGTCTGAAGGATTTGCTCGATGGCCCGGCAGGCGGCAGCCGTCAAGAGCGCGGCCGGAGAGTGCTTAAGGCCATGCGCGAAGTGCGGCGAGGGTTCGATTGCAAGGCCCTGGCCATTCTGGACCGTGATGGCAATGTGCTGCTGTCGGAGCCAAGGGGCGGCATTCCGGCGCCGGAGACGCTGCGCCCCTATGCCGAGGAGGCGCTGCGGCGGCGCTCCGTGATTCTTCAACAGGGGCATCTGGATCCATCCGGGATGCTCCTGCTGGGATTTTTCCTGCCGTTCTCGCAGGAACCCCGGCGGACGAATGACGTGGTGCTGGCGATGTGGGCGGACGCGGGGCCACTGTTGAGGGTCATGCTGCAACCTCCGGAAGGCACGATTCCCGGCTTCGAGAACGTGTTGTCGTTCGCGCAGGGCGGCGAGCTACATCTTGTGAGGAGCTCTGGAGTAGGACCAGGAGCAGTGCGTCTGGAGGTGCGCAACCCGCCCAAGACCCGAAGGCTGGTGGCAACCGGAACAGGCCGGATTGTCCGGGTCCGTACCCCGGGTGGGTTGGAAGTGGGGGCTCGTGTCGAGGGAACGCCCTGGACGCTGAAAGTGCGGGCCGAGCCCGCCGCGGTCCTGGGGGAAGTTTGGTTTCACTCTCTCTATATCGGGTGGATGGCGGCGGCACTACTAGTTCTTTCGGGATTCGGAGGGTATGCGGCCTGGCGGCACAGGGAGCTTCGACTGAGTCTGCGGTTGGCGAAGGCGGAGTTGGAACGCCGGAAACTCCAGGAGCATTACGAATCGATCGTCCGGCAGACGCACGACATCCTCTGGTGGGCAGACACGCAGGGAAGAATCCTGGATTGCAACGACCGGGCCCTCGAGGTGTACGGCTACAGCCGCGAGGAGCTCCGTGGCATGCGGCTGCCGGATCTCCGCCCTCCGGAAGAGCGCGAGGCATCGGAGGAAACCGTCCGGCGCGTCAGGGACGCCGGACAACTGGTGTTCACGGCGACCCATAAGAAAAAGAACGGCGAGACGTTTCCCGTCGAGGTCTGTGCGCGGCTGGTCGTCCTGGAAGGCGAAGAGTTGATTATCGGCGCGGTGCGCGACCTGAGCGAAAAGGCGAGGGTCGAACGTTCCCTCAAGGAAAGCGAGGACCGGCTGCGGACCGCTTTGCGGCACGCCGCGGTAATCCTGGCGCGCCAGGATGCCGACCTGCGCTACACCTGGTGCTACGGCAAGCATCCGCCGGATTGCTCCGGGGAGGTGGCCGGCCGGAGCGATGAGGATTTGTTCGGCCCTGGGGAGGCGGCGCGGCTGAAAGAAATCAAGATTGGCGTACTGGCGACCGGCAATGGCGCCCGGACAGAAGTCTTGCGGCGCGGGCATTCCGGCGATGCCTGGTTCGACCTGATTATTGAGCCCGAACGGGACGCCTCCGGCCGAATTACCGGCCTGATCAACATCCTGCTCGACATCACCGAACGCAAGCTCGCCCAAGAGCTTCTGGACAGCTCGGAACGCAAGTACCGCCGCCTCGTGGAGCAGATCCCGGGGGCGGTTTACGCCCGATCCTTACGCCAGGGATTTCCTTGGACATACATCAGCCCGCAAGCCGAGAAGTTGCTCGGCTTCACGCCTTTTGAATGGACGCGCACGCCGGGATTGCCGGAGCGGCAAATCCATTCCGAGGATCTGGCCTCGGTTCAGAGGGCCTTGCAATCGTGTCTGGAAGAGAACCAGCCAGTCACTTTGGAGTACCGGATTTGGCACCGCGACGGGCGGCTTCTGTGGTTCCGGGACCATCTGCTGCTGGCCACGCGCGAAGATGGAGCGCCGTCGCATCTTCAGGGCTTGCTCGTGGACATCACCGACATGCGGCGGGCCGAGGAGCAGGTGCAGAAGCTATCGAGTGTGATCGAGAACAGCCCGCTGTCGGTTGTCATCACGGATGCCGCCGGCCTGGTTGAGTACGCCAATGCGGAGTTCTACCGCGCCAACGGCCTGTCTGGCGCGCAGGTCTTGGGCCGTCCGATTCTGGAGCTGAAGCCCGAGTATGCTTACTTAATCGGGGGAGGGGGCTTTCCGCAGCAGGTGCTGGCCGGCGGCGTCGTGCAAGGCGAGGTCCCTGTGCAGAAGAATGGGCGGGCCGCCCGCTGGGAGCGGGTGACGATTGCCGGAACACGCGGGGGCGGTCCGGGCGCGCCGAGCCTGGTAGTGGTCAGCCAGGACGTGACGGAAATCCGCCAGTATCTTGAGGAAGTCCGTCAGCTTCAGAAAATGGAGGCCGTGGGCCGTCTGGCCGGCGGAGTTGCGCACGATTTCAACAACCTGCTGACCATTGTGCGAGGATACAGCGATCTGCTGCTCGAGGAGATTCCTGTAAGCAGTCCGCATCGCGGCTCTGTGGACGAGATTCATCAGGCCGCAAGCCGCGCCAGCCAGTTGGTCCGCCAGCTTTTGACCTTCAGCCGGCGGCAGGTCTCCAACCGTGAGGTCCTGGATCTGAACAAGGTGATCCGTTCGGCGACCTCGATGCTGGCTCGCCTGCTGGGCGAAGAGATTCAAATCGAGACCGCATTGGATCCAGAGCTGCGCCCGGTGCAGGCGGACCAAGGGCAACTCGAGCAAGTCCTGATGAATCTCGCCGTGAACGCGCGTGACGCCATGCCCGAGGGAGGCAGGCTGTGGATCCGGACCCGGAACGTGCGGGTTCCAGCGGATTTTGAGGGCCCCGTCCCGCCCGTCTTGGCGCCGGGGGGAGACTATGTCCAAATGGTGATTGAGGACAGCGGCTCTGGAATCCCGCCGGAAGTCCTGCCTCACATCTTCGAGCCATTCTTCACCACCAAAGAAGTTGGGAAGGGAACCGGTCTGGGCTTGTCGGTGGTCTACGGCATCGTCCAGCAGAGCGGAGGACACATTCGCGCGGAGAGTCCTCCTGGCCGGGGCGCGGTGTTTACGATCTGGTTGCCGGCCGCGGAGCCGGATGGGACGTCCGGCACCCGGCCGACGGACACGGTTACGGCCGCGGTCCTTTAGGTCGTCCGGTAACTCATTTGTAATCTGTACTTTACAGTCAGCTCTTGTCACTCCTCGCTTGAGTGTGCTAATAATAGCAGGTGGAGTCCGGCGCGCGGCCGGGTCCCATTGTCATTCACCTAAATCGGAAATGGAGGTTGTGGTCGATGAAGATTCGTCCGCTGCATGACCGTGTGGTGGTCAAGCGCATTGAAGAGCAGGAGACCGTACAGGGGGGCATCATCATCCCCGACACCGCGAAGGAGAAACCGCAGGAAGGCGAAGTTCTCGCCGTCGGCCAAGGCAAGCGAACCGAGGATGGGAAGCTGATCCCGCTGGACGTGAAGGTGGGCGACCGGGTTCTGTTTGGGAAGTATGCCGGCAGCGAGATCAAGCTGGAAGGAGAAGAGGTGTTGATCATGCGTGAGGACGAGATCCTCGGCGTGATCGAGAACTCCAAGAAGTAGGCGAAAGGTTTTCAACGAGGAGGATAGTTCATGGCAGCAAAGCAGATTGTATACAGCGAGAACTCCCGGCAGGCGATCCTGCGCGGAGTAAACCAGCTTGCGGACGCCGTGAAGGTGACGCTGGGCCCGAAGGGACGCAACGTGGTACTGGAGAAGAAGTTCGGCGGTCCGACGATCACCAAGGACGGCGTGACCGTGGCCAAAGAGATTGAATTGAAGGACCCGCTGGAGAACATGGGCGCGCAGATGGTGCGCGAGGTGGCGTCGAAGACTTCCGACGTGGCCGGCGACGGCACCACGACGGCGACCATTCTGGCCCAGTCGATCTTCCGCGAAGGCGTCAAGAGCGTGGCCGCCGGTGCCAACCCGATGGCCCTGAAGCGGGGCATCGAGAAGGCGGTCGAGGTGGTGGTGGAAGAGCTCAAGAAGTTCAGCAAGCCGATCAGCGGAGAGGCCATTGCCCAGGTGGGCACGATCAGCGCCAACGGCGACACCACGATTGGCGCGCGCATCGCCGAGGCCATGAAGAAGGTGGGCAAGGATGGCGTCATCACCGTCGAGGAGTCCAAGACGATGGAGACGACCACCGACATGGTCGAGGGCATGCAGTTTGACCGCGGCTATCTTTCGCCGTACTTCATCACGGATCCGGAGCGGATGGAGTGCGTGCTGGAGGAGCCGTACATCCTCATCCATGAGAAGAAGATCAGCAACATGAAGGACCTACTGCCGCTGCTCGAGCAGATCGCGCGCAGCGGGCGGCCGTTGCTGGTGATCGCCGAGGAGGTGGACGGCGAGGCGCTGGCCACTCTGGTGGTGAACAAGCTGCGGGGCACGTTGAATGCCTGCGCGGTGAAGGCCCCGGGTTTCGGCGACCGGCGCAAGGCCATGCTGGAGGACATCGCGATCCTGACCGGCGGCAAGGCCATCATGGAGGAGACCGGCATTAAGCTGGAGGGCGTGCGGCTGGAGGATCTGGGCCGGGCCAAGCGCGTAGTGGTGGACAAGGATAACACCACGATCGTCGAGGGAGCCGGCAGCGAGAAGGCCATCGAGGGCCGCATCAAGCAGTTGCGCGCTCAGATCGAAGAGACCACCAGCGACTATGACCGCGAGAAGCTGCAAGAGCGGCTGGCGAAGCTGGCCGGCGGCGTGGCGGTGATCAAGGTCGGCGCGGCCACTGAGACCGAGATGAAGGAGAAGAAGGCCCGCGTCGAGGATGCGCTGCACGCCACCCGGGCGGCAGTGGAGGAAGGCATCGTGCCGGGCGGCGGCGTCGCTTTGCTGCGCGCGGCCAACGCTCTGGAGAAGCTGAAGCTGGGCGGCGACGAGCAGATCGGCGTCGACATTGTGAAGCGCGCCTGCGAGGAGCCGCTGCGGCAGATCGCTCAGAACGCCGGTTTCGAGGGCGCCGTGGTGGTCGAAAAAGTCCGCGCCAATGACAACATCAACTTCGGCTTCAACGCCGAGACGGGAGTGTTCGAGGACCTGGTGGCGGCCGGCGTCATCGATCCCACCAAGGTGGCCCGCACCGCGCTCCAGAACGCGGCCTCGATCGCATCCCTGATGCTGACCACCGAAGCTCTGGTGTGCGAGATCCCTGAGAAGAAGAAGGAGCCCATGCCCGGCGGTCACGGCGGCGACATGGACTACTAATCTCCGCAACTCTCTCCTGTGGGGCCGGCTTTTGCCCGGCCCCTTTTTCTTTTTGTCTGCTCCGGGCCGGCGGTGACCGGGGGATGGCGTTTTGGAGCAGGTACAGCTGAGGCGTGTGTTGCCATGCCGGCGCGACCGCCGGCATGGCAAGCCTGGCGGCTTGCTCCACGGACCAGAGGTGCGATTGGGCAGAGGAGAGGCAGCGGGTAAAGGGCGCCCAGGCCGACAGGCATGTCGGCCGTAGGCTCGGAGGCCTGCCCCACATCAGAATGCTTGGCCCAGAACAGAAGACTCGGTCCTCGAGGCTGTTCGAGTCTTTTCGAGATACGGTCTCCATAGGCGCGTTTGCGGTGACGCTGAGAACGGCCAGCGGAGGCTCCCTCCGGCCCTGCGGCCCGTGCGGTATACTCGCACGCGATGACCTCCAGGCTGCGGTGGACCATCGTCGGGCTGCTGTGCGCGGGCATGATGATCGCCTACTTCGACCGGGTGAACCTCTCGGTGGCGATCGCGGACCAGCAGTTCAAGAGCGACTTTGAGCTCAGCGATCGCGACCGGGGCCTGCTGAACTCGGCCTTCTTCTGGTCTTATATGCTTTTGCAAATCCCGGCCGGTTGGGTGGTGGACCGCTACGGGACCCGGATGCCTTACGCGCTCGGCTTTTTGATGTGGAGCATGGTTTCCGCGGCATCCGCTTTCGCCGGCTCGATCCGGCAACTGTTCGTGCTGCGGCTGCTGTTGGGGGTAGGCGAGTCGGTCATCACGCCGGCGGGCATGCGCTGGATGCGGTTCCACTGCGCCGAGCAGCAGCGCGGGCTGGCCGTGGGCCTGTACATGGCGGCGGCGAAGTTTGGCCCGGCGCTGGGGACGCCGCTGGCGGCCTGGCTCATTCATCTCTACGGCTGGCGACCGATGTTTCTGATCCTTGGGCTGGGCTGTCTGATCTGGCTGATTCCGTGGCTGGGGCTGGTGAAGGAGGATGCGCCGGCGCCGAGCCGTACGCAAGCCAAGGCCGAAAAGCCGGCGGGACCGAGCCTGGGACGGCTGCTGCTCAGCCCGGTGATTTTCGGCACGGTGATCGGCACCTTCTGCTACATGTACTTCGTGTACTTCTGCATGACCTGGCTGCCGGCCTATTTGGTAGAGGCGCGCGGCTTGTCGCTGACCTCTTCCGGGGCTTACACGGCCTTCACCTTTTCCGGCATGGCGGTGGTGGCGATTGCCGCCGGCTGGCTGGCCGACCGGATGATCCAGCGCGGCGGCAACCCTGTGCGGGTCCGCAAAGGGTTTGTGATCGCAGGCTTCCTGCTGGCGGGCACGGAGGTGATTGGGGCGGTGTCAGATAGTGCCTTGGTAGCGCTGTTCTTCGCGATCTTCTCGCTGAGCGGGCTGGGGCTGGTGACGGCCAACTACTGGGCCCTGACCCAGACGCTGATGCCGGGGGCGGCGGTGGGGCGGATTGTCGGCGTGCAGAACTGCGCGGCGAATCTGCCGGGCATCGTGGCCCCGCTGCTGACTGGGTGGCTGAAGGAAACCACCGGGAGCTATGAGGCGCCGATGCACGCCATCTGGATCTTTCTGCTCCTGGGCGTGGCGGCGTACCTGTTCCTGGTGCGCGAGAAGTACGTGCCGCGCTGAGAGTGCGGTCAGATGTACTTGTCCCCGAAAGTTTTGGCTACCTTCTGCTGAAGCTGTTTGACCGATTCCGCCATCTGGCGGGGGCAGACCAGCGTGGCGTCGGCCGTGTGGACCACGATCAGATCCTGGCAGCCGAGGACAGCGATGAGGTGGGCGGGATCCTCGGACACAAGCAGGTTGCCCTCGGAGCGGTCCGCCAGATGGGTTTCGGCGGCGATGGCGTTGCCGGAGGCGTCCGTGGGGCGGGTGAGAGCGAACGTGGCCCAGGAGCCTACATCCAGCCAGCGCAGCGGCATGGGTATGGCGGCGACCTGCACTTGGGAATCGCGCGAGGCGGGCTCCATCACGGCGTAGTCCACGCTGATTTTGGGCAAGCGCGGATAGACCTCGCACAAAACTTCGTCGCGGCTGGGCTGTTCCCAATGACCGGCCAGGCGGAGGAGGCCCTCATGGTTGGGCGGGCAATAGCGCCGAATGCAGTCGAGCAGCGTCGAGGCGCGCCAGACGAACATGCCGCTGTTCCAGAGGTAGCGCTGCGGCCCGGCTTCGAAATACTGGCGGGCGAGCTCGGCGTCCGGCTTCTCTTTGAATTGCTCGACGCGGCGCGCGCCGGCGGCCAGCGGCTCGCCCAGTTGCAGGTAGCCGTAGCCGGTGGAGGCGAAGGTGGGCTCGATGCCAAAGGTGACCAGCGTCTGCGGCGAGTCTTCCACCAGGGCGTAGCCGCGGGAGACGATTTCGCGGAACTGGTCCGCAGGCTCGATCAAATGATCCGCGGTGAAGACGCCGATGACGGCGTCCGGATCCTGGCGGGCCAGAACCGCGGCGCAGAACCCGACCGCATTCAGCGTGTCCCGCCCTTCGGGCTCGCCGAGGAAACAGGCGGGGGTGAGTTGCGGCAGCGCGTCGAGGATGGCCTGGCGGTGACTCAGGCCGGCGCAGACGATGCGCCGCTCGGCGGGGATCAGGCCTTCCAGCCGTTCCAGGGCCAGTTCAAGCAGACTCTTGTTGCCGAACAGCGGCAGAAGTTGTTTAGGCCGGGACTTACGGCTCACCGGCCAGAGGCGGACGCCGGAGCCGCCGGCTAGGATCAGAGCATATCGCATAGCAGAATGCGCCCCGGCGCGAAGGCCGGGCGAGCAATCCCTTCTTCAAGGAATTGGATGTACCTTCAAGCGTAGGCCCTACCGGGCGGGGGGCGCAAGAGGACGGCGGCCATAAGGGGAAGGCCCAGGCGAGGGTTTCAATCCTACGGATAGCAAGAGGCCGTTAACCAAAAGCAACGTTTACAGGAACGCAGCGTGAAAGCAGAATAGAAACCGCGGGCAGTCTCCGTGGGGGCTGCCCCGAGCGGCTCGTTATGAGCGAAAAGAAGAAGAGCCTATTGTCCGCCGCTGGGGTGGCGCTGGCGGTGGCGGCTGTGGCGCTGATTCCGCTGGCGGCGTTTCTCGTCTACCGGACTGTGGCGGTGAAGCCGGGAGTCCGGGAAGATCCGGCCGAAACGGTGAGCATCGAGCAAAGCGCTGCGGCGAAAGCGCCGCACGTCTTCGGCGGTGAAGAGGAGGCTGAGGAACCGCCCCGGCCCCGGCTGAGGACGCAAGCGGTCCTGCCGGCATCATCCCCACCCCAGCCACGGACCATTCCAGCTACGCCCTTGCGGAGCGCAAACCCCACGCCTGAGAGCGTCGCGCCGGGCATGGAAAAGGCGAAGCTGATCGCTTCCTATGGCAAGCCACAGATGATCACCTACGGCATCGAAAACGGCCAGCCGGTGGAGACCTACCACTATCTGAAGCGGGATACGGGCACCGAGATGATTGTGCGTCTTCGCGGCGGCAAAGTTGTCTCCGTCGGGACGACGGTGTATTGAGAGTCCGCGGGAAGGGCGGCTCTGCCGGCGGAGAGAAATACCACGAATCCTTTCACGAACGGGCACAGGCCGTGGAGGCCCACAATACGACCGTGGCAAACACGCCTGAACTACCGGGCAGCCCCGGCGGCGGACTCGGGAGGCGGCTCCAGTTTGCCCTCCCGGTAGGCGCGGAGGTACTCGACACAGTACTCGTCCCGGCCGAGCAGCGCCTCGGCGGCGAAAATGCAGGCCATGAGCCGGCGGTCGCAGGGATCGGCGATTGCGGCATCCAGACCCCGCGACATCAGCAACACCAGGAAGACCTCGTTGAGCAGCTTACGGCAGGGTAAGCCGAAAGAAACGTTGCTGAGGCCCACGCTGGTGTGAACTCCGGGGTAGCGGGCGCAGATTTGTCCTACGGCCTCGGCCACGAAGCGGCCGTGATCGGGTCCGGTGCTCACCGGCAGCACGCAGGGATCGACGTAGATGTCATCGAGGGCGACGCCGGCGGCGGTCAAACGGTCCACCAAACGGGCGGCGGTCTCCAGGCGGTCCTCCAGGCGGCTGGGCGGGCCGGCCGCGCCCATGCACAGGGCGATTACTTTCGTGCCGAACTCCTTGACCAGCGGAAGCACGGCGTCGAAGCGCTCCGGCTCGTCGTTGATGGAGTTGATCATCGGGCGTTGTTTGCACAAAGGAAGGGCGCGGCGCAAGGCCAGCGGGTCGGAGCTATCCAAACACAATGGAAGATCCACGGCTTGCTGCACGGTTTCGACGAGCCAGCACAAGACTTCGGGCTCGCGGCCGGGGATGCCGCCGTTGACATCGAGCATTTGGGCGCCGGCCTCGGCTTGCCGCCGGGCGACATCCTGGATATAGGCGGCATCGTGGCTTTCGACCGCGGTGCGGATCCGCTTGCGAGTGCTATTGATCAGTTCACCGATGAGAAACATCTGAGTCTCCTGAGATGGGCGAGAGGGTCTGGCGGCGGCTGAGGTTATCGCGGCCGGCAAACCGGTTCACCAGCGAATTTGAGCCGTCCAGGCGCCAGTCTCTCGGGGGAATGAGAATGCGGGCGAAGCGGCGCGGGTCTTGGCCCAGCGCCAGCGAGGCCTCATAGACACGGTTCCAGAGGCAAGGGATTCCGGGGCGGGCTTCGCAAGAGCCATCGGGGCGGGAACCGCCGCAGGGGCCGTTGCGGAGCTGCTTGTAGCAGCCGCTGACCGAGCAGCCGGCGTAGCCGAGGTAGTCCTGGATGCAGTCGCCGCAGCTCATGCAGCCGAACAATGCCTTGCGGTACCAGACGGAGGGGGCCAGCGCGGCCCGGCACAGGGAAGCCATCCAGGGGGCGGCGCCGTTGGCCAGATGCTTTTGAAAAAAGCGCGCGCCGGCGGAGCCCTCGGCGATACAGAGCCGGTGGGCGAGCGCCGACAGCCGCTGCACCCAAGAGGCCTTCGGCCGCTCCAGCGCGTTCTGGAACGGTCCACTGCCGTCGCTGAGACCGTCGGGGCGTTTAGGAAACAGATAGAACTGCCCAGCGGACTCGAAGGTCAGCTCGTCCAGCCGCGACCGCCAGCCGGCGCCGATTTCCATGGAGCGATCGACAATGCCGGCGATGTCGCCGTGGGTCAGGCCGAATCCGCCGACGTGCGCTCCGGCGAACCCGAGACCCCGGGCAGCGGCCACCATCAGCGCCGCCCGCTCCAGCCGCTGCGGCTTCTTCTCCGTTTCCAGGCGGCGGAGCAGATCCGGCGGCATGACGCAGCCGGCCAGCTCCCCGCTTTGCATCATGCGGGCGATGGCCGCCGTGGGGACATAGACGTTCGCCAGCACCGGGATGTGGTCTAGCCCCACGCGGACCATGTACTGCTTCAGCTCGTAGAGTTTCCGCAGGTCGTACCCGACCTGAGTGATGAGGAAACGCGCGCCGGCCGCGATCTTCAGCTCCATCTTGTAGAGCTGCATCACCAGATCGGGTTCGCGGACCTTGAAGGGATTGACCACGGCGCCGGGGAAGAACTCATACGGGGCAAGACGCACGCTGCGCGTGCCGAGCTGATAGGAAATCCCTTTTTGAAACTCCCGAATGAGCCAAAGGATCTGAACTGAGTCCAGGTCGTGGACCGGTTTGCCTGGTCCCAGAAAGCCGTCCTTTTGGGCGTCGCCGGTGAGCGCCAATAAATCCCGCACGCCGAGCCGCGCCAAGTGGTGCAGGCGGCCTTCCAGATACGCGCGGTTTACGTCCTTGCCGGAAAGGTGTGCGATGGGGACCAGGCCGCGCTCGAGAACGGCGGAGGCAAAGGACTCCGGGGGCAAGGCGGGGTTGCCGCCGGGCAAATCGGTGAGGCTGAGGAAGCGGATGCCCTCGGGCTCGCGCGCCGCCTCGTCCAGAAAGGCCTGGACTTCGGCGGTGGTATGGTCGCGTCCCAGCACGAGCTCGGCGGAACAAACGAACTCGCCCGCCTCCAAAGCTGCTTGAAAGGAGTCCATCTAAGCCGGCTCCAGCAAAGGAACCATGATAACTCGGGCTAAGCCCGAATGGGACCTTTTCCTCTGGTAGGATGAAAGATCCAAGCAAGCCCAGACGAGGGAAGGGTGATGGCGGAGCTGAACAAACTGTATGAGGCGGTATTAAACGGCGATGCAAAGACGGCCGCGGCCGTAACAAAGGAGGCGCTGGCGGAAGGCGTTCCTCCGATCGATCTGGTGAACCAGTACATGGTGCCGGCCATGGACGAAGTGGGCCGCCGCTACGAATGCGAGGAGTACTTTGTGCCGGAGCTGCTATTGGCGGCGCGGGCGATGAAGGCTTCGATGGATTTGATCCGGCCGCTGCTGGCGGCGAGCGGAGCGCAGCCGGCCGGGCGCGTGGTGATCGGCACGGTAAAGGGCGATCTGCACGACATTGGCAAGAACCTGGTGGCGGCGCTGCTGGAGGGCGGCGGCTTCGAGGTGATCGACTTGGGCGCGGACGTGCCGCCGGAGAAGTTCGTGCGGGCGGTTGAGGAACGGCAAGCCAACATCGTCTGCCTGTCGGCGCTGCTGACGGTGACGATGCCGGCGATGCGGACTACGATTGAAACGCTCAAGGAGGCGGGCGTGCGGGACAAGGTGAAAGTCTTGGTCGGAGGCGCGCCGGTGACGCAGAAGTACGCCGAGGAGATCGGGGCCGACGGCTACGGGGAGAACGCCAGCGAGGCGGTGACTTTGGCGCGGCGTCTGGTGGCGCAATGAACCCGGTCTTCGAAAGGCTGCTGGCGAACGGCCCGGTGGTCACCGACGGCGCCTGGGGCACGATGTTCTTGGCGATGGGCCTGCGGGCAGGCGAGATCGGCGACCTATGGAACCTGACTCACCCGGAGCGGGTGGAGGCCGTGCCCCGCGCGTATGTGGAAGCAGGCAGCCAGGTGATTCTGACCAACACGTTCTTGTCGAACCGGATCACGCTGGCGGCGCACGGACTGGCGGATCGGTTGGAGGAGCTGAACCGGACCGGAGTGGAGATTTCCCGGCGCGCCGCCGGCGGACGCGCCGCGGTGTTCGGATCGATCGGTCCGACGGGCAAGCTGCTGGTGACGGGAGAGGTCACGGAGACCGAGCTGGAGGAGACCTACCGCGAGCAGACGCGAATTCTGGCCGAGGCCGGCGCGGAAGCCATCATCCTCGAGACGATGGGGGATCTGGGCGAGGCGGTCTGCGCGGTGCGGGCATCGCGCGAGACGGGCCTTCCGGTGGTGGCCTGCATGGCCTACTCCAGCGGTAGGAACAAAGACCGCACCATGATGGGCGTGACGCCGGAGCAAGCCGCGGAAGCGCTAACCGAAGCCGGTGCAGACGTCATCGGGGCCAACTGCGGGCAGGGCATCGACGGGTACATCGAGATCTGCCGGCGCCTGCGCGCGGCGACGGACCGCCCGTTGTGGATCAAGCCCAACGCCGGGCTGCCGGAACTGGTGGAAGGCCGGCCGGTTTATCGCACATCACCCGAGGAGTTCGCCGCCAAGACCGTGGAGCTTCTGGAGGCCGGGGCGCATTTTGTAGGCGGATGCTGCGGGACCACGCCGGAGTTTATCCGTCAGGTAGCGGCCACAGTGAAGCAGTGGAAAGCACGGAAAAACGCCGGCTGACAGATCAAGCTTTCTGAGTGAGGCCAGCTGCCGCTTACGGCTATTTCCGGTTCAAGGCAGCCATCTTGCGTGCGATGAGCATCGCCATTTCGAGGGCCTGCTCGCCATTGAGGCGCGGGTCCACCTCCGATTTGTAGGCGCGGTGCAGATCCTGTTCGGATAAGCCGCGGGCGCCTCCGATGCATTCGGTGACATTCTCTCCGGTGAGCTCAAAGTGCACGCCGCCGAGACGGCTGCCCAGGGCGGCGTGGATGTCAAACGCGCGCTCCAGCTCCCCGAGGATGTCTTCAAAGCGGCGAGTTTTGAGCCCTTGCTCGGTCAGACGGGTATTGCCATGCATGGGGTCGGAGCACCAGAGCACGGTCTTGCCGCTGGCGCGGACGGCCCCGATGAGCGGCGGCAAGCATTGTTCAATCCGGTTCACGCCGAAGCGGTGAATGAGGGTCAGGCGGCCGGGCTGATTGTGCGGGTGAAGGATGTCGAGCAACCGCTGGAGAGTCTCCGGCGTCATGGCCGGGCCCACCTTCAGCGCGATGGGATTGGAGATACCGCGGAAGAACTCGACATGCGCGCCATCGGGATCCGAAGTGCGCATGCCGATCCAGGGGAAGTGGGCCGAAAGGTCGTACCAGGCCCCGGTCCGCGGATCCTGACGGGTTTGAGTCTGCTCGTACGAAAGATGCAGGGCTTCGTGAGCAGTGAAGAAATCGACGCTTTGAAGCTCCCCGGCACGGATTCCCAGCACGTTTTCCAGGAAGCTCAGGGCCTCGGAGACGGACTGAAGGATGCGGCGATAGTCGGCCGCCAGCGGCGAGTGCGCGATCCAGTCCATTTCCCAATACTCGGGATGGTGCAGGTCGGCGAAGCCGCCTTTGACCAGCGAGCGGATGTAGTTGAGCGTAAGGGCGGCGCGGCCGTGGGCGCGGAGCAGGAGCTGCGGGTCGGGCATACGGTCCTCGGGGGTAAAGCCGGGGCGGTTGACCAAATCGCCGCGGTAGGAGGGAAGAGTGACGCCATCGCGCGTTTCAAAGTCTTCTGTGCGTGGCTTGGCGTATTGACCGGCGAAGCGGCCAACGCGGATGACGGGCTTGGATGCGCCGTGGACCAGCACGAGGCTCATCTGGAGCAGGATGCGCAGCTTGTCGGTGATGATGGTCGGGTCGCAGTCCGCGAAACGCTCTGCGCAATCGCCGCCTTCGAGCAGGAAGCGGCGACCCTCGGCGGCCTGGGCGAGCTGGGTGCGCAATTCATCGGCCTCCCAGGGAGAGACCAGGGGCGGCATGCGGGACAGCTCGGCGAGCGCCGCCTCCAGTTCTGAGGGAGACGGGTAGCTGGGCTGCTGAAGCGCAGGCTTGGAGCGCCAGGAGGCAGGGGTCCATTCCTTCATCGTGGAACCGGGAAACAGACTATCTTCGCAGATTCCACGAGCTCAGAAAACGTACAATGAGTGGGAGTCTTCGCGATTCGTACCGGCTTTGGAGCGCGGAGCCGGGGATTCACGCGTTAGAAAGGCGCAGATTCATGCGAAACCAAACCGTTCTTTACGCTGTTGCCCTGTGTCTGGCCGCGTCGGAGGCGGTGCGGGGGGACGAGGTTCAGTTGCGCAATGGAGACCGGCTGAGCGGAACCCTGGTGCGCAAAGAGGGAAAGTCTTTGGTTTTGAAAACCAGCACGGTGGGCGAGGTAACGGCGCCGTGGGAGCAGGTGGAGAGGCTGGCCACCGAAGAGGCGGTCACCGTGACGCTGGCTAGTGGAGAGCAGGTCGAGACGCGACTGCGGATTGACGGTGGACGGGCCCTGCTGGCGGCGGCTGGGCGCGAGGTGGCGGTGGAAGAGGTCGCCACGATCCGCAACGCCGCCGAGCAGAGAGCTTACGAGAGGCTGAGGAACCCCCGGCTGATCGACCTTTGGGCCGGCACCGCCACGGTAGGGCTGGCGGGAACGCAGGGCAACGCGCAGACACGCACCTTCACGGGGACGGTGAACGCATCTCGCCGGACGAACGGCGACCGGACCAGCCTGTACCTTAACATTGTCAAGGCCTCTGCGCTGCTGGAAGGGGTGAGCACGGATACGGCGGAAGCGGTGCGCGGCGGGTGGAGCCACAGCCGGACCTTCGCCAGGCGAGTGTCGGCAGACTTCTTCAACGACTACGAATACGACCGCTTCCAGAACCTGGATTTGCGCTTCGTGGCCGGCGGCGGATTTGGCTACAGCCCTTGGCGCTCCGAACGCGGGCGGCTGGATCTTTCCGGAGGCGGCGCCTTCAACCGCGAGCAGTTAGGCCCGCCGGCGCCCGCCGAGAGCTTCACCCGGCGCTCGGCCGAAGCCTACTGGGGCGGTGATTACAACTTCCGGCTGACGGAGGCGACGTCGCTGACCCAGAAGCTCCGCGTGTTCCACAACCTCACTCGCACGGGCGAGTACCGGATGAACTTCGATCTGGCCGCCAATACGCGTCTGCTGAAGTGGCTGAGCTGGAACCTTGGGTTCAGCAACCGCTACCTCAGCAATCCGGTTCCCGGCAGCAAGAAGAACGACCTGCTCTACACGACGGGGATCGGGGTCAACTTCGCGCGTTGAGGACGAGAAGAGCCGCGCCTGCTGCGGCTTGCGGGCGAGTAGGCGCTTCTTTCCACTATCCGATTAAGGACGGCGCTTCAGCGTGGGGCGGTCTTCCTCGTCGGAGCCGGACTTGCCGCCTTTCTTGTCGTCGCCTTCAATGGGGCCGCCGCTGCCGGGAGCGCGCCGCAAGGTGGGCCGGCTGGTGTCCTTGTCGTCCACCTTACGATAAGCGGTGAGCGTCTGGAGGCGAGCCTTGACGTCGTTGAACTCGGAGGTCGTGACGACGTACTCGGGCCGGGCTTTGAGTAGCTCCTGGATGTTCTTCTGAGCGTCGCGGATGCGGTCGTCGGTCAGCGGGTGCGTGGAGAAGACCTTGGACATCGCGCCGGGTTTCTTTTTCTCCAGGGCTTGTATCTTTTCAAAGAAGTCGACGTAAGCGGTGGGATCGTAGCCGGTCTTATACATGTACTGTAGTCCGAGCAGATCGGCTTCCATTTCGAAGCCCCGGGAGAAGGTGAGGAAGGTCATGGGAATGGCGAGCCCGGCGCCCTGACGAATAGCGTAGCCGGTCCAGCCGCCCATGAAGATCAAAGGCAAGCTCAGGTAGTTGGCGAGCGTGGCGCGGCTTGCCTGGCGGGTGCCGTGGCGGGCGGCGACGTGGGCGATCTCGTGGGC
>JAIMAR010000078.1 GCA_023511855.1 Bryobacteraceae bacterium
CTCACCGGATGGGGGTGAGCTCCGGTCCCTGAAGCCGGCCGCCGGGGGTGAGCAGGCGGGGGAGGCCTCCCAACTTAAACAAAACAAAGAGGCAACCGAAATCAGCAACCAGCTAAACAAGGAGCAGAAAAGCAGCAAAAACAGCCCAGAAGAACCAACCAACCAACCAACCAACCTTCAAACCCAGCCCTCTAGGAATGGACCCGAGTGTCCGCCCACCGCCCTCTGCCATTCCACTCCAAACCTGTGCGCGATCCCTGCCTATAGAAGGAAGTGTACGGTCTCGATCCCTCGATGACCGTCACACATCTGCCGCTGCCGCAAACCACCCTCCGCGCAAAGTTTCCTCACGTGCAAATCCGTCCCGGATGATTGAGAGTTTAGGGCCTTATAATATGATTTTGCAGGCTCGGAGCCACGGGACCGGGGCTTGAGTTCGGGTCGCCCCAAGCCGATAAGATGATCATCAGCCCTTCTCTGCGGTACAGCCTCTTTGCGTCTTACGTTCGGGCGCTTGGCGTAGTCATCCTCTGTTGTTGGGGCCTGCGGCCTGCCGCCGGCCAGAACGGAGACTTCTTTGGCAGCCCGGCAGGCAGCCTGAGTGCATGGTCAAAGGGAAAGCTTAAGCTCAGCGGCGAAGTCCGCGGCCGTCACGAACGCCGCTCCGGGCAGAACTTCAGCGGCGGTCCGGACTTGGACGTTTCGCTCTGGCGCACGCGCCTGACTCTGAGCTACCTGCCCAATGGCTGGCTAAAACTGGCCGGCACACTCCAGGATTCGCGAGCCCCGGGCTACGGCCCCAACGGCCCGGCCTCGGTGCGCAACGCCGCAGATCTCTACGAAGGCTATTTGGAACTGTCCCAGCCGGGCTCGCGCGGGCTCAGCCTTTCCCTCGGCCGCCGGGCGCTCAACTACGGAGACGGAAAGCTCATCGCTACGCCCAACTGGGGCAACGTCTCGCGCACCTTCGATCACGCCCGCCTGCGTTATAGAACTCAATCCGCGGATTACGATTTTTTATTCGCCTCCCCCGTCAAGCCGCGCACAGACGGCTGGGACCAGCCCGTGCTCGGTGATCATCTGTGGGGCTTCTATTCCACTTTCCACGGCTCGGAGGAAGCCAGCCAGATCGAGATCTACGCCCTTCGGCGAGAGCAAAACCGCCCGGGCGGATTTGCCGCCCCATCGGGGAGGTTGAAAATCAACACGGCCGGCGGACGTTGGGCGGGACCATTGCCGAGTGGCTGGAAAGGCGCCTTGGAGATTGCTCTCCAAACCGGAAGCGTCGGCCCGGCCCGGCACAGAGCTGCCACGTGGACGGGCACGCTCACGCGCCGCTGGATGGTGGACGGCAAGCCGCTCGACGGCAGCCTGGAGTACAAGTACGCCTCCGGTTCCCGAGACCCGCGCGACTCCACCCGCTCCGGAACCTTTGATCAGTTGTACTTCTCCGGACACGACCGGTTCGGCCACATGGACCTGTTCGGCTGGCGCAACGTCCACGACGTCCGCCTGCTCTGGACGCTGGGGCTCAACAAGAGCCTCACCATGAATCTGATGTACAACTCCTGGTGGCTGGCCAGCCGCAGGGATGCTCTTTACGGCGGTTCGGGCAAAGCCATTCTGCGCTCGCCGGACGGCAGCGCTGGCAGCCATGTCGGTCAGGAGTGGGATGTGTTTGGGGTCTACCAGCGTAAGCCCTTCAGCTTCGGCCTTGGCGCCGGGCTCGTCCTCCGCGGGGCTTTCTTGCGCAACATGGCGCCCAGCCTCTCACCGCTGTATCTCTACGTCTCGCACACGTATGCCTTCTGATACGGCATGGGTGATTCCAATCTCGAGCCCAAAGCTGACCGGCTTGCCTGCGCGCTGTCCCGACTTTGGCGCGGCGCTCTGGACGAAGCAGGCCCGCTCAGCCCAACCTCTATGCCTGGAGTAGCTGGCGGGCGATCAAAACCGCCCCTTGCACCGGCGGCAGACGAGCCGGCTCGCATGGCGCATGCCGCGCAAAAGCGCGCCGGACTCCCTTGCTCGCGAACACCCCTCCGGTGTAAGTGATCAGCACATGCCGCTTGCTGGGAAACAGCACCCGCCGCAAGCCCAAGGCCAACTCGGCCAGGCTGGCGCCGGCGTTCCTCAAGATTCTCTGCGCCACCAGATCCCCTTGAGCCGCCGCCTGATCCACCAGCGGGGCCAGAGCCGCGATGCGGTCCCTGGGCCAGTCCGCCGTATAAAACAGGTGCAGCAGCTCATCCACCGTCGCCGCCCCAGTGCTTTCGAGCAGAGCCCCTCTCAGTGAGGTGCTCATGCCGCGGCCCTCCTCGCTCAACAGCACCGCCCGCAGGGCCTGCCGCACGATGTCGAAGGCGCTGCCTTCATCGCCGAAAAGATAGCCCCAACCGCCTGCCCGCGCCGTCTCCCCCGCCCGGTCGCGCCCGTACGCAATCGAGCCGGTTCCGGCGATCACCACGATGCCCGGTTCCCCACCGGTAGCGCCTTCCAGCGCGACCTCGGCGTCGGTGGTCACGTAAAGCTTGCGGGCCCGCACGATCTGCCGCGCCAGCTCCCGCTTGTCGGCTGCGCCTCCGCTGAAGCCCAGACAGGCCGCGGCGAACTGCGGATCACCTTTCAACCCCGCCTTCCGCCAGGCCGCCTGAATACTCCCCCGCAGCGCGCGTTCGAACTTGCGCGCCCCGCCCTTTGCCCGGGTGTGGTTGCAGGGACCCGCTTCGCCTTCACCCAAGATCCGGGCTTCCTCATCGGCGACCGCCGCCAACGTGGCGGATTGGCCCCCATCCACCCCCAACAGCAGCTTCGGCTGCCCGCTCACGAGTTCTGCACCATCTGGATCAGGGCGTTGATGTAGCCGAAAGCGTAGGCGAACGCCTGCCGCCCGCCCGTATCCCCGGGAATCGAGGGCACGTGATCCGGCATAATCATCCCGTCGTAGCCCACTTCTTTGTAGACCCGCATCGACCGGATCATGTCCATGTCGCCGTCGTCCGGGAACGTCTCCTGAAAGTTCAGAAACTTCCCCTTGATGTTGCGGAAATGCACGTTGAAGATCTTCTTGCGCGTCCCGAAGTACCGGATCACATCGTCAATCTCTTCGCGCGGGTTTTCGAGCATCTCCGCCACAGATCCCTGGCAGAAATTCAACCCGTGATACGGACTGGGCGAGATCTCGATGAAACGCTTCAACCCGTCCACCGACCCCAACACACGATTCACCCCCAGAAATCCCTTGTCCCGGGGCATGCCCGGATCGTGCGGGTGGCACGCCATCTTCACTTTGTATTCTTCCGCCACCGGGATCACGCGCTTCACGAAATACGTGATGCGCTCCCACATCATCTCCTCGGTGACCCGTCCCGCCGCCGTCAGCGGCGGATCCTGCTTGGCCTGATCGTAGACAAACGTGCTGTAGCGCGCCCGGCCCCGCCCCGGCGTCGGTTCAGTCCGCACCACTCCCAGGATCGTCAGGTTGTATTTCAGCGACGGAATCCCGGCCTTGGCCGCATTGCGGATCATCTGGCAGATTTCGTCGATGTCGCGGTCGCGCTCCGGGCTCTTGCCCAGCATGATGTTCGGATACTCCGCCTTCTCGATCCGCACCGAGCTCAGCGGCAGCGGCAGCATTTCCAGCTTGATCCCGTACGACTCCACCCGCTCGCGGGTCCGCATCAGGGACTCCGCCGACCAGGCTTCGTCCAGGCGACGCGAGGGCAGCGTCCCGCACACATGCCGCACCCCGAAGGACGCCAGCACCGCCAGCGTCTCATCCGTGATGCTGTGCTGGGTGCCAACCTTCATGAGCGCCTTGCCGGTCGGTTTCGCCGGAGCCGCCTTGACGCGCGGCGCCAAGGCGGCGGCCGCGCCGCCCGTGAGTAACTGTCTGCGGTTCATGTCTCCTCCTAAGTTACGAACGCTGATCCGCCGCCAGAAAGGCCATGGTCTTGATGCCCGAGATGTCGAAGCTTTTCCGGCAGCGCAGATTGCGGCAAACCGCCTTGTCGTCCAACAAGACCATGTAGCTTTGCACCTTTTCGAACCGCGCCCGGTCACGCTCGTCGCCCCCCGGCGGCATGCGGTCCTTTTTCTTGCGCACCAGCCAGCGCAGTGGATAAGACTCGGTGGTCTTGCAAAACGGGCACTGAAGGCGTGCGGTCTTCGTAGTAGTCGACTCGCTGAAAAACTTACGTTCGTCCATCGCCATTCCCCGTGCGCGGCCCGCCCTCCGGCCCAGGCGGACGCCTTGCCGCACTATTATGCCTTCGGATGCCTCGTGCGCGCAATCACGCTGCGTGCGCCGCGAAGAAACTCTCGGCCGCTTCCACGCCCGAGCCGGCGGGCTTGTACCCCTCGGCGCGCATCGCTCCTTCCAATGCCTCCAGCAACAGCAGCACGTTCTCCTGCGTCGAGGATGCGCCCATCAGTCCGATCCGAAAAACTTTCCCCGCCAACGGGCCGAAACCGCCGAAGATCTCGATGCCGTGGCTTTCGATCAGTCTCCGGCGCACCCGCGCATCGTCGATCCCCTCCGGGACGCAGGGAGTGTTGAGCATCCACAGGCGGTACGGCTCGGCCACGTGCATCGTCAGCCCCATGGCCTCCAGACCGGCGACCAGGCCCAGGTGGTTGCGCCGGTGCCGCTGCCAGCGTGCTTCCAGTCCCTCCTCCACCACCACCCGCAGCGCTTCCCTGAGCGCATAAAACATTGTGATCGGGGCGGTGTGGTGATAGCGGTGGGCGCCCTGGTAGTAGTCGTCCAGCATCTTCAGGTCGAGGTACCACGTCCGGGGAACGCCCTGGCGGGCGCGCAGAACTCCCATGGCGCGGTCGGAGACGGTGAGCGGCGCCAAGCCCGGCGGGCAGCTCAGCCCTTTCTGCGTGCAGCTATAGGCGATATCGATGCCCGTGGCGTCCACCTCTACAGGCATCCCGCCCAGAGAGGTCACGCAATCGGCGATCACCAGCGCCCCGACCTCGTGCGCCGCCCGGCAGATGGCGGCGCCATCCTGGCGCGCGCCCGTGGAGGTCTCGGCGTGAACGAACGCCACCACTTTCGGCCGTTCCCGCAGGATAAACGAGGATGCTTCGTCGTCGCTGAACGGTTGCCCCCACGGTTTTTCCAGCCGCACGACTTCAGCCCCGTAGCGGCGGGCCATCTCCGTGATGCGGTCGCAGAAATACCCGTTGGCGAGAATTGCGAACTTCTCCCCCGGTTCGGCAAAGTTGGCTACGGCGGCCTCCATGCCTGCGCTGCCGGTCCCGGAGATCGCCACCGTGAACTGATTCTTAGTGCCGAAGACAACCTGTAGCAGCTTGCGGACGTCCTCGGCGACCTCAAAAAAATAAGGATCCAAATGGCCGACGATGGGCGTGCGCATAGCCTCATAGACGCGGGGTTCCACGTTGCTAGGGCCGGGTCCGAGTAGAATGCGGCGGGGTGGGCACAGGGATCCAATTTCGTCGAGCATATTCTCGATCCTCGGGCAGCCGTCCTGCCCTTGTCAAGCCGAAATCGGATCCCTCGTTTCCTATCCAGGCACATGGTGACCCACCCCGGCTGCGGGCGTTTGCTGCCGGGGTGTGGGAAAAGCTGCGGGAGCAGTGCCGCGCTCCGAGGGTGCCGCCGGCGGGTATTGATCCTCAGATCAGTCCGGCCCGCTCGAGCAACGCCGAGTCGCTGAGAATTTCGGCCGCCGGGCCTTCGGCCAGCACCGCACCGTCCTCCAGCAACAGAACGCGCGGACAGACCTCCCGCGCCAGCCCCAGGTCATGGGTGGCGATCAGCTTCGCCACCGGGAGCGACTTCAGGTGCTCGCGCAGCAGCCGGGCCGAGCGGCCGTCCAGCTCCGCGGTGGGCTCGTCCAGCACCAGCAGCTCGGGCCGGCAGATCAGCGCGGCGGCAATGGCGGCGCGTTTGCGCTGGCCCAGGCTGAGCTGGGAGGCCGGAGAATTTGCGGCATGGCCCAGGCCCGCCGATTCCAGTGCGCGCAAGGCGGCCTCGGCAGCCTCGTGGGGAGGGTGGCCCCGGTTGAGCAAGGTGAGAGAAAGATCCTCCACCAGGCGCGGCATGAAAAGCTGGTCTTCCGGATTCTGAAAAACGACCCCTATGCGGGCCAGGCTCCGGCGCGTGCGCGGTTCGCCGAACAATCGCACCACGCCGCGCGCCTTCAGCAACCCGAGGATGCACCACAGCAGCGTGCTCTTGCCGCTCCCGTTGGCTCCCAGCACGGCCAGGGAATCGCCCGGCTCAAGCCGGAAGCTGACGCCGCGCAGCACCGGCCGCCGGCCGTCGAAACTGAACCCCAGGCTCTCGACCTCGAGCGCTGCGCTCACCGGCCCCCTCCCTTCACCAGCAGCGACGCGTAGAAGCGCTCGCTGCGCAGCAGCGCCCGGCTGAAGAAGGCCGCCAGAGCGAAGCTCAGCGAGCGATACCAGCCCGGCCGGAAGCGCAGCGGCGCCGCCACGCGCCAAGCCGTGAGCAGCCGCCGCGCCTCGTGCAGATAGACCCAGGCGAAGTGCCGCACGAACAGCGCGAACAAAGAGAGCTCATAGAGAAATGAGTTGGGACGCAGCCGGAACAGCCATCGGTCCCAAGGCACGGCGCGCACCACGAGAGCGGCGGCTGCGGCCACGACCAGGGTCTGAAGCCAGAGCCACGTGACGGGCATGCCGCTGATCCATTGGATCAAAGCCAAGGTCGCGGCAAAGCCCAGCACCGGCAGCCATGGCAGCAGCTTGCGCGTCACGAGCGTGACCTGGCCGCCCGGACCAGGTACAAGCCCGGGCTCTCAGAGGCCCGGATGTCGGTTCCGCCCAGCTCGGCCAGACGGCGGGCCACCTCATCCGCCGGGGGCAGATAATCGCCGGCCACCGGGCCGTTGACGCCGGCGTGAAAGGCGTTCAGTTCGTGGCTCGCCATCAGGTGGGCGATGGCCACAACGCCGCCCGGTTGAAGAACGCGCAGGAACTCGCGCAGAGCGCCTTGCTGGTCCGCCAGATGCGGGAACAGTCCGAAGCAAGCCACCAGAGCAAAACTGGCGTCACGGAACGGCAGCCGCTGAACGTCGGCGCAGGCGTAGCGCACCCGGCGCCGCCCGATGCCTTTGGAGGCGTTCACGCGGAGCATGTCGAGGGCGAAATCCAGCTCCAGAATGCGCGAGGGGCACGGGTGCCGTTCCAACAGCGCGGGAAGCAGGATGCCCGTTCCGCAGCCCGCATCCAAAATCCAGCCGGCCACCGGCACGTCCGTAATCTGCTGCACCAGACGGCGAACGCGGCTTTCAGTATCTTCCGGGCTGGGGAAAGTGTCCCACAGCGGGGCGATCTGGTTGAAGTAGGCTTGCTTGGCGCTAGGAGGCATCTTCGAAAAGCAGGCTTTGACGCCGGTGGATCAGGGTCACGACGAGCGGAACCACGCTCAACTGCAAGGCGATCCCCGGCAATCCCTGCACCAGGGAGGCTAGAACGGAAAGGCGCTGCGGCAAGTCCAGATAGGCCGCCGTGAACCACGAGAGGCTGAGCGACACGGCGCGGCCGCAGATAATCGCGGCCGCCAGGGACGGCCACAACCGGCCCCGCGTGGCGCAGAACAGAATCCGCGCCGTCCCCGCCAGCACCATGCACTCCACCGACATGATGAACGCCACCGGCGGATACAAGGGCGGCATGCCCGTCGCGAATGCGGAAACCAGAGGCGTGAGTCCGCCCACGGCGACCGCCCAGGCCAGGGGCGAAAGGAAGCCGTTGAGCAGCAGCGGCAGCAGCATGGGGGTGAACTTGCTGCCCAGGCCCACCGCATGGAACGCCATCGGGAGAGTCAGCCCGATCGCCATGATCATGGCGTTGACCACCAAGTGCCGCAAGCGGTTCGTATCGGTGCACATTTTCAGAACTCCAGGTTAACACCGGCGGCGGCGTTGATTGCCGGCATCGGGTAGTTCGGGATCACTTCGTAGCGGCGGTCGAACAGGTTGTCCACCATCACAAACACGCTGTGCCGGCGCGCCACCGGCGCGGTGATCTTCATCACGGCGCTGGTGTAGCCTCCCAGCTTGTACGTGCGCGCCGCGTTCGCCCAGCGCTTGCCCACCGTGACCGCGCCCAGATGCAGGAAAGCGCGCCCGGCGTCAATGTCCACCGACGAGTTCCACTTGTGGACCGGCAAGAACGGCGCCAGGTTGGTCGAGCGCAGGTAGGCGTAGCCGTTGTTGAACTGAACCCGCCGCGCCGGGCGGTAGCGCGCGGTGAATTCCAGCCCCTTGTTGATCGCCGCGCCGAAGTTCTTCAGCGCGATGTTGGGGAAGCGCCCCGTGGTGATGATCAGATTGTTGAGATCCGCGTAGTAAGCAGTCGCCGAGGCTTGCAGCTTGGCGCTCGGTTCGGCCCGGAAAGTGAGCTGATAGTTCCACATGTGCTCGGGTTGGAGCAGCGGGTTGGGCGCCGGGAACAAGTACAGCTCACGGATTGTAGGATTACGGAAGCCTTTGCTGACTGCGGCCGCGAGCGAGTAGGCGTCTGAAAACTGGTAGGCCGCGCCGAATTCCGGAACCGAGATGTGGCCGAATACCGAGTTGTGCTCGAAGCGGTACCCGGCGCGTAGGCGCAGCCGCTGGGTGGCGCTCCATTGCAAGCGCGAGAAGCCCGCGCTGCTGGTGACGTCATGCTCTCCGTAATTCAGGTTGGTCCTGACGTTGCGGGCCCGCCCGCCGTAGGAGACGATCTCCGAGCCGGCGTCCAGCAGCAGGCGGGACGTCAGAGCAACGGTTTGCATGGCGCGGCCGCCGGTGGTGCTGTCCACCGAGCGGAAGCCGTCGGTGATGAAGTGCCGGCCCTGGCTGCGGAAGAAGCGCAGGTAGCCCCAGGTCCGGCCGTAGCTGTTGTCGAGGTTGAGATTGAAGCCGCCCCGGCCGACCCGGGCGTAAGAGTTCGCCAGCGGCGCCGTCACCGGACCGGGGTCTTCGACATGGAAGTGCCCGTAGCGGCCTTGCAGAGAGAACCTCCAGGCATTCGAGAAGTCATAGCCCGCCCCCAAGGCCAAGTCCTTGCTGCGGTAGTCGGACGAAGCTCGCTCGCCGCGTGTGTGGTCGATGCCGGCGTGCAGCGTGAAGAAGGACCGCTTCCAGCGTGTGCCGTGAGAGAGGCGATGCTGGCCGGTGTAGTAAGATCCCAGCGAGGAAGACAGCCGGGTGTGCGAGCCGCTCAGCGGCCGCGACGGGGCCACCTCCACGACGCCGCCCATCGCGTTGCTGCCGTAGAGAACCGATGCCGGCCCCTGGGTCACCGTGACCGTCTCAGCGTTGGAGAGGCTGTAAAAATCCGGCAGCGGGTGGCCCATCAGGCCCTGGTAGTCCGGCCTCCCGTCCACCACGATGAGAACTTGGGTGTTGGGTGATCCCCCTACGCCGCGGATCGAGACCCCGCCGGTGCCGTTGGTGGCGATGCCGTAGCCCATGACGCCGCGGCGCGTGACGAACAGGCTGGGAACCACGCGGTCCATGGCGTCGAAAACCGTCCTCGCACCGGCGCGGTCAATTTCCAGCGCGGTGCTGACCATTTCAGTCTGGCTCAGAGCGGGCGCGCTGACTACGACCTCGACGCTGGTCTGTACAATCGCCGGTTTGAGCCGGATCGTCGTCCCGCCATCCACCAGTCCTCGGACGTCCACGGTCTCGCTGGCGAATCCGGCGGCGGCGGCCCGCAGTCGCACCGGGAGGGTGACGGGCAACGCAACGGAGCCGCCTTCGCCGGTCCTGGCCAGCAGCAGGACTTTGCCGCTAGCCGGATCTCTGACCTCGACCTCGGCGCCGGGGATCCCCAAGCCGTGGGGATCCTGGACTCGGATCTGGATGATTTCGGCGGCCGTCAGGCCGCAGAGGGATAAAGCGAACAGCGAAAGAATGCGTTTCATAGACCCCTGATGGTAGCACACTCTTTTAATTTTTGCTACTCAAGCGGCCGGACGTTCCCACCGCCGGGGCCCGGACCTCGATGACTGGAGCCCGGCGACACCGGATGCTAGCATGGCAGGGAAGGATGCTTGAGAAGACCGCCCTCATCATTGGCGCGGGCCCGGCCGGCTTGACCGCCGCCTACGAGCTGCTCACGCGCACAAGCTGCCGCCCCATCGTTCTTGAGAAGAGCACGTACATGGGCGGTATTGCCCGCACGGTCAACTACAAAGGCAACCGCATCGACATCGGCGGACACCGGTTCTTCTCCAAGTCCGAACGCGTGATGGAGTGGTGGCTGAAGGTGCTGCCGCTTGAGGGTTCGGAGGCGAATCCGGACCAGACCGATGCGGTGATGCTGGCCCGGCGCCGGCGGTCGCGGATCTACTTCTTGCGCCGCTTCTTCGAATACCCGATCCGGCTATCCTGGGACACGATACGGAAGCTGGGACTGCGGCGCACCGCGCGCATCGGCCTCAGCTACGCGCGGGCGGCGCTGTTTCCCATCCGGCCCGAGCGCAGCCTGGAGGACTTCTTCATCAACCGCTTTGGCCGGGAGCTCTACCAGACGTTCTTCCGCGATTACACCGAAAAAGTGTGGGGCGTTCCGTGCAACCGGATCAGCGCGGAATGGGGCGCGCAGCGCGTCAAAGGCTTGTCCATTCTCGAGGCGCTGCGGCATCTGGTCCGGCAGGCGGTCAACCGGAAGGAAGATCTGGCGCAGAAGGATATCGAGACCTCGCTGATCTCGCGGTTTCTGTACCCGAAGTACGGGCCCGGGCAAATGTGGGAGGAGGTCGCCCGGCGCGTAACGCAACTGGGCGGGGAGGTGCTGACCGGTTGGGAGGTCCAGCGGCTGCACGCCAGCGGAAACCGCATCACGGCCCTAACCGCGGTCCACGCGGAAAGCGGCGAAATAAAACGTTTTGAAGGGGATCTGTTTTTTTCGAGCATGGCCGTGCGCGATCTGGTGCGCGGGTTGGAGGCGGACGTTCCAGAAGAAGTGCGCCGGATCAGCGAGGGGCTGGTTTATCGGGATTTTATCACCGTGGGCCTGCTGCTCAACAAGCTCAAGGCCCAGGAAAACGGCCGGCTGGTTCCCGACAACTGGATCTACATCCAGGAGCCGGAGGTGCAGGTCGGGCGGCTGCAAATCTTCAACAACTGGAGTCCCTACCTTGTCGCCGACCGGTCCAAGGTGTGGATCGGGCTGGAGTACTTCTGCTTCCAGGGGGACCGCTTGTGGAACATGCCGGACCAGGAGCTGGTGCAACTGGGCATCCGCGAGCTGGAGCGGATCGGCCTGATCGACGCCGCCGAGGTCGTGGACTCGACCGTCATCCGGATGGAGAAAGCCTACCCGGCCTATTTCGGCTCCTATTCGCAGTTCGACCGGCTGCGGGACTATCTGGACCAGTTTGAGAATCTCTACTTGGTTGGACGCAACGGCATGCACCGCTACAACAACCAGGACCATTCGATGCTGGCGGCGATGGTGGCGGTGGACAACATCCTAGCGGGCGTCACCTCCAAGGCGAACCTCTGGGCCGTGAACACCGAGGAGGAGTACCACGAGGAGAACTAGGACGCCCGGCTCCCGGCCGTGAGCCGCTGGAGCATCCGCGGCTCAGTCATTCGAGCCTGGGGCGGCTGCCGAGCGCGCCAGCAGGCGCGGGACGCCGGGGAGGCCATCATCGGCGGGCGCCGGCGCCGCCACGAGCGGCTGCAAATTCTGGGCGAGGATCCGAAAGGCTTGCACGGGCAAGGCGCTGGTGAATTCATGGCTCGCCGCCGCGCTGCCCGGAACGTATGCCGTCACCGTCCCAAAGAAACGGTCCCCGATGATGAAGACAAAGGTCGCGGTGCGGTTGAGAATGCCCCGGGTAACGCGGGCGCCGCTCGGCAACACCGCCTCGATGCGGTTATCGCCAGTCCCGGTCTTCCCACCCACAGGGATGACCGTCCCGTCGGGAGCCACCACCGAACCGAAAGCCCGCCGTCCGGTGCCGGACTGCACCACCTTGAACATCTCCTGCCGCAAGGCCGCCGCCACCTCAGGCCGCATCACTCGCTCGGCCGCAGGCGGACCCGGCTCCACCACCGTCTCCCAGGGCGTGCCCTCGGCGAAGTGGAGCTTTCGGATCCGCAGGCTGGGCAGCCGCACGCCGTCATTCAGGATGATGCCGGCCAGCTCCGCCAGGGCCGCCGGGTTGTCGCCGGAGCTGCCCAGCGCCGTGGCGTAGGAAGGCACTAACCGGTCGAAAGGAAAGCCCAAGCGCTTCCAAGCCTTATGAATCTCAGCGAAGGCGTCCTGCTCCAGCAGAATGGCGATAGGCTTGTCCTGGGCCTGCTTGGGGCGGCTGGAGAACAGCCAGTCATAGGCCTCGATCCGGACCGGCCGGCTCGCTTCCAGCACCTGGCTCCAGGAGGCGCCCGGATTCTGGATCAGATAGTTCAGCAGCCAAGTTTCCAGCGGATGCACACGCCGCTTGGACCGGCTTGCCTCCAACTCCGCCCGGAGTTCGGAGGGACCCAGGCCGCGGTACCGCTGGTAGAACCGGTTCAGGAAGATCGCGCCCTCGTATTCCGCAAACCTTATCAAGTACTCCCGGCGCGCCGGATGGCGCGGATCTTCCAAAATGGCCGCCCGGTCCGGGTTGGCGAACTGATGGTAGCGCACGATATCCCGCATGAGCCGGATGAAGACCAGGTTGACCGAGCGCTGGAATGCCTCCGAGACGGTCATCACGCGGCCGTTGTCCTCGTTGTCGAAATTGCGGAAGTAGTGCAGGCCGCCGCCGGTGAAGAACCCTTCGGCCGGGCTGGCGGAATAGGTGCGTTCGAGGGCCGCGTTCAGCATCGCCGTTAAGGACTTGTCGGCGGCGCCGGACAACCATTCGGCGGCCCAGCGCCGGATGGGATCCCGCGCCTCGTTGAGGAGCTGCTCCAGCTCTGCGGGCGCGGCGGCGGCGTACCGGTCATGGAGCTCGGCCACGATCTCCAGGTAGTGCGCCAGGGTGCGCAGCTTCGCCGTGGAGCCGAGTTCCAGCTTGGTCCCCTCATTCACATTGAGCGGCTGATTGTAACTGTCGGTCTGAATCCGTAGGAGATTGCCCTGAGGCGTCCTCTCATAGAGGGTAAAGCTGTAGATCACGGCATCCAGACCCTCCCTGTTCAGCAAGCGCTCGCCGAACAGGCCCGCCTGAGCCGCGAATTCAGGATCTCGGAACTGTTGAAGCAGCCGTGCAGCCTGCTGCTGGGCCGCCACGTCGAGTGTGGTATGGACCGTCAAATCGAGCCGGTCCAAGGCATAAGTGTTTTCGACGCCCAGCAAGGAAAGCAGGTTGCTGCGCACAGCGTCGGCGCCTTTACGGTCGGTGAACGATACCGGCGGCAGCGGCGGCGCCTGCCGCAGGAGCCGGACCCGGCGCCGGGCGGCTTCCTGCGCCAGCTCGCGCGGAATCACCCCAGCGCGGGCCAGCAGCCGCAGGTACTCATCCGTGCGTGCCTCCAAAGCAGCCGGGTCTTTGACCAGGTAATGCCCCGGGCTGTTGACCGCCAGCAACAGGCTCAGCACCTGACGGTAGGCGCGGGCCTGCTCCGGGGTCACGCCCGCCTTCAGCGCCGCTGGAGAAAGCAGGCGATTCACTTCTGCGAAGTCCGCGCCGTACCAGGCCCACAGCCCGTCTCCCAACCCCTGCACCTCGCCGTAGCCGGGCGAGGCAGCCAGGGGCAAGGAATTGAGGTAGTCCCGGATCACGCGGCGGCGGGCTTCCAGGGTGATCTCCCCGTCGCGGTAGGCGCGCAAAGAGGCGCGAAGGATCTGACGGGCCTTTTCACCCGGCGAGGTGGTCCGCCCGCCGGGGGAGTACTGAAGTTTCTCAAGCTGCGTCGCCAAGGTGCTGCCGCCGGAGACCCGGTGGGACGGGTTCACCCGGCTGATGCTGTAGTCGACGAAAGCGCCCGCCAGCCGGTCCCACTCCACGGCTGGGTTCAAATAGGGGCTGCGCGCTTCGAGGATCTCTCGGTTCTCGATGAAGACCAAGCTGTTGATGATGACCGGAGGGATCTCCTCGTACCAGTAATAGCTTCGGGAGGGATACGGGGACGTAAACAGCGCCGAACCTTCCCGCCAGGTCAGGCGCAACCCCGCCTGAGGCTTGCTGTTGTAGAACGTGTACAGGCCCGCCTCAAGAAGCCGCTGCGCCACCGGGGAGTGCCGGGCTTGCGCCGTCACTGCGTAGCCGGCGCCCTGCAACCGCTCCAAGAAGGAGGACAGCCGGGAATATCCCAAGCGGTCCGTGTAGGGAGCGGGATCCGGGAAGCGGAGGGCTGGGTTGGGCCCTGGCTCCAGGTGAAAGCTAGCCTGGCGGACAATGGCGGCGAAGATTCTGGCCTGAAGCCAGGATGTCCGCATCTCGGCGGCTAGGGCGGCCACAACCAACAGCACCAACAAAATCATCCAACCGCGCCTGCCAAGCCGCCTGGGAAACAGAAGAAGGGCATTCACGGCGCGCCGGCCGGCGCTGGGCCGGGAACCGGCCTGCCGTATGCCCGCAGACACCAAGTCCCAAACCGGGCTCCAGAATGCCAATTCCAACCCCCTCACTTTTTAGATGGTCAAAACCAGGCCTGTGGTTGCACCTTCGCATCAGGAGCAAATCTGATATATACTACGGGGAGACATTCACGAAACTAATCATGTGAATGGTCGAAGGAGGATCCATTGTCATCTGCCACGTCCGCAGAAAAAAACGCCTATACCGTTGCGATGCAGAATTTTGAGCTGGCGGCCGACGCGCTCCAGCTTGACGAAGATGTTCGGAACATGATCCGGTACCCGGAGCGGATCCTTTGCGTGAACGTGCCGGTCCGCATGGACAACGGCAAGATCGAGTGCTTCCAGGGCTACCGGGTCCAGCACAACACGGCCCGAGGGCCGGCCAAGGGAGGCATCCGGTTCCACCCGGACGTTACCTTAGACGAGGTTAAGGCTCTGTCCACTTGGATGACCTGGAAGTGCGCCGTGGTCAACATTCCTTACGGCGGGGGCAAAGGCGGCGTCGCCTGCGACCCGAAGAGAATGTCGCTTGGAGAGATCGAGCGGCTTACCCGCCGCTACACGGCTTCCATCTTGCCCATCATCGGGCCAGGTCAGGATATCCCCGCTCCGGATGTCTACACCAACCCCCAGATTATGGCCTGGATCATGGACACCTACAGCATGACCCGGGGCCACCTGGTGACCGGTGTGGTGACCGGCAAGCCGCTGGCGCTCGGCGGTTCGCTAGGTCGCAATGAGGCCACCGGCCGGGGCACCTTCATTACCACCGAGGCCACCGCTCAGCACCTGCGCCTGCCG
>JAIMAR010000079.1 GCA_023511855.1 Bryobacteraceae bacterium
GGTTTTCGTCAACCGGATTCTCATCGAAGCCGGCCGCCGTCTGCCACCAACCTTCAACTACGTTCGGGACGCCCCCCTCGGCGAACAAGCCTGTGTCATGATCCTTGGCCCCATGCGAGGACTGAAACATATTGAAATCGAGCCAAGGAGCGTTATGAAACATCACCGAAGAAAATCCGGGTCCCCGCGGGTGGTAAGTGATCAGGTGGCGGCCTTCATCGCCTTCTCTTAGTCCCTCGGCCATGGCATCGATAACCGCCCGCTCCTGCTGGTTCTCGACGTTGTGATCCCCGCCAAGGATCCAGATGATGGCCCGGTCCCGGTAGCGCTTGCCCAGGAACCGCCCGAATTCACGCGCGTTGGCCGGGTTGAAGATGGGTGGATCCTCTCGGCGCTCGGTCTTCCAGTACGATCCCCAAGTCGGCAACATGCCGACGAACAGGCCCAGGCTTTCGGCTCTGTTCACGATGGCGTCCACATGCCGGAAATACCTCTCGTTGGGGCGCCGGGGATCCTTGTCCAGCAAAGGAAGGTCGCCGTATGGGTTGGGTCCATCCAAACCCTTTAGCTCCGCCAGCACGACGGCCTGGATCACGGTGAACCCTTTGCGGGCGCGGTTCTCCAGATACAGAGCCGCCTCTTCGCGGGTGAGCTGGTGGAAGAGTTCCCAGGCGGTATCGCCCAGGTAGAAGAAGGGCCTGCCGTCCTGGTATTCGAGGAAGCGCTGGTTGGCGCTCACCCGCAGGCGCGGAGCGGAAGCGGCCTCCAGCGCGGGGATGCAGGCGGCCGAAGCCAGCAGCAATAAGACCAAAGAAGATCTGAAGCGCGAACGCATCCGAAATACCTTTCCCTGCGAAAACTGGCCGGCGCCTCGCCAGCAGGCTTTAGTATATCACTAAAATATCACTGAGCCAACCGCCTCTGCGCGGCTACGTTGTGAGGAACTTCCCTGCACGCTCGCCGGGCCGGATGCGTCATCTCTGATGTGAAGCGGCTGCGGGTGTTGCTGTGTCTGGTGAGTGTGCCCTTGCTCTTGGAGGGCCAGGATCTGAGCTCAGTTTTGAAGGCCGTCGAAACTCGGTACAATCGCGCAAAGACCTTGCAAGTCCTTTTTGAACAAACATTTACGGCCCAGGGTCGGCCCCAGCGGCGGGAAAGCGGGGAGCTGTTTTTGCGCAAGCCGGGCCGTATGCGATGGGAGTATTCAGCGCCGCCGGGCAAACTGTTTGTCTCGGACGGCAAGCAGATCTATCTGTACTCGCCCGCCAACAACCGGGTGGAGCGGATGCGAGTCAAGGAAAGCGACGATCTCCGGGCGCCATTGGGATTTCTCCTGGGCCGGCTGGATTTCTGGCGTGATTTCCAGCGGTTTGTCTCCCAACCCGAAGGCGAGGATCTGCGGATTGCCGCTCAGCCCAAGTCCGACCGCGCTCCTTACCAGCAAGTCGAGTTCGTGGTAACGCCTACGCGGCAAATCCGGTATCTAAAGGTTCTTGGCCAAGACCACTCCGTCATGGAGTTCCGCTTCTCCAACGAGCGCATCAATCCAGCGTTGCCGGAGACATTGTTCCGATTCGTCGCGCCGCCCGGCGCCGAGGTCGTGGACGCCATCTCCGAAGGGGGAACGCCCTGAGCCATGCCTCAGTTCGTGCTCAAATACGCCGACACCCGCGGGGAGATCCACCAGCAGGTGGCCGAAGCCGCCTCCGCGCACGAACTCCGCAAGAAGTACAGCGATCAGGGCTACCTGGTCTACTGGGTCCGCCCCCGCAACGGGTTCCTACCCGGCAGCAGCGGCCGCAAGAAACTCAACCTGGAAAAGTTCCTCATCTTCAACCAGCAATTCGTCACCCTGATCCGCGCCGGTCTGCCGATCCTTAAGGCCTTGGATCTACTCGCCGACCGCCTCACCGACGCCCGCCTGGGCCGTTACATCCGGCAAGTGCGCGACGAGGTGCGCAACGGCGCGCTGCTTTCGGAAGCGTTCCGGCGCCAGGGAATCTTCCCGCCGATCTATGTCACCTCCGTTCTCGCGGGTGAGAGAAGCGGCAGTCTCCCTGAGGTTCTCGACCGTTATATCGGCTACCAGAAACTGGTCCTGGCCGTCCGCAAGAAGCTGATGGTTTCGCTTCTGTACCCTTCGGTGCTACTGGCGCTGGTGTTGGCCCTGATGGTCTTCCTGGTGACCTATGTGGTGCCCAACTTCGCCGCGCTCTATAGCAGCATGTCGGCGGAACTACCCGCCTTGACCCAATTCCTGATCGCTTTCGCGACCGCGGCGAGAACCTATGTTCTGTTGGCGGCTGCGGCCGTGGCGGTTGGAGTGTTGGCCTTCCGCTGGTGGGCGCGCGGCGAAGCGGCTCGGGAAACTTTGGACAACCTGACGCTTCGCACCCCGGTGCTGGGCAAGATCTGGATCATGTATCAGGTGGCCCAGTTCGCGCGCCTGTTGAGCACGCTGCTCGTGGGCGGCATTCCCCTGGTGCAGGCGCTCGAGACCGCCTCCGAGTCGATGTCGAGCGGGCTGATGCGCAAATCGCTCGAGAAAACGCGGAAAATGGTAAAGGAGGGGCAGTCGCTGTCGGCCGCGCTGAGCGCCACCGGAGTCTTCCCCTCTCTGGCCATCGACATGACCGAGGTCGGCGAGTCGACCGGCGCGCTGCCCTCCATGCTCAACAGCGTGGCGGAGTTTTACGAGGAGGACGTCAACCTCCGCACCACCGCGGCGTTGGCTCTCATTGAGCCGGCCATCATGATCTTTATGGGCGTATTCGTGGCATTTATCCTGATCGCCCTGTATCTGCCGATCTTCTCTCTGGCGGACAGCCTGCGATGAGAACAGAATTCTGAGGGGGACTTATGGCAACGGATCGAGCTAGACCTCAGGACCCGCAGCAGGAAATCGAGCAGGCCCGGGCGTTGGCCGCCCGCTACCGCTGCGAATTCGTGGACCTGGATAGGGCCCGCATCGACCATGAGCTGTTCCGGTCCATCCCGGTCGACCTGATGTTCCGTTATAACTTCGTGCCGATCCGCGCCGACAACGGCACGCTGGAGATCGCCCTCTCCGATCCGCGCAACCTCAACCTGATCGACGAGCTGGCCATACTGCTGAACAAGAAGCTCCGGGTAAAAGTAGCGACTCTCTCCCAGATCTCCGAACTGCTCAAGAAGACCGAACAATCCCAGCGCGTGCTCGAGGAGGTGACCGAAGGGTTCACTCTGGACGTGGTCGCCGATGAAGACAGCCAGGATGAGACGATCTCCATCGACCGGCTTACGGCCGCCGATAGCGACATCGCGCCCGTAATCAAACTGGTCGACACGACCATCTTCAACGCCCTCGAGCGGCGCGCCAGCGACATCCATATCGAGACCCGCGACCAGGAGGTCGCCATCAAGTACCGCATCGACGGCGTGCTCCACTACGCCATGCCGCCCATCGCTAAGGACTGGCACTCGACCATCATTTCGCGGATCAAGGTGATGAGCGAGCTCGATATCGCTGAGCGCCGCATCCCCCAGGACGGCCGCTTCCGCGTGCGCTACAAAGGCCGCCTTATTGACTTCCGCGTGTCGATCATGCCCAACATCTACGGCGAGGACGCCGTTCTGCGCGTTCTGGACAAGGAGTCCATGAGCGAGAAGTTCTCCAAGCTCACGCTGGACGTGGTGGGTTTCTCCGAAACCGAGCTGGCGAAGTTCCGCCGCTACATCAAAGAGCCATACGGCATGGTTCTGGTCACCGGCCCCACCGGCTCGGGCAAGACGACCACGCTTTACGCCGCGCTGAGCGAGATCAAGAACGACGAGGACAAGATCATCACCATCGAGGACCCCGTCGAATACCAGATCAAGGGCATCACCCAGATTCCGGTGAACGAAAAGAAGGGCCTGACCTTCGCCCGCGGGCTTCGCTCGATCCTGCGCCACGACCCTGACAAAATCATGGTGGGCGAGATCCGCGACCAGGAGACTGCGCAGATCGCCATCAACGCCGCCCTCACCGGCCACCTGGTCTTCACCACTGTCCACGCCAACAATGTGCTCGACGTGCTCGGGCGTTTCCTGAACATGGGCGTTGAGCCGTATAACTTCGTTTCGGCGCTGAACTGCATCTTGGCGCAGCGGCTGGTGCGGGTCATCTGCGTGCACTGCAAGCGGCGCGTGCAGTACCCGGACTCTTATTTGGAAGAAAGCGGCCTGAACCCCGCTCAGTGGCGCGACGTGCCCTTCTACGAGGGGGCGGGCTGCTTCGAGTGCGGCGGCACCGGCTTCCGCGGACGCACCGCCATCTGCGAATTGCTGGATCTTACCGAACGCATCCGCGAGATGATCCTAGACAAGCGGCCCGGTTCCGAGATCCGCCGCGTGGCCCGGGAAGAGGGTATGACCTTCTTGCGGGAGTCCGGCCTGGAGAAAGTACGCAAGGGGATTACCACTTTGAAAGAGCTGAACAAGGTGACCTTTATTGAAGGCTGAGGGAGCCCATATGGCCTTATCACGCATGCTGGCGCGCTGGCTGAAAGATCCGCCGCCTCCTTATGCTTTCGAGCTCTCCGAAGCGGGCATCGCGGCTGCCTATACCGGCAAGCCGCCCCGCCTTAGCTTTACGCCGCTCGAACCGGATGTGATTTCGGTCTCGCCGGTGCGAGACAACGTTTTGCGACCGGAAACCCTTCTGGCGCAGGTCCGCGCACTGGTCCCCGCCGACGGCAGCCGCCGCAAGCGCCGGGCCGCTCTGATCCTCCCCGATTACGCCGTGCGCGTCACGGTGCTTGATTTCGACAACTTTCCCTCCAACCCCTCCGAGCAGCTCTCGTTAATCCGCTTCCGCATGAAGCGCAGCGTCCCGTTCGACGTGGATTCGGCCGCGCTCAGCTACTACCCTCAGCCGGACGGCCACGGCGGCAAACGCGTGGAGGCCGTGGTGGCGATTTCGCCTCTGGAGATCGTCACCCGCTATGAGTGGCCTTTCCGCCAGGCGGGATTTCAGCCCGGCTGGGTGACGACGTCCGCCCTGGCCGCGCTCGAACTTCTTCCGGGCGTCGGTCTACACGTCCTGGTGAAGCGGACCGGGCGCATCCTGACCCTCGCGGTGCTTTCCGCGGGAGTGCTTAAACTTTTCCGGGCGATCGAGCTCGCTGAGTACACCAGCCAGGAGATCGCCGGGCATTTGTATCCGACAGCCGCCTACATCGAAGATCAACTCGGGGCAGCGCCCGAGTCGTTTTGGTTATGCGGATTCGGAGCCGACACCCAACCGCTGTGCCGGTGGTTGGAATCCGAACTGGGCCCGCGCGCGCAGTCGCTCCCGGCGCCGCACGGCGCGCCGGGCGAATTCGACGCCGGGCTGCACGGCTATCTGGAATCCCTCAAGGAGTCATGAGAGTTTATGCGAATCCCTGTCAACCTCGCCAGTGAACCATTCCAGCAGGTGCGGCCTTTGCTGGCGGCCACGGCGGCGCTGGGGGTAGTCTTGTCGGCATCCTTGGCTTTTTTGCTCTATCTCACGGTGCAGGAGCGCGGCCGCGCCGCCGAGACCCGGCGCGAGCTCGCCGCACTTCAGCAGGAGATCGCCTCGCTCGGCCGGGAGCAGGCCCGGTTGCAAGAGCTCCTGCGGCGCCCTGAGAACGCCGCCGTTCTGGATCAGGCCGCATTCCTCAACTCGCTGCTTTACCGCAAGGCCATCAGTTGGACGCGGATTTTCGGCGACCTGGAAGGGGTCATGCCGCACAACGTGCGGCTCATCTCGATCCGGCCGCAGGTGGATTCGCAGAGCGAGATTTTCCTGGACATGGTGGTGGCCTCGCAAGCGCAGCCGCCCGTCATCGAAATGCTCCAGCGCATGGAGAACTCGCCGTTGTTCGGGTCCGTCGAGGTGCATAGCTGGACGCCGCCTTCCCAGGAGCAGCCGCTGTACCGCTACCGGGTAAGCGTCAACTACAACCGGAGGCTCTAAGGTTCCACCATGGCATTCAACGCGAAGATCGGAGAACGGTTCCCCGGAAACCTCCGGCGCTGGTTCAGAGACCCACGCCGGACCAGCCGAATTGTGCTGGGAATTCTGCTGGCTGCCAACTTCGCGGCCGCGGCCGCCCTCTTGCGGCCATGGAGCGGTTCCGAAGAACAACTCTCCCGGCAACTAGCTCAATTGCGCCAGCAGCTCCACACGCAGCGCGAAACCACCGAACGGCTCCGCAGCCTCGCCGCCAGCGTCGAAAAGACGCGTGAGCTGTCCAAGCAGTTTCTCGAGCGTTACTTCCTAGACCGCCAGACCGCTTACTCCACGGTACTTTCCGAGTTGAACCGGCTGGCGGAACAGTCCGGCATCAAACCCGGCGATCATGTGTACACCTTTGATCCGGTCGAAGGGAGCGACGAGTTCGCCATGATGACCATTAACGGCAACTATCAGGGCAGTTACGCCGACCTGATCGAATTCATTAACGCCATTGACCGCTCGCCGCGCTTCCTGACCATCGAGCGGCTCCAGGCGCAGCCTACTCAAACGCCAGGCGTGCTCGCCATCGGCCTTCGGCTGAATGTGTTTGTGCGCGGGGAGGCGCCGGCGCAATGAAACTCGGGGCGGAACCCAAAAAGCTTGTCGTCCTGCTGGCCCTGGTGGCTCTGGCCGCCTACTTAATCTATACCAACCTTATCTCAGGGGCTCCGGCGGCTTCACCTGTTCAGCCCCGTGCCGCCGCGACGTCATCTACCGTGACGCTTGCGGAAACCGGACGGCCTGTAGTCCGCGCTGAGGCGCCTCGGGCCCGCCAGAACCGCCTTCAAGAGTTTCGGCCCTCGCTGCGCCGGCGGGCCATGGACCTGAGTGAGGCGAACACGCTTGAAGCTACGCTGCGGCTGGACCTGCTGGAGAAGCTCCAGAAGGTCGCTATCGAGGGCGGACGCCGCAGCCTGTTTGATTTTGGCGCCGCGCCTCTGCCCAAGCATCCGGAGCCCAAGATCATCCCCAAGCCGCAAACCGTCGAGCCGCCGCCGGCGCCGGAGCCGCCGCCGGCCAAACCCCGGCCTCCGCAGATCCCGCTCCGGTTTTACGGCTTCACCGCGCCGCTGCCGCAAGGCCCCAAACGCGCCTTCTTCTTGGACGGCGACGAGATTCTGGTGGGCGGCGAAGGCGACGTGCTGAAGATGCGTTACCGGGTGGTTCGAATCGGCGTAAACTCAGTGGTAGTGGAGGACTTGCAGTCCAACAACGAGCAGACTCTGCCGCTGGAGCCGCAAGTGGGCTAATGAACGGGATGCGCGTCAGAAACCCAGAGGCCGGCTACGCCGTGCTGGTGGTCTTCCTGCTGGCCGCCTTCATCGCCATCTCACTCTATAACGAGCTTCCCCGCGTGGTGCTAGAGGCCCAGCGCGACCGCGAGCAGATGTTGATCGACCGCGGCGAGCAATATAAGCGGGCCATCCAGCTGTATTTCCGCGCCTTCGGGCGCTACCCTCCGGATTTGGACGCCCTAGAGAACACAAATAACCGCCGCTTCCTGCGCCGCCGCTATAAAGACCCCATGACCGGCGAGGATGAATGGCGCCTCATCCACGCCACGGGCCTGGGCGTCTTCCCGGATTCGCTGGTCTATGGCCCTCAAACCGGCGATGCGGCTCAATCCGCTTCCACGCAAACTGCCGCACAGCAAGAGACGGCAGTTCCGCTGTGGCAGCAGCAGCGTCCCAGCGATATGATCCTCGCTCCTGCCGCGGGCGCGCCCCAGCTACCCTCTGAGGAAGAGCCGGAGGGCATGCCCCCGCAACCGGCGACCCCGGGCATGCAACTTGATATTCCTGGACCTGCGCCCGGCCAAGTGGTCACCGCAGGCGTCTCCGCAGGGATGGTTCCCGGCGGGGCCGCCGAAGGGAGTGAGGCGCCGGGCGTGCTGCCCATGCCGGTTCCCGTGGGACCACCTGGCCCTGCGAGCGGGCCACAAACCGTGACTTTTCCGGCCACGCCGTCGCCCGGCGGGGGCGCTGCGCCCGCAGCGGCTCCGGGGTCCAATCCGGCCATTCAACTCATCCAGCGCCTGCTGACCACTCCCACCCAGCGCGGCGCGGTGACGGCAGCCGCAGCGGCTGCCGCGCAGCAGCCCGTGCAAGTAGGCGGGATCGCCGGCATCGCGAGCAAGCGCGACTCGGAATCCATCAAGGTTTATAACGACCGGACCAATTACAAGGAGTGGGAATTCCTCTACGACGTGCGTCAGGACCGTCTGGCAATGGCGGCGATCATGCGGCAAGCCGTCACTCCGGCCGCTCCTGGGGCCACGCCGGACACGAGCGTTCCGGTGATGGGGCCCGGAGGCGGTGGCCGCGGCGGCCGCGGCGGCCCGATGGGGCCGGGCGGGCGCGGTGGGCCGATGGGCCCGGGAGGCATGGGTCCCGGCCGGGGCGGAGGCTTTGGGGGTTTCGGTGGCGGAGGCTTCAGCGGCCAAGGTGGATTCGTTCCTGCTCCGATCGGCCCGGTTGCGCCTCAGGCTGCGCCTGCACCCGGCCGCGGCCGCTGAGCCCGTTGCGGGCTCCGGCCGGCGTCGCCTTGCAGGATAATCATTGCAGAGGAAGAATCATGCGAGCATCGGCTGTGGCGGTTCTTGCTGCTTGTCTTTGTGCCGCTGTCCAGGGCGCCGAATGGAAACTTGTTTGGTCCGACGAATTTGAGAAAGACGGCCTGCCGGATCCGGCCAAATGGACCTACGAGGAAGGTTTCGTCCGCAACCAGGAGGCTCAGTACTACACCCGCGCCAGGGCTGAGAACGCCCGAGTCGAACGCGGCGTGCTCGTGCTTGAAGCCCGCAAAGAACGGTTTCCGAATCCGCGCTATGAACCCGGCGCAACTTCGTGGCAGCGCAGCCGGCAATTCGCCGAATACACCTCCGCCAGCGTCACCACCGAGGGCAGAGCCGCCTGGCGCTATGGGCGCATCGAGGTCCGGGCCAAACTCCCCACGGGGCGCGGAACCTGGCCCGCCATCTGGATGCTCGGCGTGAACCGCCGCGAGGTCGGCTGGCCGCGCTGCGGCGAGATCGACATCATGGAGAACGTCGGCTTCGAGCCGGACATCATCCATGCCAACATCCACACCGAAGCCTACAACCACGTCAAGAAAACCGGCAAAGGAGCGTCCATCCGCATCGACAAGCCTTACGCTGATTTCCACGCCTACGCGCTGGAATGGACACCCGAACGGCTGGACTTCTTCGTTGATGATCAGAAGTACTTCAGCTACAACAACGAGAAGACCGGCCCCGCCGTCTGGCCGTTTGATCAGCCGTTCTATTTGATTCTGAACGTCGCGATCGGCGGCGCTTGGGGCGGCCAAAAGGGCATCGACGATTCGATCTTCCCCCAACGCATGGAAGTGGACTACGTGCGCGTGTATGAGAGGTCGTCGCCCTGAGCCGCTCGCTCGTTCTCAGATGCTGAGAGGGGTTGCGGCGCCGGAGCACACGTCCAGCGCCGCAAATCCCTTGGGCCTCCTCGGCCTAAAACTGAATCCGTCCCTGGAACTGATAGTAACGGTTCAGCGACGAGGTCTGTGCGGTGATCCGGCCGAAATTGGTGGAGGTCGGTGAAAGATCCGGCGCAGCCATCTGCGAGCGGTTTTGCAGGTTCATCGAGTCGCCGCGGAACTGGAGCCGAACCCGTTCGGTGATCCGGAATTCGCGCAGAATGTTGCCGTTCCACTGTTTCAGTCCGTCGGCCCGCAGTCCGTTGAAGTATCTCGGAAACACCCGGACGTGATAGGCCGCCGGCAGCTTGGTCGAACTCCGCTCAAACGGCAGGTTCGTGTTGAACCACTGCGCGAGCGTTCTGGGGGTCGAGGTGGCGTCCTTTTCGAACGTTTTCAAGTCTCCGTAGTAGAAAATGTTGCCCCAAGCCAGCAGCGGACCAGGCTGGAATTCATAGGTCAGTGCGATCTGCCAGCCGCCGACAATGTAGCTCAAGAAGCCACTCTGAAGGTAACGACGGCCCTTGCCAAACGGCAACTGGTAGATGCCGGTCGCTGTCAAGCGGTGCGGCCGCGTTGTGTCATCCGGCCACCAGTAAGTTGGTTCTTTATCGAACTCGTTTTCGAGGATGTTCCAACGCTCGTGGTGCATCCTGGAATAGGAGGCGTTCAAACTCAAGCCTTTCGAGAAACGGCGGGTGAAGTTGATTTCGAGCGCATGCGTCCGCGCCTTGCCGATGGGGTCTGCGGAATCATACAAGCCGTTCATGTGCGGATAGGGCCGCAGCAGCCGGTTCTTTTGGATGGTCGGGCTGGTGAAGAAGGACAGCGTGGACATGTATTGGTACACGACCGGGTTTGAGGTCTGGAGCGCCTGGAAGTTGGAGATGTGAAACGGATTGGTGACGTTGCGGTTCATCTCGGTCGCCACAGCGTTGTTGCGCACCAGACCCGTCGCCCAATACTGACCCGGCAGGGCGTCCAGCCGCCGGGTGACGCTCAGCCGGTCGGCCCATTGGCCCCAATAAGCGACCTCGAACATCATGTTCTCGGCCAACTCCCGCTGGATCCCGACCCGCCAGCGTTGAACCCGCGGATGCTCGCGGTCGTAACGGTTGAAGGTGAAGGACTGGCCAACCAGGGCCATCGGTCCCAGCGCGTCGCGCAATGGGGCATCGAAACGGGTGCCGTCGCTGCGGACGGGAAAGGGATCGGTCAGAGGCGAGATGCCTCTGGCCGGATCGCCCACCAGCCAATGGTAGCCGAAGTCCGTGGTCAGCACGGTGCTCGTCGTCCGAGAGAAGCCAAACTGATTGGCCGCCTGGTTCATCACATTCAGCGTGTCGTAGTAGATCCCATATCCCCCGCGCAAAATCATCTTCGGGGTCCACTGCCACGCAGCTGAGAGTCTGGGCAGCCACATCAGCTCGCTCCTCCACATCCGGTCCGGCGCGCCGTCCTTGCCCAGGTAGCGCGGCCCGCCCTTCACCACAAACTGGCTGGCCGGCAGCTCCGGCACGGGATTGGCCGCATAAGCCGCTTGAGCGGCGGCGGTAATCGGAAGCGTCAGATTAGGATCGAAATAGGAGAGCGCCCGCTTGTAGCGCTCCTTTGCCCCCATCTCGTGCTCCATGCGCAGCCCCAGCGTCAACGTCAAGTTCCGCGTGACTCGCCAAGTGTCCTGCACAAACCAGCTCGTGTAGGGGCTCACCAGCGCGTAAGTGTCGTTGGTGTCGATCGACATGCCGGTGGGCATACCCAGATAGAAGGTCGCCCACACTAGCCCCAGGCTGCCTGCGGGCACAAACCCATCGCCGTCTTTCCGGACAAAACTGTTGGCGAAGGTAAAGTTGCCCGACGTGAACCCGCCTGGCTGCAACTGGTTGCGGAAATGGTGCCGGAGCTCGAAGCCTCCCCGCAAGGTATGGCTGCCCCGAATATGGGTCAAGTTGGACCGGACAACCCGTTGCCACCCTTTCGTGCCGGCATCGACCGAGGTGCTCAACACCATGTCGCCGCTCCAGGCGGTCATCCCCGGCCAGATCACCCGCGGCAACCGGCAGTTGTCGCCGCATTTCGCATCCACGTAGGCGGGCAGCCCCACGCTCGTCGGTTTGTACTTGCGCGTGCCGAGCCGCTGATTCTCCAAAATAAAAGAGTTCGCGCTCAGCGTCACATTCAGCAGCGTATTGGGACTCACCGTATAGGTCCAGTCGGCCGCGGCGCTGAAGGCCGGCCGCCGCTCGTTCCAGGCCATCAGGCCCGCCTCGGTCTCGTACGTGTAGTCTTGAGCGTCCTCAATGAAGTGAGTTTTCATCCATCGGAAGAAGAAGCGGTGCTTGTCGTTGGCCTGGTAATCGAACCGGTTGGACCAGGAATGGAAGTACACGTTGTTCGGCATCCCCGAGGCGATGTAGTTGTTGACCGGCTCCTTGGTCGGGTCGGTCGGATCATTGTTGGGGATTGGCATCCGCTTCGTATAGAAGTCGTACATCTTGGGCATCATGATCCGAGAGGAGGAAATGATATTGCCCGGGAACGGATCGCGCACATAGAAGCCCGGCCGCGCCGGATCCGGCCGGGTCGAAACCGGGTCGTAGACCTGATAACGCACTGGGTCCACCAGCAGCAGCTTGGAATAGTCGCCGGTCCGCATCGCCATGGTCGGCACCGTGTAGTTCACTTCACTGGGCCGAGCCGATTGAAGATTGGTCAGGTTAGAGTACCCCAAGAAGAAGAACAGGCGGTTGCGCCCGTCAAACACTTTCGGAATCCAGACGGGACCGCTGATCGTCGTGTGATAGTTGTTCATGTGGCCGGCCGGGAGCATCGGCTGCTTGGCCAGTTGATCCGCCAAGACGAAGTTGCCCGCCGCCCGCGCTTCGGCGATCTTCCGATAGTAGTTTTGCTTCACGAAGAACGAAGCCGCATTCCAGCGCTGGTTCATATATTGGTACGTACCCGTGCCGTGGAACTCGTTCGCGCCGGACTTGGTGGACATGGCGATGTTCAAGCCCGTGGCATGGCCGAAACTGGCGTCGAAGCTCACCGTCTCAATCTTGAACTCGTCGACCAGGTCCGGACTGGGCATAATCGACACGCGCCGGTCGGTGCCATTGGTCGACACTCCGTCGATCGACCACTCGTTGCCGCCGATGTTGCCAGGCGCGTAATATCCGGAGCCGCCGCCCACCTGCCCCTGCACCAGGAACTGCGTGGTGCCCGGCACCTGCACGCCTGGCGCAAACCTGGTCAGCATGACGATGTTGTTGCCTATCACCGGCAGGTCCATCACCTCTTTGTTGCTGATGACGCGCCCGGTGCTCACGGTGCTGGTGTCCAGGATGGGAGCCTCGCCCGTGACCGTCACGGACTCGGTAACCCCGCCGACCTCCATCTGGAAGTTGATTTGCAACTGTTCCCCTAACGCCAGCGTCAAGCCAGACCGTACCGACCGCTTGAAGCCTGGCGCCTCTACGGTTACCGTATAGCTGCCGGGAAGCAGCAACTGCGCCTCGTAGTAGCCGCTCTGGTTCGTGACCAGCCGGACGCTAGTTCCCGTACCCACATTCGTTACTATGACCGTGGCGCCCGGAACCACGGCGTTTTGCGGATCGGTCACCGTTCCCACGATGCTGCCCCGCGTCTCCTGGCCCCAGACCACGCCGGTCAAAACCAGCCCAATAGCAAGCAAGATCAACGTGTTTCGCACTTTTCTCTCCTCTGAACGGAATACATGCACCGACTTAAACATATCCATTCCGTTCTGTCATTCACGGATTCTCCCAACTCCCCTGGGTCGATATCTTTACCCGTTCGCTCCAACTGCGAGCAAATCGATATTTCAGCGGGCTCGAAAGATTGTCAACTACATTCATTCGAATGACTTCCAGCCGATGTTTTGCGGAAATTCTTCCGAATTTCAGATTTTGGGCTAGACTTGCTCGAATTCGGTCAGAGCGAGACTCGGCGGGGTTCTTTCATGGCTGAAACCACTCCACGCAAGCAGAGCCGGGCCACCGCGAGACAAGAAGGATGCCGAAAGATGCCAGAATGGCCGGACGACGCTACACGCTCTCGCCCCGGATCAGGTCCTCGTAAGTCTCCCGAGCGCGCACGATTCGCCAGCGGTCCGCCTCCACCAGGACCTCGGGCGGCCGCGGGCGTGAGTTGTAATTGGAGGCGAGCACGAACCCATAGGCCCCAGCCGTCCAGACCGCCAGCACATCGCCCGGCAACGCGTTCGGCATCTCACGGTCTAACGCCAGGAAGTCCCCGGATTCGCACACGGGACCGACGACGTCTGCCCGGACCGTGCCCCGCAGAGATTGGCGCACGGCGAAGATTTCGTGATGGGACTGGTAGAGCGACGGCCGCAGCAAGTCGTTCATGGCTGCGTCGACAATAATGAACTCGCGCGTTGCGCCGGGCTTGCGGTAGAGCACCGTCGTCAGCAGCACTCCCGCTTCGCCGACGATAGAGCGGCCCGGCTCCAGGATCAGAAACAGATCTTGCCCCTCCATGCGCCGCCGCACTTGCTTCACAAATTCGGCAATGTTCGGCGCAGCGTCGGACAGCCGGTAGGGAATGCCCAGCCCGCCGCCCAAATCCAGATGCCGGATCGGCAGCCCGGCTTGGCGCAGCCGCCGCGCTAGCTCCAAGAGGCGATCGAGAGCTTCCAACAGCGGTTCGACTTCGAGGATTTGCGAGCCGATATGGCAGCTCACGCCCTCCAGAGACAGGTGCGGCAACTTTTGCGCACGGCGATACAGCGACTCCGCCTCCGCCATCTCGATTCCGAACTTGTGCTCGCGCATGCCGGTGGAGATATAAGGATGCGCCCCCGCATCCACATCCGGGTTCACCCGCAGCGCCACGCGCGCGCGCACGCCCAGCCGCGCCGACAGAGCCTCGATCAGACCCAGTTCCCCTTCGGATTCGCAGTGGAAGGCGTAAATGCTGCTCTTTAGAGCGTACTCGATCTCCGCCGGCGTCTTGCCGACACCCGAGAACACCACCCGCGAGGGATCGCCGCCGGCCTGAATCACGCGGAACAGCTCACCGCCGGAGACGATGTCAAAGCCGGCCCCGGCCTCGGCCAAAAGCCGCAGCAGCGCGAGATTGGAGTTGGCCTTCACGGCGTAGGAAACCAGGTGCGGAAATCCCTCCAGCGCCCCTTTGTATGCCCGGAAACGGTTCAGCACCGCGCGGCTCGAGTAGACGTAGCACGGCGTGCCGGCGCGCCGCGCAATTTCGTCGAGCGGCACTTCCTCGCAGTAGAGCACGCCGGAGCGGTAGGAGTAGGCATCCGAGGAAAGCAACATGATTACTTTACCCGCATCACGATCACCGTCTGGTCGTCGAAAGTTTCCATCCCTGCCGAAAAGCGGTCCAGATCGGCGAACAGCCGTTGGACGATCTCCTGGGGAGCCCTGTCCCAGTTCTCCTCCAGCAGGCGCAGCACCCGGCTTCTCCCGTAATGGTCGCCGGCCGCATTATGCTGATCCTCTATGCCATCCGAATAGAGAACGATCAAGTCTCCGGGTTCGGCTCGGAAAGCGACCTCCTCGTATTCGCGGTTTTCGAGCAGACCCAGCGGGATGCCCTCGACGCGTGGTTTGTGCAACTGGCCTTTGCGCCAGATCAGCGGGGGCATGGCGCCCGCGTTGGCCATCCGGAGCTCGCGCGAGCGGGGCTGCCACAGCAGGACCAGCAGCGTGACAAAGCGCGCGTCCGCCTTGCGCTCCAGCAGCGCTCCGTTGAGTCTTTTCAAGAGCTCGGCCGGATGACTGTGGCTCGGACCTAAGCTGCGCAGCAGACCGCTCACCAGCGCGGCATAGAGCGCCGCCGCAGCC